>NZ_LMCG01000046.1:0-386327 GCF_001623065.1 Pseudovibrio sp. Ad46 | reverse complement strand
GCGGTTATCGGGATATCCCGATAACCGCCGGCCGTGCTGCTTTCAACGGCGAGGTCAAGGACTTGCTGAAGATTCGCTGCATGGCGGAAGGTTGGGTGGCCATTCACACCAGATTGCACGGCCTCTGCAAATTTACGGTAGTTGTTTGGTGTTGGAGCAAGCTCAATCTGCTCCCATTCAGCCTTCTCAAGGTTTGGGCCTGAACAGACGAACAACTCACCCAGACCACCCGTGTTGGTGACTTTTATGCCGCCCTTGGTACCATGAACCTGAAGGTGCAGGTCGTTCATATGCCCGGAAGCAAAACGGCTGGCATGAACAACACCAACAGCGCCAGATGTGGTTTCTGCCATCATGGTGAAGCTGTCATTGGCATCCAGTTTGTACTCTCCAATCTGATTGCCCGGTGCTTTGTCAAAGGTCTTCAGGTGGCAGGAGATAGACTGGTACGGCGCGCCAATCGCAAACCCGGCAAAGTCGAGAATGTGAATGCCGACGTCCCCCAAAACGCCCAGTGACCCGTGCGCTTCAGAAAGGCGCCAGAGCCATTTCTCTTCTTTGTCCCAATGACCCCATGCAGGTTGGGTCAGCCAGCTTTGCAGATAAGAGGCCTCGAAATGGCGAACTTCACCAATTTCACCTGCTGCAATCAGCTCATGAGCTTTCTGAAGGGCTGACACGTCGCGATAAGACAGGTTGACCATGTTGATCAGACCGGCTTTTTCGGCTGCAGTTGCCATTTCGTCAGCATCGGCAAAATTGCTTGCCAGTGGCTTTTCGCAGAAGACGTGTTTGCCACCTGCCAGAAGCGGCATTGTGGTTGGGTGGTGGACAGCATCAGGCGTGACGTTTGCTACCGCATCAAATTCGCCCCATGCAAGAGCGTCTTCCAGTGAGGTGAAGCGTTTGGCGATGTTGTGTTCATCACAGAAGGCTGTAAGGCGTTCTTCATTACGGTCAACGCCGCCAACGATTTCAACACCGTCGATTTCACCGAACTTGTTGGCATGGCTGTTTGCCATGCCGCCGGTTCCTACAATAACGAGACGCATCAACGATACCCTTCCTCGCCTGCTTCGTGCAGGCGTGGTCCGCGTTCTTCAATTTTCTCTGGTGCTTCATCTACTGGCACATTTGGAGCCGCATTCGGATCAGCAATGCGCGGTTGCGGGTTGTAGGCCCACTTCACGCCGTTGGCGATGACGCGCTGTACGGTTTCGTTGTGGTATGTTGGATAGGTCTCATGGCCTGGGCGGAAATAGAAAATATTGCCTGCACCGCGCTTGTAAGTCAGGCCGGAACGGAAGACTTCACCGCCCTGGAACCAGCTGATGAAGACAGTTTCCAGCGGCTCTGGCACACCAAATGGCTCGCCATACATTTCTTCGTTTTCCAGCTCAAAGCTGTCTGGAATGCCTGCAGTGATTGGGTGGTTGCGGGATGTAACCCAAAGCCGCTCACGCTCGCCAGCTTCGCGCCATGTCAGGTTACAAGGTGCGCCCATCAAACGCTTGAACGGTTTTGCAAAGTGCGCAGAGTGGAGAAAAATCATGCCCATGCCAGACCAGACACGTTCACATACACGTTCAACGATTTCGTCAGAAACGTCTCCGTGCGCTGCGTGGCCCCACCAGATCAGAACATCTGTGTCTGCAAGACGTTCTTCGGTCAGGCCGTGCTCTGGATCTTGCAAAGTTGCGGAGGTTGCAGAAATTTCTGGATCATTGTTCAAAGCAGCAGCAATGTGATTGTGCATCCCATCAGGATAGATGTCGGCAACAACTTTGTTTTTTTGCTCGTGGACGTTTTCGCCCCAGACAATGGTCTTAATCATTGGCGTATTCCGATAGATGTGGAGTGTCTTGCCTGAGGGCCAGACAAAACGGAGATATGGAAAGGGCCTTCCCCATTGCGAGAAAGACTGCGGACTTGTTCATTTTTGTAGGTGCGATGCTATCGCGTCTTGGGACCGCAGAACGCGGTTGACTTCAACTCTGCTTCAACCTTGGTATGAAATGCCAATGAAATATCAAGAAATTCACCGAAACATTTGTTGCAGTGCAACCGATTTACTGCGAACTGTAGAATCCGTCTAAGTAACGCGAAGTTCTCAGTCGAATTCTACAATTAGTCACTTCATTTTCTAGCAGGTTTTACGGACTAGGAGACCTGTAGGGCTTCGTTAAAGGCCAGTGCCAACGTTTCTCCCGCGACAGTTTTTTGTGTCGCCACATAAAGTTGTAGGGTCTGATCAAAGGTTGATCCCCCAAATGAGGTCTCACAAAGCACAGTCAGGTCGCCTCCCTGATGGCTGGTGACTTGGGCCTGAGTGGGCTTGTTATCTTCCCAGATAAGATCGACCTCAAAACCACCACGCGCACGCAGACCACGAACTTTTCCTTTCGGCCACGCGCTTGGCAAAGCAGGCAAGAGCTGAATGCCGTTGTGGGTCGTGTTCATCAGCATCTCGGCAACGCCGCGTGTGTAACCAAAATTGCCATCGATCTGAAATGGCGGATGCGCGATCATGAGGTTACCATAAAGGCCGCCGTCTTCACTCTTCGGCGCTTCATTCTCCACGCGGTTGAACATGTTATGGATGATCTTGTATGCATGGTCTCCGTCACCAACACGGGCCCAGAGGCAAATCTTCCACCCCATGCTCCACCCGGTTGCCAGATCTCCGCGGATCTCAAGAGCGCGCACGGAAGCTTTCAGTAATTCTGGTGTGTCTTTGCCGATTTGATCACAAGGGAACAAGCCATAGAGGTGAGACAAGTGGCGATGCGTTGGCATGAACTCTTTGAAATCCTGAGACCATTCCAGCACCTGACCTTGTGCTCCGATCTGGTAAGGCAACAACCGTGCAGCCTTTGTCTCTAATGTCTCTGCAAGAACGTCATCAAGTCCCAGTAGTCGGGCTGCAGCGGCGGTGTTGGTGAAGGTCTCCCGAATAATGGCGCAGTCCATGGTGCTGCCCTGATCGACTGTAATGACGTGCCCATCCTCATCCAGATACCGGTTTTCCGGACTGGTGCTGACCTTCGGCACCAGATAACCCTCCTTGTTCTCGCACAGCCACCATTCGTAAAATGCCGTTGCAGATTTCATCAGAGGGTAAGCGCGGTTCTTGAGGAATTCTTTGTCGCCAGTGTAAAGAAAGTGCTCCCACATATGAGAGAGCAACCAGCCCGCCGCCATGGGCCAGAATGCTGAGGCTGGGTCACACGGAGAGGGCACACTGTCACGCCAGATGGTGGTGTTGTGGAATGCACACCATCCAGGAGCATTGAACATTGTCTTGGCCGTGCGTGCTCCTGAGACTGCCAGTTCCTCGATCAGCATGAAGAGCGGCTCATGCAATTCGGAAAGACCTGTGATCACGGCTGGCCAGTAGTTCATCTCCAGATTGATGTTCATCGTATAATTGGAGGACCACTGCGGTCGGCGCAGGTTGTTCCAGATGCCTTGCAGGTTTGGCGGCTGACTGCCTGAACGAGAAGACGCAATCAACAAATAGCGGCCATACTGGAACTGCAACACGGCAAGGGCTGGATCGCCTTTGTCCTGAAACTGCTCTAACCGCGTGCTGGTTGGCAGATCGGGAATGGGATCATTGCCCAGTTTGAGCGATACACGGTCAAACAGCTTCAACACATCATCCATGTGTTTTTGCAGCATGCCCTCATAAGGAATAGAGCCTGCAGCTTCCAGTGCCTCTCTTACGATAAGAGCCGGATCTTTTCCTTCACGGCTAGGGCTTTTGTCCGGTCCGTTGAAGCTGGTTGCCATCGCAATGCGAAGGGTAACGGTTGTTGCGCCTTCCACATGCAGTTCACCGCGTTCTGGCCGGATACTCCCGCCTTCCAACTCAACAGAAAGGCCTGCCTCAAAATACGTGCCTTCCCCCAGGCCATCTTCGCTGTAAACAATACCGCCGCGATGTCCGTCCTGCTCATTCTCAGCAAAGGGACGGAGTTTGCCGTCTGCGCCAAAAATCTCGGGATTCCGGGCCTGTTCCTGATCATTCTCGATGCGCTCAATCACACGGCTGCTGGTAAAGGCGGGAGCTTGGCCGCGAAGATGTAAGCGCGTGTTATCAGCTTCCTGCGTAGTACGGCATGTCGGGTGCGGGCTGTCATAACGCAGACTGAGGGCGAGTGTGCCCGGCTTGTCTGTTGTCAGGCGAACGACAATGACATTATCCGGATAGCTGGCAAAGGTGGTGCGCTCGTATTTCACGCCGCCTTGCTCATAGCTCTCATGATGCAAAGAATGACGAATATCCAGCGCGCGGCAGTAGTTTGATGTTGCACCTTGGTCTTTCATTGTGATGAATAGATTGCCGACTGGTTGGTAGGCTTGCCCTTGCCGTCCTGTCCAGTTCTTGCGCACGAACTCTTGCGCTTCAAAGAGCTTTCCGTCTCTCAAAAGCTTTTCTGCATGCGCAATTTGATTTGCTATTTCCGGCACCGGATAAATACGAGTTGGTTCACCCGAATAAAGCGTATCTTCGTTGAGGTGAATACGGGTGTTTATTGGGCTGCCATAGGCCATCGCGCCAAGACGGCCATTTCCGAGTGGTAAGGCCTCGTTCCAGTGGGCAGCAGGTGTATCGTACCAGAGCGTATGAGCGGGATCAGCGTTTGGAAAAAAATCTGTAATCACGATGAAATGTCCTAGGAAGTACGGGCGGGTCCGGTGCTGTCGCGAACCTTCAAAATGTTGGATATAGAAACGGAGCGAGGTGGGATTGTGGGGTCTTCAATGATGGAAAGCAGCAATTTCCCCGTCGCTTCTCCAAGCGCATCAATGGGTTGGGAAACCGTAGTCAGGCGGGGGTGCATGGATGAGGCGACATAACTGTCGTCATAGCCAATGATCGAAAGATCCGAGGGGACAGACAGGTTCATCTCCTGAGCTGCATGAAGAGCTCCGGCTGCGAGTAGGTCAGTTGTCCCGAAAATTGCAGTGATGTCGGGCGAAGTCTTTAGCAGTGCACGCGTTGCTTCAAATCCAAAGGCGACCTGATCTTTCGCATTGTCCCGTCTGATGTGAAGCTCAACGGGCTCTGGAAACTGAGCTATTGCGCGCTGAACGGCTGCCAAGCGCAAATCATGGGGGCCTTCTGTGTGCCATGGCTCAAACGGCAGCAACATGCCTATGGACCGGTGGCCCAGTTTGAGCAAGTGCTGGATAGCGATGTGCCCACCCTGCACATTGTTGAGATTGGCATGAAACTGCAGCGGATCGACAGGATAGCTTTCCACCAGCACGCAGGCCACATTCGCCTGTTCAAGACGATGGATAAGAGAAGGGATGTGCGAGGTATCTTTAAATGGTCGCAGCAGAATACCGCCAACGCGCATGTCAAGCAGAAATTCAATCTGCTCCTTTTCCATTGCCCGCTCACCATAGGTGTTGCTCATAATCGTAGTAAAGCCATGATTGAAGAGCGTATCTTCCGTAGCATCTGCGAATATTGAGCTGAAATGTGTGCTGTGGTCAGTCTGTAAAATACCGACGATGCGGGTCTCTTTTTGCCGCAAACTGCTTGCCATCTTGTTGGGCCGATAATCCAACTCAAGAATGGCTTGCTGAACTTTTTCGCGGGTTTTGGCATTCACTGGGCCAGTGTTGTTGATGACCCGCGACACCGTGGCCGTGGATACGCCTGCTACCTCAGCTACACGACGAATATCTGTCATGCCAAAAAAGTCCTCGTGAAAATATATTATTATGTAACACTCATAAGAGCGTGGGAGCGGGTCTCTATGAATCAGAGTTTCATAAAACAGTCATGTAAAAATACGACCAAAAACATGTAAACGTTACACTTTGATGTTTCATGGCTGTGATTTATGGGTTTATACTAATTTTCGGGGCGTAACAAGTGAAATTGAAACTCACAACTGTTGCAATTCTGCGAATAATATAGATCACCTAGGGGTGTCGGTATGGGAGGAGACCTGCTGGCAAGCTTCAATATAAGACGCCGATTCGTCATATGAGTGTCATGTGTAGAAGCAAAAAAGTGAAAAGGATTACAGTGATTCCGATTGCTGGTAGTCTTTACACAAAGCTTGCGGAGGAATTTTGCAATGAGTTTGAAACGTAGTCGGCAGATGGTGTTTGGCGGAGCAGTCAGCGCGCTGGCCTTTGTGGCAGCCACAGCAGCAGCTTCTGCCAATCAATGTTCAGTGTATCATCAGGCACCACTTCTGGATCAGATGTCCGGCCTGCCAGCCGTCGCGGATCGCCTGCCGGTTAATCCACTCGTTGTTGAAGGGATTGAGGGTATCGGCACCTATGGCGGTGAGATGACCGATGTATATGCCGGGTCCCGTATCGGTGACTATCGTCGTTATGGATATGACCCGCTAGTGCGCTGGAGTCCGGATGGTTCCGAGGTTCTGCCTAACATCGCTGAGAGCTGGGACATCTCGGCGGATGCGACCACCTACACCTTCAAACTGCGCGAAGGCCTGAAATGGTCTGATGGCAAGCCGTTTTCTGCAAAGGACATCCAGTTCTGGTGGGATCACATTGAAACCAACCGCGAGATCAACCCCAAGGGTCCTCGCAAGATGTTCATCGTCAATGGTGAAGAAGCGAAAGTCGAAGCGCTGGACGACACGACAGTGCGCTTCTCTTGGAGCCAGCCAAACGGTGTCTTTATGCTGGACATGGCTTCACCCTACGGTCAACGTGTCGTCCAGTTTGCTGAGCATTACGTCAAAGACTTCATGAAAGACCTGAACCCGGACGGCGTTGCCAAGATGATGGCAGATGCAGGTGAAGCTGACTTCGGAAAATGGTGGCTTGGCCGCATTGGAACCTACGGTAAAAATGCTGAGCACAACGATCCCAACCGCCCAACCATGCTGGCATGGCGTCCGACTGAAGCGGTTCTGGGCAAAGAGCGTTTCACCTTTGAGCGCAACCCGTATTACTGGAAAGTCGATAGCTCCTGTAACCAGCTGCCTTACATCGACAAACGCACATGGGTACTGGCGAAAGATCCGGAAGTTGCGCTGCTGAAGACTGTTCAGGGTGAGATCGACATCTCTCCGCGCAACATCTCAACGCCGCCAAACCGCTCTGTCTTCTTCGATAATAAAGAGCGGGGTGACTACCGTCTCGTGACGGCAAACAGCTGTAACTACAACAATGCGCAGTTCATGTTCGCCATGAACCATCCTGATCCGGTCAAGGCGCAGGTGTTCCAAAGCAAAGACTTCCGTATCGGTCTCTCTCTTGCAATGGACCGGGACCTGATCATTGATGCCGTGTATCTGGGGCAAGGGGAGCCATATCAGGTCAGCCCGCGTCCTGAATCGCCGTATTACAACGATCAGCTGGCGCGTCAGTACACTGAGTTCGATCCTGATCTGGCAGCAGAGCATCTCGATAAGATCCTGCCAATGGGCCCGGACGGTAAACGTGTTGGTCCTGATGGCAAGCCATTCAAGTTCATTATTCATGTGAACGAAGGCTTCCGCCCGGACTGGGTGGATATGATGCAGATCATCGCGAAAGACTGGCAGGAGCAGGGTCTTGAGGTTGTGGTGAGTGTGGCCAGTGATGAGATCCACATGGCCACATTGGGTCGTGCTGACAAAGAGATCACCATCTGGGTAGGTGAGAATGGTTGCGGCCAGTTCCCGCTGGTGAACCTTGAGCGCCTGACCAACTTCAAAGAGCATGGCAACTGGGAAGGCTGGGATGCATGGCATGACCTGAAAAAGGATGCCAACGCAACCGTTCGTGAAGGTGTTGTACCAACAGAGCCGCCTGCCGGCGTGAAGCGCATGTATGAAATTACTGACCTGGTACCAACCAAGGTGGGTGATGAGCAAACGGCACTGATGGAAGAGTTTATGCAGCTTTCTGCAGACAACTTCCTGTCCATGGGTATTGCGTTGCCGGGCGGTGGTTTCCGCTCCATCAGCAACAAACTGCGCAATGTGCCTGACACGCTGTTGGAAGGCTGGCTGTATCCGGGTCCTGCACCTGTAAACTTCTCCAGCTTCTACATCGATCCTTCCAAGAAGTAATCGATCGCCCGAACCAATCTGCCTCTCCCTGTGTGGAGGGGCAGAGCCTTGCAACTAGGATATCTGCTTTAAATGGGAATGTTTGTTGTCAAACGGGTCCTGCTGATGATCCCAACCTTGCTCGCGATTTCGCTCGTCGCGTTTTTGGTGATCACGCTGCCACCTGGAGACTATATTGACCGACTGGTTTTGGAAGCATCGCTGGATGGAGATTACATCACTGCTGCTGAAGCCGAAGGTCTGCGGAAGATATATGGATTGGATAAATCCGTTCTGGCTCAGTACTTTGACTGGGTCTGGAAAATGGTAGTGCATGGAGACCTCGGGCGCTCTTTCAGTTATGAGTTGCCGGTTGAAGAACTGATCTGGGACCGTCTGGGCATGACGACGCTGCTTTCGATTTGCTCCATGGTCTTCATCTGGACTGTCGCCATTCCCGTTGGCATTTTCTCCGCTGTTCGCAAATATTCCCTCGGTGACTATGTCGCCACCTTCCTCGGTTTTATCGGCCTTGCTGTGCCAAATTTTCTGTTGGCGCTTGTGCTGATGTATGTTTCGTTCCGCTATTTTGGTCAAAATGTCGGTGGGCTGTTCTCACCGGATTACGTCAATGCGCCGTGGTCCTTTGCTCGTGTCGGTGATTTGATGGCCCATATCTGGATTCCCATGATCGTTTTAGGGACTGCTGGAACTGCAAGCGTGATCCGCACCATCAGGGCAAACTTGCTGGACGAATTGCACCGTCCCTATGTGGTCACCGCCCGCGCCAAAGGCATGCCGGAGCACTGGGTGCTCACCAAGTATCCGGTTCGTCATGCGTTAAACCCGTTCGTGTCCAGTCTCAACGAGCTGTTTGTGCAGATCGTGTCTGGCTCCACCATTGTTTCCATTGTGCTTGGTTTGCAAACCACAGGTCCGTTGTTGTTTGATGCGTTGCGTCAGGAGGATATGTACCTGGCTGCTGCTCTTATCATGTTCCTCAGTTTCCTGACTGTGATTGGAACTTTGTTCTCCGACATTCTACTTGCCTGGCTTGATCCGCGTATCCGTCGTCAGTTCAACAATGGGGGGCTGTAATGAGCGCTACTGATTTCGCTGGTGCACCAACAAGTTCACGCGCTTATGAGGGCCAGTGGCGCTTGATGTGGCGCCGATTCCGCAAACATAAACTCGGCATGCTGGGTGGCATCATCACGCTGTTGATCTATCTGATCGCCGTGTTCGTGGAGTTCCTAGCACCGCATGACCCCAATGATTTCAGCGTGCGCAACACCTATGCACCGCCGCAGAGCATTCATTGGTTGCTGGAGACAAAGGACGGCACAGTGTTTCAGCCGCATGTGTTGGGATACCGCTCCAAGATTGACTACAACTCAGGTCGCCGTACCTTTGTTGAAGACCCGCGCCGTGTTGTGAAGCTGGGCTTTTTCGTCAAAGGTAAGCCTTACAATTTGCTTGGCTTCATTCCTGCTGAGCGCCGTTTGTTTGGTCCGGTCAAGAAACGTGATCGCATGTCTTTGCTGGGAGCGGACCGTCTTGGCCGCGATGTGTTGAGCCGCACCATCCACGGCACGCGCGTATCCATGACCATCGGTCTTGTAGGCGTAGCCTTGAGCCTCGTGCTGGGCGTGCTGATCGGCGGTCTTTCCGGCTATTTCGGTGGTTGGGTGGATACGGTCACGCAGCGTGTTGTTGAGTTCCTGCAGTCTTTGCCAAGTATCCCGCTCTGGATCGGCCTCGCCGCTGCAATTCCGCCAGATACTCCGCCTTTACAGACCTACTTGCTGATCACGGTTATTCTGTCGATCATCGGTTGGACAGGGTTGGCCCGCGTGGTGCGCGGCAAGTTTATCTCTCTTAAATCGGAGGACTTCGTAAAAGCCGCTCGTTTGGACGGATGTTCTGTTCCGCGTGTTCTGGTAGGCCATATGGTACCAAGTTTCATCAGTCATATCATTGCGGTGGTGACGCTTGCCATTCCGGGCATGATTGTTGCTGAAACGTCTTTGTCCTTCCTGGGGATTGGCCTGCGCCAGCCTGTGGTCAGCTGGGGTGTTCTGCTGCAGGAAGCGCAGAACATCCGCTCTATTGCTAATGCACCATGGCTGTTCTGGCCGGGCGTGATGGTCGTGATTGCTGTGCTTGCACTCAACTTCTTTGGTGACGGTTTGCGTGATGCTGCCGACCCGTATTCCAAGTGAGGATTGAAACCATGAAACCCATGATTAACGTCACGGATCTCAGTGTTTCCTTCTCAGGAGATGATGGGAAAGTAACCGCGCTGGACAACATCAGTTTTTCCATTCCCGAGGGAAAAACGGTGTGTCTGGTGGGGGAGTCCGGCTGCGGCAAGTCCGTCACCGCAAAGGCGCTGCTGCGTATTCTGGATAACCACGCTGCCATTGAAAGCGGCAGCATAGAATACCAGCGTGCGAGTGGTGATCTGCTTGATCTTGCCCGAGGTCCTGCAAAAGCAAAGCATATTCGTGCCATTCAAGGCAATGAGATCTCCATGATTTATCAGGAGCCGATGACATCGCTGTCTCCGCTCTACACCATTGGTAACCAGATTGTAGAAGTGCTGCGCTGGCATACGAACCTGAGCAAGGAAGAAGCCAAGTTTCAGGCGATTGAGATGTTGCGGCTGGTGGGCATTCCCTCTGCTGCTGACCGGTTCGACAGCTACACCTTTGAACTGTCCGGCGGTATGCGCCAACGTGCCATGATTGCAATGGCCCTGATCTGTAACCCACGCCTTCTTATTGCAGATGAGCCAACGACTGCGCTGGATGTGACCACGCAGGCTATTATTCTGGACCTGATGCGTGATCTGCAGAAGACCCGCAATATGTCCATGTTGTTCATCACCCATGATCTGGGGGTGGTGGCAGATATCGCCGATGAAGTGGTCATCATGTATCTGGGCAATGTGGTGGAGCAGGGGCCTGTTGAGCAGATTCTCACCAACCCGCAACACCCTTATACAAAAGGTCTTTTGGCCTCCCTGCCTCACACAGATGGCAAGCGTCGTGCGCGCCTCAATGCCATTCCGGGCGTTGTGCCAAGCCTTCAGAACCGGCCCAGGGGCTGTCCATTTCAAGAGCGTTGTGACCACTTTGTCACCGGTCTTTGTAATGAAAAACTACCAGAACTGACTACGATCAGTGGGGTGCAAAGCGTCCGCTGTCACGGGTTTGGGGCACAGGCAGAACTTGTCCCACTACATGCGTCGACCTCCCAAGTTGATGACTGCCTGCATGTCTCAAACCCGGTAGACCGCACAGCTGCGCCAATCCTTGAGCTACAGAACGTGAGCAAACACTTCCCGATCCGCTCAGGCTTCTTCAACCGACAGACAGGAACAGTGCGCTCGCTGAATGATGTGTCGCTCAACATCTGGCGCGGCGAAACTCTTGGTCTTGTTGGAGAATCTGGCTGCGGCAAGTCCACACTGGGCCAGACAATTATCGGCCTGCACAAGGCAACCACGGGCAAGGTGGTGTTCCGTCCAAACGAGGAAGACGTTGAGCTGACTGGCAAAACGGACAGTCAGTTGCGTCCATACTGGGCGGATATTCGGATGGTGTTTCAGGACCCGAACTCCTCACTCAACCCTCGCATGGCGGTTTATGATATCATTGCTGAAGTGCTGCGGGTTGGACAGGAGCTGAAGAGCTCAAAGGACATTGAGCATCGTGTGCTTGAGGTGCTTGATAAAATTGGCTTCTCAAAAGAGTTCCTCAAACGCTACCCGCATGCTTTCAGTGGTGGTCAGCGTCAACGTATTGGTATTGCACGTGCTTTGGCTCCTTATCCGAAGGTGATCATTGCGGATGAAGCGGTTTCCGCACTGGATGTTTCCGTACAGGCGCAGATCCTCAACCTGCTGAAAGACCTCCAGGAAGAGCTGAACCTCACCTACCTGTTCATCAGTCATGATCTCAGTGTTGTCGCCCATATCAGTGACCGTGTTGCTGTGATGTATGCAGGGCGGATTGTGGAGCTGGCAGATACGGAGACGATCTTCAACGCGTCAAGGCATCCTTATACCGAAGCGTTGATGAGTGCGATTCTGGAACCGGTGCCGAATGCCCACGCGGATGACACGCGCATCCGTCTGGAAGGCAATGTACCGGACCCGGCCAACTTGCCAAAGGGATGCCCATTCGCGCCGAGATGTCGTTATGCCACAAGCATTTGCGAGAGTTCTGATCCTTCGCTTGGTGAGATCAGCACGGACCATCTGCTTGCTTGCCATCATCCCGATGTGGTGCAAAATACACCAGTAGACCAGCTTGAAGCGATGGCGGGATAGCACTGATGGCAAGTATCCGGGATGTAGCAGAAAAAGCAGGTGTTTCAACGGCAACCGTCTCTCGTGTGTTGAACAAGGATGAGCGAGTAAAGGATGAAACCCGCGCAAAGATTCAGGCTGTCATTGATGAGTTGGGGTATCGCCCCAACCGTCTGGCAACCTCTTTGCGTCGGCAGGATTCCAATCTCGTGGCGTTGTTCTTGGAGAACCAGAAATCCCCGTTCGCAACCATGCTTTATGCCTCCATTGAGAAGACGCTGCATGATGAAGGCTTCAAGGTCCTCTCCTGCTGCACACGGGGAGAAGCGGAGCGGGAGCGCAAGTACACCCAGACCATGATCGAGATGCAGGTGGCGGGGGCAATCGTCCGCCCCTCCAACTCAGCAGCCGAAACGTTGAAGAACGTTAAGCGTTTGCAAGCCAACGATATTCCGACGGTCTACGTGGATATTCTTCCCGGTCGTCGTTCTGAATCCTTTGTGGTTTGTGACAACACGGAAGGGGGACGGATTGGCATGCGCTATCTGGTGGCGTTGGGGCATAAACATATCGGCGTGCTCGCGACCAAAGCCGATCATGATCCGCGCCGCGAGAGCGTTGGCAACCTACGTATGCGCGGCATACTGGAAGTTGCTCGCGAGTATCAGATTGAGAAGTCTGTCTACCTGCCAGAGCCTAATGAGCGTAAGCGTTATGATCTGGGGTATGCAACTGCCAATGAATTGCTGGATCAAAACCCTGAGATTACAGCGCTTTTTGCGATTACGGATACTGCAGCCATTGGTGCAATGCATGCGTGCTTTGACCGTGGTTTGCGTGTGCCAGAGGACATTTCCATTCTCGGGTATGATGGCATCCCGATCAGCAGCATCACCTCACCGCAGCTTTCTACTATCCAGCAACCGATTGCTGAAATGGGCGCGTCTGCCGCCCGCTATATCATTGAAAAGATACGTAATCCTTCCAGTAAGCGTCTGCACGAGACCAAGCCGGTTGAGCTGAAACAGCGGCGTTCCGTTTCCCATCCCCGTAAGGGATCTCTTCCTCTTTCTAAAGGTGCTGCGTAAGGCGCCAACTTTCTTGCAGGACAAGAAGAACAAGGAGTTTCAATTGAACATTTCCGCAGCCCCTCTGTCTTTTTCTGAGGCAACATCGGCAGATATTGCAGAGCTGGTGAAGCAGCATGCGCCTGTTATTCGGTTTGACGACAAAGAACCTTTCCTCCCGTCAGCACTGGGCTATACGCTTTACGATCAGGACGGTGTTTCCGTCTCAAGTGCCCAGAAAATAAAACTAAACGGCGCTGCACTTGCCATTGAGTACGCCATCTGGTGGGACTGGGATATCCAACACCTGTATGAGCTGGAGTACATCTGGGTTTACCTCAGCGAAGCTGGTGAGGTGATGCGTGTTGAAGGCAGTGCGCATGGCTGTGCGGGAGAATTGAGCACCTGGAACCATCAGGTGCCGCTGCAAGAAGGGCGGGTAACTCTTTATTCTGAACCGGGAAAACACGCTTTTGCAGCGAGTTCTGAAGCGCTGCGGGCGAACTTTGCGGTGATTTGCATCTGCTGTGGTGAGCGGGCGGGATCAGGCACCATTCTTGTGCAGGATATGTTTGCCGCAGAGCTGGCTGACTTGAAGCCTTATGATCATCATGTCGCTCGTAAGTATATGGAATCTAAGGCGTTCAAACCGTCTTATCATTTCGATCAAATCTTCGATCTGCGCTCTGTTGAGATGATGCCCTGGGAAGAGTTGAAGGCTTCTGTTCCGTCTCGGGTTCGCTCTGTTTTGGCGCAGTTGCGAAAAGAGGCGAAGGGCGTGAAGGCTGTGTTCCTCGACAGCGGGGATACTTTGATCGACGAAGGCTCTCAGATTTTCGTGGAAGGGGAATTAGTGCTCTCCGCAGAGCCGATCCCGGGAGGGGACAAGCTGGTGGACTGGCTCAAGGAGCGCGGCTACATGGTTGCACTGGTTGCAGATGGTCTGGTGGAGAGCTTCGAGAACGTCCATAAGGCTATGGATTTCTGGCATAAATTCGATGCACGGTCGATCTCTGAAGCCGTTGGTTGCCACAAGCCTGATCCGCGTATGTTCCTTGAAGCTGTTAAGCTACTGGGACTGGAAGAAACGGACCATGCAGGCTGTGTCATGGTGGGGAATAACCTTGAGCGCGATGTGGCAGGGGCCAACCGCTTAGGGATGAAATCTGTCTGGATCAACTGGACACCGCGCTATCCGACAGAGCCGGCGAATGCGGATGAAGAGCCGGATTACACAATTGGCCTTCCGCACCAGCTTCTGGATGTGCTCGAGGAGATCGACGCGAAGGCGTAAGGCACTGTATTAACATAGTAATTCTTGAAAAAGATGAAGCCGCAGGATTACTCTCCTGCGGCTTTTTCAGTGTGTAGACTCAGGATTGCCAGAAAACAGTATTCCTCTACATCATTGTTTCCATTGCGATTTTTGCGGCCTTCTTACCGCTTAGGTGAGCGCCGTGAACGGTTCCGTGGTACTGGAAATTTGTGTGTTCTCCGGCCAAGGTCAGGCACCTGCTGACAGGTTCGGATAACACGTTGAAATCATAGGGATTACAGCCAACTTTGGCGTAGGAGAAAGCACCTTTTGTGTAAGGATCCTGCGACCAGCGGGTTGCGATGTAGTGGCGGGGATCAGGCGTTTCCCAACCGAACATGGTGCGCACGGCTTTCATAGCATCTTCAAGCATATAGTCGTGATCCATGGTCTCTATCATGCGGGAATAGTTACCGAAGCTCAGTGCGGTGAGTACGTTTGCGTCGATAAAGGGCTTATGATTGAGGAAATAATTCCAGCGACCTTGAGTTTGCGTCATTAAGCCAAAATACTGTGTGTTTTCAGGCCAGTGGAGCTCGTCAAATTTCATAGCTACTTTTGTGACATCTCCCATACCAACGCGTTCAATTGCGTTCCTATGTATTTCGGGCAGGGGCGGAATGAACTCGATGTCCTGCGCCTTGAGCACGCCGAGTGGCACCGTAACAATCACGAAATCACTCTCAAAAATTTCCTTGTCCGTTTGGACAAAGACACCAGCGCGATCATGGTACGCGATGCGGCGCACAGGTTTGCGGGTGAGTATTGCGATCCCATGAGTGAGAGGTTCCAAAAGCCTGTCGTACCCGTCTACCAAAACCACATCTTCACCGTGGAACATGTCATCCTGATTAAAGTACATGGCAGAAAGCTCGTTGACCGGACTGCCCGTATCAAACTCGGTGTAAGCGGATGTCATCCATTTGAAGACCGGGTCACGAGACATTTTCGGCGCCATATGCTCCAGCGCCTCGGAAAGGGGCATATCTTTTGTCATGCCGGAGCCAATCAGATCCAACATCTGCCGGTGCTCCTGTCCCATCTCGGAGATCATCTGATTAGAAATTTTCTTGCCTCTGTGGTTGAAGACGGCAAAGTTGGAGTCTTTTGTAACAAAGGTTTTTTGGCCGGATTGCTCCGCAAGTTTCATGATCGGATTGTCTTCTGGCCCATGGATCCAACCGGCCCCTTCCTCGATGGGAACACCGAGCGCCCGGTTGGTGCGGATGCGGCCGCCAATCTTGTTGCTCGCCTCCAGCACCAGCACAGTGTAGCCAGAATCCATCAGCTCGCGGGCCGCTGTCAGGCCCGCAATGCCTGCGCCAATAATGATCACACTCTTGCCGCTGGATGAAACGTTTGGCTTGTTGAGGTTCAGATCAAACAGACCGGCAACAACGACGGAAGAGGCTGAAGTTTTAAGGAAATTCCTGCGGTTAAGGCTGTTATTGCGGGGGCGAAAGACCATTGGAAACACTTTGGTTTGAAAGAGGTGCGCCTGCAACCTTGAGGTGTTTTATCGCAACCCACAAGGGAAACTCAGGGACAGCCCTAACAAACCGAGAAAGCGTTTTGGGACATTCAAGCAGCTAAAAACACACTGCGTTCATACGAATACGCGCAGCATGCATAAATATTCGATGCTGCACTTATTCCACCCAAAAGACCGGAGACGATCTTCGGATTTTGTCCCTAGTTATGCCCGGTTAAGTCGCAACATTCCTGCCAGAGCTCTGCATTGTTCCGGACCTTCAAAATCCATGAAAGTGGAATGCCTTTGTCGGTATTCAGGCCATGTACTGCGCCAAGAACTGCACCGATCAAAATGGAACGGCCAGCGCTGTCTCCACCTGCCAGAATGTTGGCTTCAATCGCTTCACGATAAGAACCTGTGTTCTTGAGGATGTGGAAGCTCAGCGGCACGCCCATGCCAAGGTGACAAGCACGACCCGTGCTCTCACCGTATGCCACGGGGTCCGTTTCTGATGCGGAAAGAGCAGCCAAAAGCTTCTCCTGAATATCAGGATGGGCGGCATCAGCTGCAGCGGACAAGGCGCTTTGCAAGTCTTCACCGTTCACAACACGGTCCAGAAGATCGGCAAACATAAAGCCGTAAGCGACGGATTCTTCATTGTCATTTGTGGAACGGATAACCGCTTCCACCTGATCCTGCATCTGCTCGCTCTGCTCATAGGCGAACAGCACTGCCGGAATTTTGGAGAGTGCAGGGAGCTGATCATCATCTACGCCAGAAGGGGCGAGCTTCTCATTAGCAATGTTTTCCAGCGTGCCCCGTGTTGGGCGGTCAATATAGCCGTTATAGGTGCCACCAGCGCCGAAGTGAGCCGTAAAGGCCTGCTGAAACTCTTCCATCTTCAGGTGTTTGTCGTGAGCCAGCAGATGCTTCAGCACCAGATGCAGGTTTTCACCGTATTGGGTGAACTGGCCGTCCTGCCGATTGGCATGAGCGAAGTAAGCTGGCACGCCCTCAAAGTAAGATGGGGTCAACGGCACGAAAGCAGCAGAGTCATCGTGCTCCTGCGTGACATGATGGATGCGGTCAACATCATAGAGCCAGTGCAGACCCAGCGAGGCGGCGTCCGCAACAAATGCACCAAGAAGGCTATGGGCCTTAAACGCTTGCTGACTCATACAATTCTCCATTCCGATAGGATCGGGTTCAATCATCACTAAAATTTTGATGAGATAATAGGGAGAGGCTCGCCCGTCGAAAAGCCCCTTCAACCCATTGTGATTGATGTTGGCAATGCTCTGCTACGCTTTTGCACCAGCTGTTGGCTAGGTGGTGGAGGCCAGTGCGCTTTGGGTGGAGAAGTGGAGGAAGGTCATCTCTGTTCCTTGATAGTCACCGGAGCGGGTCGTGTGGCTAGCCTGGGTCAGATCAGAGATTGTTTTTGTCCAGAATGCCAGTGCTCCAGTATTTTGGGGCAGCACGCGCACTTGCCAGTCTCCCGGATGCTGTTTCAGGCAGGCTTTCAGGGCCGCTTGTCCCAAGCCTTGTCGTGTGAACTTTCCAAGCACGAAGAACTGGCCCATGTCGATCAGCGTGGTGTCATAGGGATACTGTCGCACCAGCGCAAAACCTGCGATCTCGCCAGCCTGCATTATGAAATAGGGATGATGGGCAGCCTCGCGGAAGTAAGCAAGCACGATGTTCTCATCAAACTCAAACCCACCCGCTGCAGAAACCGGCCAGTGCATGTATTTGGACATGTCATAGAGGTAGAGCTGAAACATATTTTTCAGCACAGGCACATCCGCCAATACCATCGGTTTCAACTCAACAGACATAACCACCCTCACATGTCAGAGCTACTCAGCAGAGCAATGCATTAGCACTGAATGAGGACTGGCGTCGAGCGGTTGTGATGTTGGAATGCCCGACTAAGTGCGGAGTGGTGTGACTTTGCAGACGATGGGGCGGGTGGGTTCGAGGAAGAGGACACCTTCCGGCTCTACTTTGTCGGCGTTGAGGATGTCTATGTCGAACCGGGTAACGAGGTTTGCCAGAATGAGCGTGCCTTGAAGAATGGCGGAGCTTGCGCCGGTGCACATGCGCAGGCCGCGTCCAAAGGGCAGGAAGCTTTTCATGATGATGTGCTGATCTTTGCGCATATAGCGTTCAGGATCAAACCGATCCGGATTGAACCAGTACTGCTGATGTCGGTGCACAATCCATGGGGACACAGTAATCTGCGCGCCTTCCTGCAAGTCCAGTTTTCCCAGTTTGATTGGTCTGCTGGCGCGACGGGTCAGGTGCGGGATAGGCGGGTAGAGCCGCAGGATCTCGCGGAAGACATTGCGGGTGTACCTGAGGCGTGAAAGCTGTTCGAACTGAATGTCGTCCTGCCCACCCACTTTGCTGACCTCTTCGCGGATCTTTTGCTTGGCCTCAGGGCATTGGGAGAGCACAAAGAACGCCCACATCAAAGCTGCGGCAGCCAGCTCCTGACTGTTCAGGATTGTGGTGACGTGGTCCACGATTTGCTTGCGAGTGAAGGGGATATTGGTTTCTGGAGAACGGGCAATGAGAAACTTATGTAAGAAGCTGTGATGGGAAAAGCTGTTGTGCTGGATATTGCCATCAATCAGCATACTGACCAGATATCGCAGTTGCTGGGCCGCATACATGGCTGTTTGGGGCAGCTTGGGCAGCTGCCAGGCAACACCTTGTTCTGCCGTCTCACGGATCACCTGTGAGATGCGTTTCTCAAAGTCACGGGCATGGGAGTTGATCTCGTTGAACACATCTGTCGGCAGTTCGTTAGAAAACAGCATTCTGTAAGCGATGTCTGCATTCAGGCGTCTGAGCAGCAAAGACAGGTCAATCACCCGGTTTTCATTTTGAATTTCTTCGCAATAATCCTCAAACCGATTGATTGAGTTCTGGATGTGCTCAAAATTCACCTGCTGGGTGCGCATGGTGCCGATGGGCCGGATCATATCGCGCTGGTCTACACACCGGTTGTTGCTCGTCACAATCGGATGATCGCCCAGCAACGGGCGCAGCAACTCAATCATCCCCTCGGCTTTGACGAAGATCTCGGGTTTCTCTTCAAAAATAACGGAGATGAGGTCCGGGTCGTTGATCAGGTAATTGGGTTGCTCTGCCGTGGAAATATCAACGATATCTGCTTTGTAAAGTTCTTCCGGGAGGTGCCTCAGGAGGTTTGTCTCAACGCCATCAAAGTCCCCCGTGCCTTCAGTGTATGGGTGAGGTGCCGGAGGGCGATATAAGCTGTTGTTTGTATCCATAGAGCCTGACTCGATTGCATCATGATGGTCACATCGAGGGTCCTCGCGGGAAATGACCCGATCCGCGAGTGTAGGCATTGCCGCTTTAATAATTCGCTGAATTTAATGTCGGATCATACTGAAAATACAATGCAATTACTGGTGGTTTTGGTGAGATGATGAAACCACGGCTCTGCATAACTGCCATGCGCTACGGTATCTTGACAGTTTGACTTGATTTCATATAGTTTGACCTCAAACAAAAAAATAGAGATAAGTGCATGAATGTTTCCCCACGGACCTATGGCTACCTGCTGCGTATCAGCATTTCATTCTTCATGAGCATTATGATGTCATTTGCCATGTTGGTGCTGAACCTCGGGTTTGTCGAAAACTTTATGGCGCTGTGGTTCAAGTCGTTTTCTGTCGCCTTCGCGCTTGCTGTTGTTATCAGTTCGCTGGTCTTTCCCCTGGTGATCGCCCTGCTGTCGAAGCTTGTGAAAGTATGTGACGAGCCTGCCGACCTGCAGGAAGTGACGGAAGGCTGCTAAGCTCCGTTTTTCAAATAACAAAGCACCTGACCTAACTGTGATGCAAAAAGGAGTGTCCCTTGCTTTTTGCATTTGCTTTGTGATGCATCACAGTATACGTGCAGTATTGATGTCGATTGGCATCCAAGAATTCTTTTCAGCACATTTCCTCCCACTGTATTCGCTTTCTGGTTCGCCTCAGTAAGCGGATTTGTGCTGCTAACAAGGACACAAAATGGCTCAGCTCCTCGGCAAGCGAAACATGGGTATCGCGCTTACAATCCTGTCTACGCTCATCTTCGCGATGCAGGATGCGATCACCAAGCAGCTCGTGTCAGACCATCCGGTCTGGTTCATCATGATGGTGCGCTTTTGGGTTTTGCTGGTGATTGCGGTTGGCTGGGCCATGATCAGTGAACAAGGGCTCTATAATGTGGTGCGCACCAAACGTCCGGTGCTTCAGATTATTCGTGGCCTTCTGCTATTTGCTGAAATCTGCCTGATCACCTTCGCCTTCAGCATGCTGGGACTAGCCGATGTAACGGCAATTTTTCAGGCCCATCCATTGATCGTGACAGGGCTTGCGGCTCTCTTCCTTGGCGAGACGGTTGGCTGGCGCCGCATTCTGGCAATGTTCTGCGGTATGGCAGGCTTGCTGGTGATGCTGCAGCCGGACGGCAACATCGGCGGTTGGGGCGCTGTGGTGGCGCTGGCTGCCTCGGTCAGCTTTGCGCTGTATCAGTTGTTTACCCGTGTTGCGAGCCAGGATGACAGCGCGCTCACGTCATTTCTCTATGTTGGCATCGTGGGCACAGTTCTCTCCACCATCATCGGCTCTCAACACATGATGGCGTTTGATGAGGTGGAATGGGCGCTGCTGCTCGGCATTTGCGCAACGGGGACCTCCGCACACTTCCTGCTGATGAAGGCACTTTCGCTGGCACAGGCAAGCGACATTCAGCCGTTCAACTATCTTCAGCTGGTCTGGTCGATCCCAATTGGGTTCCTTGTGTTCTCCGACCTGCCAATCTGGAGCACCATTCTTGGTGCAATCATCGTGGTGGGTGCAGGTCTGTTCTCGCTGTCTCGCCAGCGTATCCGTGCGGCTGAGAAGGAAACGGGAGTTGAACCTGAGACCTCAGAGGAAGTGGCTGCGCGCGCCGACTAACGTGTCGCGTGCCTTCCGTGCGGTTTAAAGCCGGTTGCCGCGGGCCATAAACCTCAGAACATCGCCATTGGTGGGCCAGCTGCGATACCGCGGTGCCCGGTCATCCGGTGCTGGTGGGCAGTCGTTCTTGCTGAGAAAGTGGGAGGCGACGAGCTTCCCTGTCTTGCGGAACAGGTCAAGGTTGGTGCGAAAGAGCGTTCTCTTTTCTGGCACCACAGTCGTTTCCGCCAGCACTTTACCCGCATCAATCTTTTGAATGCTCTCATGCAGGCTGAGGGTGAAAGCCTGTTCATTCTCCAAAATTGCATGAAAGACCGGATCCGGCCCTTTGTAGATCGGCAGTTTACCGGGATGGATGTTGTAGGTCCTGCCAGAAAACCGCTCGTAAAATGCCGCGTTCAAAATCTGCCCCAGATGAACCGTCAGGATCAAATCCGGCTTACAACGCTCGATAAAGTCGAGAGTCTGAGGCGCGCTGGCGTCATTCGTTGGTAAAACAGGACATTGCAGGCTATGAGCCCAGGTCCGCATGCTCTTCCATTTGGGAACATGTGGCATCCGGTAGGCCGGCTTTGTCACGGCGCCCAGGTATCCCGCATAAAGCGGACCGGAGCGGAGCATCAGGTCTTTATAAGCCCGCCAGTCATTGCGCTTGCCAGATACGGCGGTGCACTTCAAAAGGCCGCAGATCTTGATTTCCGGATATGCCAGCAAAGAATGTAAAGCAGCATCAGTGTAAACGCTGGCGTTGGAAACAAGACAGATCTGCATGCGTACTCCCCAATTGCATAAAGTGGTCGTCAACTACATAAAGTAATCGTAGGTGACGCCCATTTTCCGTGCTTTTTCCATCCTTGGCGGCTCTACCCGTTTCAGGCGTTGCTCTGCGTAGGAGGTGGAGAGGATCTTTTCTGCTGTCCCCTTTGCTGCAGCTTCCAGGCCAGCCGCATTGTAAAGCGACCCGCGCACCTGAATGGTGGTTTTCAACGCATCGATAAACTTGCGGAACACATCTGGCTCCGGCGGTGTTGCTGAGCGCCAGAACGTCTCCCAATCGCCCTGATGCGTCAGGCCGTCCATATCGTAAATTGTTGGCAGAATGCAGCAGGTCGGCACACCATATTCAAGCGCTTCAATGCCGGCAGAGCTATTGATAGTCAGCATACCAAGGGATGGTTCAGCAAGTGCTTTGATCGTCTGCCCATGAATGAGCTGCGTGCGTTCTTCAACACCATGTTTCCGGCTGGCCTCAACAATTGCTCGAGACAGCTCTTTGAAGCGATATTCAAGCGGATGGCTCTTGAGCAGCAGCAATGTCCCCTTAGGCGCATTGCGGGCAAAAGAGGCGATGACCTTCTCAATGGCCTCATAAATGCTGGCAAAGGGAGAGTGATCCCGGATCTGAAAATCTCCATTCAGCTGCAAGGCAAAGAGATAATAAGGTGTGTCGCTTTGCTTCAACTGGTCCCAGATAACATCCGCTTCCTGCTTTCGGCGCTTGGCCTGAAGCCGAGCCTTGAGCCAGCCACCATAAACCTGCACACGAGATTCCGTGCGGTGATTGTGGTAATGCGGAAACTTGCGGGCATGAACTGCGTTGTAGAATGTGAAGCCGAGCTCTTGCAGCACAATCTGCTTATAGCTGCCCGGATAAAGGACGGTGGACGTGTCATCCGCCTGCTGTGTCTCCAGCGCCATCAGGTCCTGCTTGTTCTGCGGGAAATGCGAAAGCGCAGAACAGCCACCATACTCGACCGTCATCCAATCCGGACGCAGATAGCCAAGCTCGGTTGCAATTATTGTCACATCCAAACGCTTTGCAACGCCGATGGCGACTTTATGGTAGTAGCGCCGGTCCCCATGAAGCAGAATATCAGTGACCCCGTGCGCAACAATCAAGGCTTCCAGAAAAAGAGCCCAGTTCTCAGCAGGCTCAGAAAAATGGATAGTTTCAGTCTGCTCCCAGTCATGGACATCACTGCCGCAAAAATGGACCTTAAGCGTCCTCGCGCCCAGCTTCTCCAAATGGTGTGCAGTGCGGGCATAGTATTTGGAAAGTGGACCTTGCAGCAGCAAGATGCAGCGCTTGTTTTCTGAAGTCATTTGTCACTCCAGTAACAATTTTCCGGGATGGGAACGCCAGCAGCTTTGGCTTGCGCCAGACGCGGCGGCGTTTCAACAAACGCACCATGTCCGTTGACGCCATCATCCATCATACGTTTCACAAACTCTTGCGCTGCGATCTTCCGACCTTCGGGATTAAAAAAGCTTCCATGCACTTGAATGGTATGCCCCATAAGCTTTTCCAGGTCGTGATAAAGGTCAGCATCCGGTAGAGCTGGTTCCCTCCAAAAATCATCCAGAGACCGCTGGTCCGTCAATCCGGCAATATCATAGACAGCAATACCCATGGCTTTCACTGGTACGCCGCTTTTCAGTGCTTCCATACCAACCGTACTGTTCACCAGCACGCACCCACGCGAATGCCTAAGCAACTGATTTAGATTGCCGCCATCAATAATGATTGTGCGCTCCAAACAACCGAATTCCGCAGCAATCTCGCGAATGACTTTCGGCCAGTTCTCAACGTTGTTGTCAAACGGATGAAGCTTGAACACCAGTTTGCTTGCAGCTGACGCGCTTTGCGAAAACGTGCTGTAAAGCTCGCGAATGAAACCGGACAGATGCTTGTAGTGGGAGTGATGCCTGATCTGATAATCGCCCTGCATTTGCATAGGGACGACAAAATACTCGGCCTGCTCTTTTATGAGCGTGTTGATTGCTTCTTCCGCTTCCTGTCCAAGCCGCTTCTGGCGCATCAAGCGCGGAATATAGCTGAAATAGTCCCTGAACGGATGATAGTAGCGATCTCGCTGATAAAACGGGAATAGATACGGGAAGAAGATCGGAATCAGGTTGCAGATGACCTCATTGGTCGCTTCCTGCAAAAACGCATGCGGAAAACGGCTTGTAGCTGCCAGTTCCGGCAAGTCAGCGGCGCTTTGTCTAATCTGCGCCGGATCATTCGGAAAGTGAGAGTACACTCCCATGCCACCGCGCTCAAGCGTGATCCAATCCGGGCGCATATAACCAAACTCATAGGCAAACGTGTTGATGCCCCGTTGCATAGCAACATCATGCGCTACCCGGTGATATGGTCGCCGATCTGCATAGTACAGAATGTCCGTGATGCCATTCTCATCAATCAGCTGCTCCAACCTGTTTTGCCAGTTCTTCAACTGCCCCCAATAAGATTTCGCGCCCAACCCAATGCGAAAATACCAGTCACTGAGAGAAAAATTAACGATGGTGTACTTGATCTTGCGAGCTTCAAACTCTTCAACAAGCGCCCGACAAAAGGCAGAAGGGTGGGATTGTAAAATAAGAACTGATCGAACTGACATAGTGCCTATACTCAACTACTTAAGCTGATTTTTGCGATGCTGAGCAAGCGCTTCGTTAACAGAATCATACATAGTCAATTCGCCTTCATGCAGCAGACAGGCGGTATCGCAGAGCTTTTTGATTGTCGCTTCTGAGTGCGAGATCATGATGATGTTGGCATGTTTGAGCTTTGTCTCAAAAACTTTATCACATTTTCTTTTGAACCGAGCGTCGCCAACAGCAGTAATCTCATCAATCAGATAGCAATTGAAATTGATGGCCATGCTAACACCAAAAGCGAGGCGTGCTTTCATACCACTGGAATATGTTTGAATGGGTAATGCCATAGACGGGCCAAGTTCAGAGAAATCCTCTACAAACTCAATCATACGCTCAGTGTCTTCGCCATACATTCGAGCAACGAAGCGAACGTTTTCAATGCCTGTCATCTTCCCTGCGAAGCCGCCTCCAAAGCCAAGAGGCCAGGAAACCTTTGCGTTTCTTTTAATCTTGCCGCTATCAGGTAGCTCTGCTCCAGCAATTAACCTCATTAATGTTGATTTACCAGCTCCGTTATGACCGAGAATACCAATATTTCGTCCTCTTGGAAAATTCGTTGTCAGACCACTTAAGACAACCTTTTCGATACCCTTCAACCGATAAGTTTTTCGAACGTTTTGAAATTCAATCATTAGAAGGACTTCTTTCGATACAAGCGTTCTCCAAAAAAGCCAAGCAGAAGTAGAATTATGACGCAAGTCAAAAGATAAGATTTGCTTAGGATTACACTGTTATAATTTCCATAGTATCCTTCCCTAAACCATTCGATCCCATGCAGTATTGGATTCCATGAAAGCATTTTGACAATATGATCCGGGAAATCACTCGGGACATAAAAAATACCTGAAAGAAAGAAGAGTGGTCTGCTGATGATCGATTCTAATTGCTTCCAAGTTGGCCATAATCTGAAAAGAACTGCATTAGTAGTTCCAGCTCCAAGGCCTAAGAGGGAAAGTGTTAGGAAAGCTGTTGCGCATTGCTCAATATATTTAGGTAACTGAGCATCGACACCTAAAATGATTAGTGAAAAAAAGACCGAAATAATCATAATGTAAGTGAGTGTAATGAGAATATACTTGGAAATTATAATATCAGTCTCATTTATAAGTGGGTAACTCAGAAGGCCTCTACTAGAGGTCACTGCTGTCATTAAAGAGCTAGCTAGTTTTGAGTACGTTTGAAATGGTAAAATTCCGGTTGCGAAAAACAACGCAAAACTGGTTCCAAATGCTGGTGATCTTCCTACGCTGGAAAAAATCAGGACTAGCACTAGCGTACTCAAAGCAGGGTTAACGATTGCCCAGAAGTAGCCAAGTTGTGTATTGCCAAAAGCGGTCCTAGTTTCACGCAATACTAATGCGCCAATGACACGTACTTGAATTTTTAAAACACTGTCCATAGAAACCAACTACTTGAGGTGGTCACGAATAGAGTAAACTATGACTGTACCAAGTGACCAAATAGCGGCTAATACAAGGAACAAAATGAAAGAGTTGATTAGACGTCGAGGGTAAATCGCTTCTTGAGGTTTTGAAGGTGGATTAAAGACCGCAAGATATCTTTGCTGTCGATCCGCTTCTGCTCTCGAACGTTCTAACCCAGCCAGCGCAGCAGTATAAGCCTGTTGAGCAAATTCTTGTTCTACTACTAACTCTTCATAATTCGCCAACAGAGCAGATAGAGAAGATAATCGATCTTTACTTTTCGAGGAAGGCTGAATATGAGCTGGACCCCGACCGCTGATTTCGTCTCGCTTGCTAAGAATTTGCTGTATTAATACTTCTTCTTGTTTGCGCAATTGGCGAATTGTCGGAGAACTCTCATCTATTGTTCCTACGAGGGTAGCAAGACGCGATCTAGTATCTAATAATTGTTTTTCTAGACCTGCGATTAGTTCTATTTGTACTTCCGCATTCTTTGTTGGATCGATAGAGCTTTCTGCGCTGCGAAAATCCTTCATTCTCATGCGAATAATCTTTAGCCGTAACTCGGAGCGATGAACTTCTTCTTCGGCAAACCTGACTGCATCTTTTCTAGCGTTTTGAGAAAGCGTATTCACTAACTCTGATCCATAAGTTAGGACATGAGTAGCAATATCTTCGGCCATCTCCGGAGTAAATGCCTGTACTTCTACTTCAATAATGCTAGATGTATTATTAAAACTGGTCGAAATCATTCCCTGCCAATAAGCTACTAATTCCTCTATTGAAATATCAGCGCCTAGCTGATAGATGAAATCTACATTTTCTTCACCAAAATGATCAATTACACCAAGATCTCTATTAAGACGTTCGACAACCTCTCTGCCTTGCAAATAGTCCATCAAGATAAATGAATCAGTAGTTGTTGTACCAACGCTAGCAAGTCCGGTGAGTGCGCCAAGAAAATCGCCTCCGGCAGAGGTGCCGTCCATTCCACGAACAGAAAAGCCAATGGTGGAAGAGTATCTATCAGACGCAATCAACAAAAAGTAAGTTGCGCCTAATATGGTGGGCAAAATAACCATTAGTGCAAAAGAAACTGCTAGTAATTTGCGACGTAAATGCTGCGGCCTTAGTCCCCGAAAGTTGAACAAATTATCAGTTTCAACTAGCTTCAGCGGATTGGGTGTATCTATTGGCAGAGGAACAACCGACGCAACTTTCTTAGATAAAGATTTACCTTTAGTACGAGATGCAGCAGATTTTACTTTAGTTAATTTTTGTTCCTGCTTGCTCGTCTTATCATCTGAAACACTCGTCGATACAGGACGAATTGCGGCCACTTTTGCAGTTGTCCCTTTTTCCATGTTGAGTCTTCACCTTTTAAAACGTGCAGGTTGTCGTCTGGCATGCGCCTGCTTTACTTATCAGAATTAATATTAGCAACCGAGCGAATCATACCACGGTAATCTGAATTGAGAAGGGTGTTTCCTACTTGATACAAATTTAAGATATCATATCTGTTTCAATGCCCTTGCACTTAAAATGAACTTGCTGTTTTCCCAATAGCTAACGTTCCACTTAATATCTTAATAAACTTACTTAATTCAGCACCATATGCGTTTGAAACATAAACAACGTCTTTATCCCGAAGAGAAAAAAGCTGCCCTTTGAAGTAGGATCGTGCATCTCTCATGTTCAAACGATAAATCACAGGAACCTTGCCCGAGCTCGTTCCAAGGTACTCAGACCTCAACTGTGAGATAACTTGTGGATCTTCATAGCGGAAAACAAAGAGACCCTGAGAATTTGCTGCATTCTGATCTAAACCACCGATACGGCCTAATGCTTCGACGAGTGAAACATTGGATGCTTGAATCGGGTGCTCGCCTACCTTAGGCACGGCCCCAAAAGCTGTAAAGGTTTGGGGATCATGTGTAACGAAAATTCTATCTCCTGGTCGAACATAGACATTTTCGTCTGTCGTCTGGAAAACAGTGCTGAGCAGTTGCTTTGCTTGACGTCCGTTGCGCGAAATCGACACATAGCTCTCAGTGGCAGGAGATGCGTTACCGCCTGCGTTTGCGACAACGTCGAGCAAACGCTTGCCGCTTAGATCCAAGGGATATTGACCTGGTTTCTTAACCGCACCATTCACTGTGACCAAACTGCTAGCATTTTGCTTTAATGTAACAATAACCTGTGGGTTAGTAGCTTTGCGATCAAGCGCAACCTGGAGCGCTTCTTGAAGCCGCTCGACAGATTTTCCACGCGCATTTACCTTCCCCACATACGGAATGGTGATTGCACCGCTTTGGTTGACCATGAATGGGCCAAGCTCGACACCGCCAGCTTGTCCATTCGGTGTGAATAAACGGTCGTTGCCCTGCTCCCAAACGACGACTGAAACAGTGTCACCAACGCCAACGATATGCTTTGGCGCCCACTTTCCGCCTGTGAAGACTTTTGACAAGCCATTCGGGTGATAGGCTGAAAGTACTGATACAACCGAATCATCAAGATCAATGAGATGATAGTCAAAGGGTTCCGTGCGTCGATCAGAAGAGGCTGCCTGGATCTCTGAAGACACTGGACCAGCTGAAGGTAGCGCAGCGCAGCCGGACAAAACGCCCAAGACTGGAACAATGACGGCAATGGATTTTATGAAACCTGAAGTTACTTGAGCTGACCGCACCTCAGTCGAATTGGAAAATAAATTCATAAAACGTCTATCCACTTTACCGCCGGATCAAAATACACCTGTCAAAAACATCCAGCTTGAATGAAGAGATTAATATCTCAAATTGAGATAGAATTCAAATTTAGTAATGGAAGCGAGCGCAACTACCTGTTGTTTTCTTTGGAGAAAGTTGGACTTCTGATGAAGTCTGGAGAATCTAGGTTGCACGTTAACTATCTGTTTGCCAAAACATATGAAATACGCGTTGTTTGGAGCCCCTTTATTATGTTTTCTCCGAGATCGATTCTCATCACAGGTGCCAGCTCCGGGTTGGGGAGGGCTTTGGCTATTTCTTATGCAGGTGAAGGCGTAACTCTTTGCTTGACTGGGAGAAATGAGGAGCGGCTGTTTGAGACTGTGCGTGAGGTTGAGCGAGCAGGGGGCATTGTGTTCTGGAAAGCGCTTGATGTTTGTGATGCGGTGGCTCTTCAAAACTGGGTTGAAGAGTTAGAGCGGCACATGCCTCTCGACTTGGTCATCTCTAATGCAGGTATCACAGGGTCACATGAGGTTGATGGCGCTGTCGAGACGGCTGAGACAGCACATGCTCAGATTGCGACTAACTTAGGGGGAGCTGTCAATGTTTTGACAGCGGTAGCACCATTTATGCAGCAGCGTAAAAGCGGTCGAATTGCGTTGATCAGCTCGTTGGCAGGAATGCAGCCGATATCCGATGGGCCTGCCTATGGGGCCTCAAAAGCTGGCGTGATCGCGTATGGTGAAGCGATGCGGGACCACCTTTATAAGTGGGGGGTGTCGGTATCTGTGATTTGTCCGGGATATATTCTGACGCCGATGGCCGATCAATTTAAAAGCTGGCGGCCTTATGAATACACGGCAGAGGAAGCTGCTTCTTCAATAATGAAAGCGATTGCACGGAAAAAGGCGTTTTACGCGTTCCCATGGCAACTGGCGCTGAGTATTCGTATCGGAAAGCTGCTGCCCTGGAAACTGCGCAGATTGGCAAATCAGCGCTTTAATTATCAGCGCTGATTTAATTTCATATCACTAATTAAGCAGACATAACCTGTTGAATTGAAATAGGATTACTATCGTAATTCGCTATTTCTTCGTTCACCAGTTCGATCGCCAGATCTAATTGCTCTTCAGTATGTTCTGACGTGATGAAGAAGCGCAGACGAGCTGATTTTTCTGGAACTGCCGGATAGATAATTGGCAATACATTGAGCCCGCGATCGAGTAAACGCGCAGCCAAAACAGTCGCCTTTAATGAATCGCCCATCATGATCGGAACAACTGCACAGCCTTGGCTGACACCAGTATCAAGACCTGCAGTCTGAGCCTTCTCAAGGAAATATTGCCCGTTTGATTGAGCTGCCTGTACCCGGTGAGGCTCTGCTTCGAGGAGGCGAATGGCTTCACAAACCGCTGCTGCGATTGGTGGGGCAATGCCGACACTGAACACGAAACCTGAGGCTGTGAGTTTGAGATAGTCAACCAAATCACTGCAGCCAGCGATGTAACCGCCGCACCCAGCTAATGTTTTGGAGAACGTGCCCATCCAGATATCAACATCTCTCGGGTCAACCTTAAAGTGCTCGGCGAGGCCGCGGCCTGTCTCTCCGAGAATGCCGATGGAGTGTGCCTCATCGACCATGAGCCAGGCACCGTATTTCTTTTTAATCTCAATCAGACGTGGAAGATCCGGGTAGTCCCCGTCCATTGAATAAACGCCTTCAACCACGATCAGTGTACGCGGGTGTTTATGGGCGCGCAGCTCCAGAATGTTTTCCAGTGCCTCGAAATTGTTATGGGGGAAGGATTGCCGAACAGCACCAGAAAGCTTTGCGCCTGTGACGATGCTGTTGTGAATGTAGCTGTCATGAATGATCAGATCATCCGGCTGCATCAACTGGCCAATGCTGGTGACGTTTGTTGCATGGCCACTGACAAAAGCAACAGAACTTTGAACGCCGTGCATCCGAGCAATGAGCTTTTCAAGCTCGGTATGGATTACACGCTCGCCAGCAACAACCCGGCTGGCACTGGCTGAAATGCCATAGTGGTCGACGGCTGTTTTGGCAGCTTCCTGGACCTTTTCATGCCCATTCAATCCGAGATAATCGTAGGAGGAGAAATTAAGGTAAGTTTCTCCGTCAATCAGTGTCGTTGCCCCTGCGCGTGCGTCATGCGCACGGAAAAAGGGATTGTTGATCTGCAACAGATCCGCCGCTGCTTTCTGAAGACGAATTTCCTTAAACCCCGGAAGGTCAGCAAATTTCGGAGCTATTGCTTTATCAGCTTGAGGTTTGGCAGCCTTCTGCTTTGGAAGCGCAGACTTCGAGCGCCTGACAGCGCTCAAAGCATTCAACCGGTCGTCTTTGCTTAGTTTTTTCTTGTCTGATTTGGCCATTAGTTCAAAAGTCTTGCTGTTTTGTCCTGATGAGTATCTAGGATTTCGCGCACAGTTGATTTTTGAGCGTCATCCAGATCATCGGAAAGGTGTTGGCTGGCCAGAACGTTGTGAGAGCCATCCTCAGCAGAAGCCTCTCCACCTTCGCGTTTGCGAAGCTTCTGTAGGATCTGCGCAGCAAAGTCATCCAAACACGTTCCGCCCGAAATAGATACCAGCGGAATCTCCAGATTGAAGCGTTTCTGAATTCCCATTCTCAGTTCAAGCCCCATCAAGGAGTCCATTCCAAACTCCGCAAGTGGGCGTTGATGAGAAATGTCCTCTGCTGGTAGGCGCAGGATGCGGCCAATTTCACCGGCAAGAATATGAGCGACAATCTCTTTGGCCTCTGTATCCGACTTGCCTTCAATGAGAGACAGAATATCGGTCGCACTGTCGCTGTCTCCATCCGTATCGCTGCGGCCAACGATTTCGCGGAAGAGCGGCTTGCTCAACAATGATAAAGATTGATGAGCTGCTGCCCATGCAAAACGGCCAATATGAACCACTGCACCTGGTGCGGACCCATCATCCTGCTCCATGGCAAGCTTGAGAATATCCAGACCCTCACGAGCCTTAATGGTTGCTTCACCCAGATGCCTGGAAAGCTTGTCGGAAACCTCAGCATTTCTGGCAAGGAAGCCCACATCGCCGATGGCACCCCAGCCGACAGCAATTGCAGGTTTGCCAGCTTTACGGCGGGCTCTTGCAAGTCCTTCGAGATATCCGTTGGCAGCGACGTAATGAGACTGGCCAGGGTTCCCGATCAGGGTGGTTGCAGAGGAGAACAGGATAAACTGGTCCAACTCGTCCTGACGTGTCAGCTCATCCAGCAGACTTGCACCTTGAATTTTTGGCTCAAGCACCTTGCGGAACCGCTTCTCGTCCAGCTGTTGGATAATGCCATCATCCAACACCATCGCAGCATGGGTGATGCTCTTGAGTGGTGCGGACTGGCGCAGTTCGCTCAGCAAGCCGTGAACAGCTGTTCTATCTGTGACATCGCAGCTCACCGCGGAGACAGTTACGCCTTTTTCCGCCAAGGTCTCAAACAGTTTTTCGTGTTGCTCGCTCACCTTTGCAGACCGGCTTGTGAGTGTAATACGCCGTGCGCCATTATCAGCCAACCAGCGGCAGATTTCCAAGCCAAAGCCACCAAGACCGCCGATCACCACATGATGACCATCCTGAGCAAATTTGAGAGAGGTACGCTCTTGCGGAACTTTAACTTCTTCAGGTTTTGGTGGCGTGATCAGGATCTTGCCGATGTGCCCGGACCGTTGCATGAGCCGGAAGGCATCCTGAACATTGCGACCCTCAAACACGCGGTGAGGCAATGGCGTGAAAGTACCGTCTTTGATCAGCTCAAAGACATCTTCAATGAGCTTGCGTGCCAGATCACTATCATGCAGCAGGATCTGATCCAGATCGATCCCAAAGTAAGAGACATTGCGACGGAACGGGCGCAAACCGATCTTGGTGTTTGCGTAATAGTCTCGTTTGCCAAGCTCAAGGAACCGGCCAAACGGGCGTACAATATTGATGCTTGCTTCCATCGCTTCGCCTGCAAGCGAGTTCAAGACTGAATGTACGCCTTTTCCATCAGTAAGTTCCATGACCTTGTCAGGGAACTGCAAACTGCGAGAATCAAGAATATGATCGGCACCGAGCAGACGAAGGATCTCTCGTTTTTCTTCAGACCCAGCGGTGGCAATGACCTTAGCGCCCACATGCTTTGCAATTTGTAGTGCTGCAAGACCAACGCCGCCTGCGCCACCGTGAATGAGAACCCATTGATCTTCTTTGAGTTCACCAAGATGGATGAGCGAGTAATAAGCAGTCAGGAATGCAACTGGATAAGTCGCAGCAGAGACAAGATCCTGACTTTGGTCCAGTTTCGCCACCGCAAATTTAGGACAGGTGACATAGGAAGAGTATCCACCAGACGTAAACGCAACTACTTTGTCACCAACGGACAGGTCGCCAGCATTCTCACCAGTACGTGTAACAGTACCTGAAATTTCCAAGCCAAGATTAGGCCCGCCATAACCGTCCTCAAGTGCTTCTTCTGGAAGCATGCCCAAAGTCCACATAACATCACGGAAGTTCAAACCAGTCGCGGCGACTTTAATCTCAACATGGTCCTCAGATGGCTCAGTACGTTGCTGTCCACGCCAGTTCAGATGGTTGAGAGAACCTGCCTCTGAGAAGTTTAGTTCAACATTCTCTGCAGGTTTCCAGGTGGATTGACCAAACCCGGATTTAACACGTGAAACTACTCGGCTTTTTTGCGGCTGATGGAGTTCATTCTCCATATTCTGATATAGAACGGCCTCCAATATGTCGAAGGCAATGCCTTCGGCACCTTTTTCAATGCAAACATCAAGGGTAAGAGGTGTCAGTTCCGGAGCCTCATTGCCAAGAACCCGTGCAAACGTCCAGGCGGCACTTTGTGCGGGAGCTTCGAGTTCAGCGTTATGACCGCTGCCACCTGGAGCAACAAGTGCGAGTTGACCGGCTAAACCTGGATAAGCCTTTACGAGGCCAACACAAGTTGCACAGCGCTTCATGACTTGGTCTACAGGGGCATCACCGGCCTCTGCCAGACCATACAGATGGATGATGGTTTTGAGTTCAGCATCAAGGAAAGCAGAACCAGCAAGCGCGGACTTCCAACCGCTGGCTTCATTTAGGTCGAACTGCCCACTATCTGCATCCAGAAGCTTGATATTACAGGCTACTAATCTCTCATCACTCTGCATAGCCTTCGCAATTTCCTGCTCCAGCTTTGAGTTACCTGCCAGAATGACCATGGCCTTGCTCTCAGGCAAATCGGCCTTTGGATCAAGCTGCTGACTTACGTCTACAGGTTTTGCAGTCGCATTCAGCAGAACAATTGACGCTCCTTCTTTGAGTGCCTCAATTGCGATCGGAGCATTAAATGATGTTGAGGTAAACTGATTCAGCCAGTCATTGCTTGTTTTCAGCGGACCGACTGGATACTCGTCGGAAATTGAGCTGGCAAACCAATCTTCAGACAGACCAAAGGCTACATCATGGAAGACATCTGAAAGCGGTTCGATCGCAAGGAACTGTCCGCCTTCTGTCAGTGATTGCCCGAGCTTTTCGAAAAGGTTTGCTTCGCTCTGACATGCTTCGTGAAGAAGACCTGATGATACAATTACATCGAATGGTCCCTGTTCTAACGCAGCATCCCAAGTGTGATTACTATCCAGATTGCTCGTATCAAATACAGTGATGTTAGGTTCATCCAAAACACTGGCAGACAAACGCGCGGCGCTTTTGTGATTGCTGTCAGCGATCGAAACTTTTGTTACTTGGCTAGGGAGTATCTGCTGAATATCTTTTGCCAGATTCAGCCCTGAACCGCTTAGATCCAGTACATGAAGCGGTGTGTCTGTGTCCCAGGTTGCAAGCGCGGCTCTGAGCCATTCAGAGATGCTTTGGCTGCGTATTTGTGCTTCCGGAGAGGAGTACCAGTATTGCTCGAGCATCGCACTGGAATGCTCAAAATCATTGCCCTCAAAACTATCAAGATCAAGGCTATCGAGAACGAATTTGCGTGTGGTTGCAAGAATGGTTGCAGCGGCGATGTCTTGCGGGCTTTCTTCCAGCACACTCTCAACCAGAAGATCGAAATCAGGAAGCTCAAAATCGCTATTCAATTCAAAGCGATTTACCCCGCATTCCGTCGCTGCTCCAGCTTCCTGAAGGATCGTCAAAAGAGTGACGAAATACCGACGATGATTATTTGGTAAGTCCTCAACCGAAACAGTCTGTTCGCCATCCGCAAACTTTGAGATAATATCAAAGGCTGTTCGTTGTGCCGCCGCATTTAGTAGCAGATAAGCTTCACGCTCAGCTTCATCTTCAACAGTACGGAACTTTTCAGCAACGTAGTCTTCAATTGCCGGGAAGTTATGGTTGAGTTTTGCAACTGTGGTCGCTGGGTTTCGCTGCAGCTCTGCTTCGACGCGATAGATCAGGTCAGACGGGTTGTCTTTGCGGCCCAGTTCAGTTGCACGGAAGCGGCCTCCGGAAATCGCGATAATGACGTTGTCATCTTCATCGAAAATCTGGAAGTCTGCTAAAATAGAGAGTTCAGAAGCACGTTTGACCTGAATGCGAACATAGGCTGGGGACGCGCCTGATTGATACTGGCGAACCTTATCAAAGAAAATTGGAACATACGCTTTTGGGCGACTGTTCTGGGATGTTGTCTCCCTGAACAGCGAGAGCAAGCCATGGAAACATCCATCAAGTTCAGCAGGATGAATGCCAAAGGAAGAAACCTGCTCGTCATGTTCAAGTGCAGACAGGTGGACGATGAATGTACCCTCATCTACCTGAGAGACATTTTGGGTGCGTTGGAAACGTGGCCCAAATTCAAGTCCGTATGTGAGTGCCGCTTTGTAAATCTCCTCACCTGTATTGATGAGTTGGGCCGCTTCAAAGTTGAGTTGAATGTTTGGTGCAGGGGTCTCCAGTTTTGCAACCCTGCCGACGGCATGCAGCGTCCAGTCATCTCCGCTCAGGCGCATGCGGCTGGAAATTTTAACAGTCCCTGTTTCCTCGGAGATTTCGGTTTGAACTTCGGTCAGATATTCGTCGCTCAATACGAGCGCCTGCAAAATATCCATAGATCGCAGTTCTACAGCGACACTTCCATAAAGAGCGGAACCGGCAGCAAGAGCCATTTCAACATAGCCAGCCCCAGGGAAAATCATTTGTCCGTTAATGACGTGATCTTCTAGAAATGGAACCGTGAAGCGGTCTAGATGAGTGGTCCAGACGTTATAGGTGGCGTTAGGGCGCCAACCTAAAAGCGGATGATCTCCACCCCTAAATATGCCCATATTGGCCTCACCGCTGTTTTCAAAGCGGAAGCTTTTATTTTGCCAAGGGAGGGGGAGCAGATTAACGGGTTCATCCGGGTTCTTACCGAAGAGTTTATCCGTATCAACATTGATGCCTGCAACAAAAGCACGGGCGACGAGATTGATAATTGGGTCTGTTCCACCAAGTTGCTCGTTCGAAAGGCTGGAAAGTACAGATCCTTTCCCGCCTTTTTCAGCAGCGACCTGGCGTAGATAACTTTGCAGGATCGGTTTTGGGCCAATCTCGATAATCGTTTCAGCGCCAAGATCAAGAGCAGTTGCAACGGCCTTGGAGAACAATACTGGCTTGCGAAGGTTCCGCCACCAATAGTCCGCATTGAGGTCCTTGCCATCTGAGACTGCCCCAGAAACGGTCGAGATAAATGGCACCTGCGCAGACTTGGCAGTCACAGTCCCGACTGCATTACGGAATGGATGTTCAACGGGCTCAATTAGCTGGCTGTGGAAGGGGTAATTCAGCGCGACTTTTCTAAAGGCGACATGGTTGGCCCGTGCAAACTTCGCAAACCCGTCTATGTCTTCTTTTGTACCAGATAAGCTGACGGATTTCGGACTGTTCTCCGCGGCAACTTCAAGGGATTCAAATCCACTTTTGGAGATGAGTTGAAGAGCCTCATCAGCAGGGAGGACGAGCGCTGCCATGGTTCCGTGGCCCGCGACGACTTCCTGTTCTGCTGAACGATGATAGACCAACGCTACAGCAGCATCCAGCGTGAGGGCGCCTGCGACATGTGCTGCTGCAACTTCGCCAATACTGTGACCCAGAACCATATCTGGTTTTAATGCGTAGTCCTCAAGCGCCTGACAAAGAGCAACCTGGACTGCAAACAACAATGGCTGCGCAATGCTCGTCTTTTTCAAAGCATCTTCAAGTGTCTCACTGAAGAGTTCGGTTTTTAGGGACCAGCCAGAAAGATTTGTGAAGAGCTCATCAACCTTCTCAAAAGCAAACTTGAAGGTCTGGTTGGAAACATAGGCGTCGCGGCCCATGCCAGCCCACTGTGCTCCGTTGCCAGAAAACGCGAAGGCGCACTTGCCTGGGCTTGTCGCTTTATTGGAGTAAATGACGTTTGCATTCTTCTGACCGGATGCAAAGTCAGACAAGGTAGCCTTAAGAATCTCAACATCGGAACTAGAAAACACTGCTTTTTCCGGAAAAATCCGTTTGCGATGAAAGGCCGCCGCACAAATCTTCTGGTTGCTTTGCTCTGTCAGAACTCCATCACGCGCATAACCACCTGCAAGCTCAACCAGTGCTTCCTTTGTCGGTGCTGATAAAAACAATGAGCTTACGGTTTTTGGCTGAGTGAGTTGCTCGACATTATCTGTCTTGATTTCCGGATCTTTGAGAATGACGTGCGCGTTCGTTCCGCCAAAGCCAAACGAGTTCACTCCGGCATATCTCGGGCTCTCACTACGTGGTAGCTCAACACCTTCGCTCGCGACATGTATGTTGAGCGCGTCGAAGTCGATGTCTGGGTTTGGTTCGTTAAAGTGGAGACTTGCCGGGAAATGATTGTTCTGAAGTGCCAGTACAGACTTTGCCAGTCCCACCAGCCCTGAAGCTGGTTCCAGGTGGCCTACATTGGTTTTAACTGAGCCGATCGGAAGCGGTGCGCGTCGCTTCTGCGCAATAGTGCGACCAATCGATACCGCTTCTGCAGGATCTCCAACACGGGTCCCAGTGCCATGAGCTTCGACAAATGCAAGCTGATTAGGGTCGATTCCATGTGCCTTGTAAACACGGTCGAGAAGATTTGCCTGCTCGACATCCGATGGAAGCGACATGCCCACGGTACGACCATCTGAATTTACATCGACGGCAACAATATCTGCGTGGGAGCGTTGACCTTTCCAGCGCGGTGCGTCTTTTCGTTTGATGACAAGTACAACACCACCTTCTGAGCGTACATAGCCATTGCCACCCGCATCGAAAGCTTTGCATTGCCCATCAGGAGACAGCATAGTTGCCTGCGCGAAACCTACGAAAGGAAAAGGGCTGGCAAGCACGTTGACACCTGCGACAATGGCACAGTCAATTCTTCCAGAGTTCAACGCACGATAGGCTTCGTGGAGTGCAACTAGAGAAGACGAGCAAGCAGTATCGACAGTAAAACTTGGGCCTTTAAGGTCGAATATATAAGAGAGGCGGTTTGAAATAATAGAAAGCGTATTGCCAGTCATAAAATGACCGGTTGCTACATTAGGGTCGAACAGGCTTTCGTTGGCATAATCAAGCGCAGATGCCCCAACATAGACGCCCACATGATCACCAGCTATTGTATCTGGCGAAATGCCTGCGTCTTCAATAGCTTCCCAAGTGAGCTGCAGCAAAATACGCTGCTGAGGATCCATTTGTTCTGCTTCTCGGGGCGAAATGCCAAAAGCTGTAGGATCAAAGTCCCACAAATTATCTAGGACACCTGCTTTAAAAGTATACGCTTTGCCGGGTTCTGAAATGCGCGGATGCAGATATCTAAAGTGTGACCAGCGATCAGCAGGGATTTCGGAGATGCTATTCCGCTTTGAACACAGCAGATTCCACAACTCTTCCTTGCTTGAAGCTCCAGGAACACGAACAGATAGGCCAACAATTTCCAACACGCAGCAAAACTCACTCAAATTAGGGAACAACATCCAGAAGTGTGATGTTTGTATCTAAACTTAAAGTTCCATATATAACTTAGAGAGGAATGTACTTTCAAAAAAAAATGCTTCAACAGATATTTTTGGAGGAGTTAATGTAAGAGTGAGAATTGTTACCTCTGTGCTGTCGTTTTGTAAATTGTCGTTGCTTGGATCTTTAGTGTTTTGGTTTCTTAGATGTAGTTTATTTGTACTTTATATTTACTGTTCATTGAGCGTTTCAATGAAGCGTCATAGGTTTAAGGTTGTTGCGCTTGTATGTTGTGTAGTTTGAGTTGCTAAAATTTTTGACTTTATTTAGATTTTTTGGAAGTATGTTCAAATTATTACGCAAAACATCTTTCATAAATATCTTCAATTCTCTTCGTTTCTTCATCTGTAAGCGCTGCGAATTCTTTGTCCTTGGCTCGGTGTGAGAGTTTTCCGTTATTTTGATTCAGGAATCGGAAGAGTAAATCTGCAAGGCGGGTAGGCATGTCTACGACTTGGTTTAGTTCGCGTTGAAAGTGGTCATGGTTCTGCAAGAAGCGCGCTTCCTCCGGTAAGTCGTGTTCAACCGTACGTTTTACACAGGCGTAGAGGAATTCTGCGTGGGCGGTGGCGTCAAAGAATCGGTAGAAGTCGGCTGTTTCGTTCGTCACGGTCAGGTTGCCATGCGCTGTAGGTTGCCAGTCAATCTTGCCAAGAAGGCGGGAGGAGTAGTCCTCCAGCACCTGTCTGTAAGTATCGATCCGCTCCAAAATAACCGAAGATACCGGGAAGACAACGCCGGGTGGGTTGAAGCCGCGTTGTGCCAGTGCGTGGTGGATCAGGTAGCGGTGCAACCTTCCGTTGCCATCCTCAAATGGATGCACATAAACGAAACCGAAGGCGAGAACAGCAGCGGCGAGAACCGGGTCCAGATGCTTGGCGTAGTCCTGTGCAAAGTCGATCATGCCTTTCATCAGACTTCTCAAGTCTTCCGGTTTGGCACTGATATGGTCTGGCACTGGCATGCGGGTCTCGCGGTCATGCATACCAACGAAGCCACCTTCCTCTCGTAAGCCCATATGTACGAAGCGGTCATCGCCGATCACAACGCGTTGCAGGCGGAGAAACTCCTCAATACTCAGTGGTGTTTTTCCGGCGTCAGCAATGGCGCGGCCCCAACGCTGGATACGGTCATGGGCAGGGCGCTCGCCTTCAATGGCAAAGCTGGATTTGCTGTCCTTCAAAAGCAGGAAGGCCGCAGTGCGGGCGAGCAGATCTTTAGGGACGGATGCCGCCGCATCCATGGCTTTTTCTTGCAGTTTAGCCTGCTGAAAGCCCTCCAAATCTTTATTGCGAAAGATGAGAGGGCAAAATTGCGGTGTGCCGGGCAGGTTGTTGCGCACGCGGTGACGTGGAGAAGGTACTGTGCTGCCGCCAAATTGCTTTGTTGTATCAAGCGCATCCACATATGCGCCAGTTTCAACATCTGGCAAGTCCAGCAGCTCACCCAAAAGCCATTCATAGAGAAACCAGATGCGTCTTGTATAACGGCCCGTCGGGCGAGATCTTACCAACTCCTCAACAGGCTCAGGCCCGCATGCAAGGAACAGGCGCTTCAATACTGCGAGGTCCAGCCCTTCGTTTTTCAAGGCAAAAGTGAGGTGACCCAGTAATGTTGGTTCTGGTGCGTGACGAGGTGTGAAGATCCGCCAGCCGTCCTGCTCTATGATCTTGTGGCGATCGCCAATGGCGCATAGAGTGTGCGGGATCGGCACTCTCAAATCGTATGCATCAATAAGTGCTGAATAGCCCGCCGGAGTTGCGGGCACAGGAAGCCAGCTTTCGTGAAAAACTGTTACAGCCTGTGAAAAAGGCTTATTCATGCACTATCTCCGTGAAAAACTATCACGAAATATAGCGCAATAAATAAGCTCTGTGAATACTTGTCATTTTTTAGTGTAAATCCTGAAAAACCGACAGAGCTCATGAAAAAACGCTATTTTAAGCCAGCTGTGCCATCAAACTTGCGCTCTAAGCCAGACCAGCAATCCACATAATCGTCCTGTAGCGGAGCTTCCTTGCCTGCAAACTCAGTGAGTTGCTGCGGAAAGCGAGTTTCGAACATAAAACTCATGGTGTCTTTCAGCTTCACTGGGTCCCAGCTGTTGTGAGAAGCTTGCTCAAAAGCTTCGTGATCCGGGCCATGGGGCAGCATGCAATTGTGGAGGCTGATGCCCCCGGGAACAAAGCCATGTGGTTTAGCGTCGTACTGCCCGTAAATATTGCCCATCAGCTCTGACATGATGTTCTTGTGGTACCAGGGCGGGCGAAAGGTGTCTTCCTGCGGCAGCCAGCGAGGTGGGAAAATCACGAAGTCGATGTTGGCCGTACCTTCTTCCGCTGTGGGAGCTGTAAGGACGGTGAAGATTGATGGATCCGGGTGGTCAAAACTGATGGCACCTACAGGAGCGAAGTGGCGTAAGTCATATTTATAGGGGGCGTAGTTGCCGTGCCATGCGACCACGTCCAGCGGTGAATGATCAATAGTCGTTCGGTGGAACTCGCCGCACCACTTTATAGTTACATGACATGGGCGTTCAATGTCTTCAAACTGCGCGACTGGTGTCTTGAAATCTCTTGGGTTTGCAAGGCAATTGGCGCCGATTGGTCCACGGTTGGGAAGGGTAAATTTGGCACCATAATTCTCGCAGATGAAACCTCTGGCTTGGCCGTCAGGCAAGCTCACTTTAAACACCATACCACGTGGCAAAATACAGATTTCAAGCGGTTCAAGATCAATCACGCCAAATTCGGTTGCGATCTTTAATCGCCCGATCTGAGGCACAACCAGCAGTTCTCCATCGGCGCTGTAGAAGTACTCGTCCTCCATGTCTGTATTGGCGAGATACACATGCGCGGCCATGCCCATTTGTAGGCCCACATCTCCGGCTGTTGTCATGGTGCGGATGCCGTCAATGAAAGTGAGGATTTGGTCCTCAGGGAAAGGTGCTGGATCCCACCGGTACTGGCCGAGTGAAACAACATCCGGGACTTTGTTGGGTGCGGTCATCCAGTAAGGATGATTGACTTTCTGCAAACGGTCCAAGTGCTTAACCGATGGGCGAATGCGGTAAAGCCAGGATCGTTCGAGCGTTGCATGAGGGGCGGTAAAGGGCGAACCGGAGAGCTGCTCAGCATATAATCCGTATTCAACGCGTTGCGGAGAATTGCGTCCCTGAGGCAGTGCGCCTTTTAAAGCCTCGGTCTCAAAATCATTTCCGAACCCAACCATATATCCTGGCTGAGTTCCGTAGCGACTGTCATGGGTGGTTGCTGTGTTTTGATCTGTCGGATTTTCCATGTTTCACTCCAAAACGTCACCAACGAGTTTTAAAGAGGGCTGCGCCGCAGTATCTCTGGACCTGGGTTGGGTGGAGGCATCAGACCATAGAACCGGATCGGCGCAATCAACGCGATCTGAGGGAGGTAATTCATCTCCTGAAAACTACGTGACGATAATGGCAGGGCCATGAGCCTTTACTGATTTACCTGCTAACAATCCTGACCCTTCAAACTGCGGCACCCATGATCCGTGGATTGGCTAAATCCTCAGTGGCAGTAGGGTGATAGCCAGCAACCGGGCAGCTTGTCTGATGAAGCTGACAGCAGGATGTCATTCACCTCGTAAGGAGCAGGTGTGCCTTTTATCGCCTGTTTTTATGCAAAGGGTGTGGATCCTGCAGCTGGATCGGCTTCGGCTTTTTGGAGATCAGGGTTTCCCGGTTGTTTCAGATAAAGGAGGCGATGCTTCCGTTTAGGTCCGTTTTCAGGTTGAGTTGGGCGCGTAAAAACGTTGGTGAGTGGGGGCTTGCCATCGTGGTTGTCAGCCTGAAGACGGGCCTTCCACCTCTCAAAGCTTTCAGGCAGTGGCAGTACACTTTGCCAAGGTAAATTGCCGTGGCTCATGTGAAAATAGCGATGTTTCAGGCCTGTCTATATTCAATCTTCTTTTCATCATTACTGAGCTGATCGTCAGCCCAAAAGGCTGTAATTGGAGCATCTTATTTTAGGTGCGGATGGTGTTTTTTCAGCAAAATAAAAGTTGAAACCTTTCTAATTAGAGCTGATTTAAGTTGCTAATATCATCAAGAATACGAGTCAGATTCTGCGGCTGATTAGTCGAAAAGTACATTTATCCAAAATTTATGTATGAGAAATTTTGATCATCACAAATGGCAATAACGCCTTATAAAAATTGCTAATTCGACGTAGCAAGCATTAACCTCTCATCAAAAATACGTAAATTTTTCTAGACAACTCTCATGAAATCTAACTAAGTTGACAACGTTTCATATTTGGGAGCTTGTTATGAAAATATTGAATTCGGCATCCGCCCTTGCGATTGCCGCCATGACATTTGCGGGGGGGACCGCATTTGCAGCTGAAAAAGAGCTAGTGATCTTCAACTGGTTGGGTGGTTCAGAGCGTGATCTGATCATCGCACTCGAAGAGGGTTTCACAGCTAAATATCCGGATTATGAGATCAAGGACATCAACCCGGCAGCAGGTGGGGATGATCCGCGGTCTGGCATTCGTTCAGCGATGTTGTCTGGAGAAGAGTTTGATCTGCTGCTCAACACATGGCCTTCCTTTGAGAAGGAACTGGTTGCCGCCGACCTGATCAGCCCAATTGATGCTGCATGGGAGCAGTATGGCTGGTCTCAAGCGCTGAATGACAGCTGGCGTAATCTGGCGAAGCATGACGGAAAAACCTATGGCGCTTACTTCATCGCGGGCAACCGTTCCGGCGTCTGGTACCGTCCAGATACGCTGGCAAAGGCGGGCATCGCTGGTGAGCCTACTCAGTGGAAAGACTTCCTGAGTTCCTTCAGTGCCCTGAAAGAAATCGGCATGTTGCCTGTTTCCATCGGTGCGAGAAGCTGGGCGCAGACTGAATGGTTTGAAAACGCACTTTTGCGCACGGCTGGCCCTGCATTTGCGAAAGAGCTGTCTGAACACAAGGTGGCCTGGACCGATGACCGGGTGAAGGAAACCTTCCGCAATCTGCGTGACATGCTGGAAGCTGACTGCTGTGCTGAGCCCGGCGCGATGCTTAGCTCTCATTGGACAGATGCTGCGGATGCCGTGTTGAAAAACAAAAAAGCAGGCTTCATGCTGATTGGCTCCTGGGCAAACCAGCGCGCCAAGAATGAGTATGGGCTGACGCCAATCAAAGACTACTCATACATGCAGTTTCCGGTGATCAAGCCGGAATACGGCAATGCGATGAGTGTTGATGGCAAGAACTTCCTTGTGATGAAGCAAGCGAAGAACCCGGAAGGGGCAGAACTGTTTATCGACTTCGTTCTGAGCAAGGAAGGCTCTGCAATTATCGCGGCGCAGAACCTTGCAACCCCGAGTGCAAATGTGGATCCCTCGTCCTATGATCCGATTGTGCGCAAATACGCTCAGATTTTGCCGCTCGTCGATGTTTTCTTTGTTCTTGATGACCTTTTGCCAGCTGAGTTGAGTGGTGAATTCCGTATTAGCTTGCAAAAGTTCCTTCGCGACCCAAGCGATGCGAGCATTGATAGTGTCACAGCAGCACTCGAAGCAAAAGCGAGTGAGCTTTATCAATGAGTGTTCAACATGGGTCTATCTTAACCTCCCAGACCCAGGCGGGGCCCTTTGCGGGCCTCGCCACCCGGCTCTTCGGAGGTAACCTGCGCCGCGCTGACTGGATTGCATTTGCTCTGTTAGCGCCAACATTGATCTTCTTCAGCATCGGCGTGCTCTATCCGCTTTTTGAGACGATCCGTGTGAGTTTTCTGGACTGGACCGGATTGAGCCAGCCCAAGCCTGCGGGTTTTTCTAACTATACCAAGCTGTTCAGTGATGCGAATTTTTGGAATGCCTTGCGTGTGACACTCACCTGGACGTTGGCGTGTACGGGCATCTCCGTTGCTATTGGCTGGAGTGTCGCGTTGATTTCCGGTCTGGCTCCCAAGCAGACCGCGCCGTTCCGTGTGGCAATCTTTGCAGCCTATGGCATTTCAGAGACGGCTAGTGGATTGATGTGGCTGGGTATTTTGCAACCGGACTTTGGTCTCCTCAACGGCATTCTGCGCCTTGTTGGGCTGGAAGGCTGGGCCTCGCCATGGTTGGGTGAACCATCTACCGCAATCTGGGGCGTTGTTGCTGCCTATGTCTGGACGCAAGCTGGTCTGCCATTGCTCACCTGCTACGCGGCTATTCAGGCGATCCCTAAAAGCCAGCTTGAAGCCGCTCATATGGATGGTGCCTCTCACTTCCAGATCCTGCGGTACATCATGGCGCCTCTTAGCCTTCCCGGTGTGCGTATTGCGATTTTCATCAACCTGCTCAACAGCCTCAAAGCATTTGATATGATCCATATTCTAACAGCTGGAGGTCCGATTAGAGCAACGGAAACAGTGGGTTACTTTATGTATCAGGAGTCCGTTATCTACTTTAAGCAGGGCTATGGCGCTGCAAGTACGGTGGTGCTTCTGCTCGCGGTTATCGTCTGTTCCATCCCACTCATTCTGGACAAGGCATCGGAGAGCAAATGATCACTCAAACTCCAAAATGGCCTGTATATGTGCTGGGGTCCGTGGCGCTTGTCTGGATTATTCCGCTGGTTGGCATCATCGCCATGTCCATTCGCCCAGAAGGGGAAATCACCAGCGGGTGGTGGACGATCGAGCCGTTTACGTTCACGCTGGATGCCTGGCGTGAAGTTTGGGTCAACTACCCGATTGGCCGTGCGTTTCTCAACTCTCTGGCTGTTGCCAGCTTTGCAACCGTCCTTCCAGTTCTGTTTGCACCAGCTGCGGCCTATGCGTTTCACTACCTCAAGTTCCCGTTTCGCCGGATCTTGCTGCTCATCCTTGTGAACGCATTTGTTGTTCCAAATCAGGTGGTTATCATCCCACTCTTCAAGCTGTGGCGAGAGACTGGGCTCATTGATACCTACTGGTCTGTGGTCATTCCGTTCGTTGGGCTGTCGTTTGCCTGGGCTGTTTTGCTGGTCAAAAACTTCCTCTCCAACTTCCCGCGGTCGCTGATTGATGCGGCGCAGGTGGATGGGTGCGGGCATTTGCGGACCTACTTTTTTATCGTGTTACCAAACACGATTACGGCGATGGCAGCAGTTGGCATTCTGCAGTTTATGTGGACGTGGAACTCGCTTCTGCTACCGATGTTGTTCCTGCGGGAAAATGCAACGCTGCCGGTGATGCTCTCCACGATCTCTGGCGCCTATGAACCCAACTGGGATCAGCGCGCTGTTGCGACCATTATTACCTCCATCCTTCCACTCGCTATCTTCTTGTTCTTCCAGAAGTATTTCTCCGCTGACGGCAAAAATAACAGTGGTTCCAAGGGCTAAATCATGTGCCATAAAAAAGAAGTAAAAGACTTCCGATACCGCCAGATTCATCTGGATTTTCATAGTTCCGAACATATTCCGGGGATTGGGTCCAAGTTTGATCCGGCGCAGTTTGTTGAAACACTGAAGCATGGCGAGGTGGACTCCGTCACGCTGTTCGCCCGCTGTCATCACGGCTGGAGTTATTACCCCACCAATGTGGGCAAGCCGCATCCGGAACTGCAAAACCCGGACCTGTTGGGGGATATGATCACAGCCTGTCATGCTGCCGACATTGCGACCCCGATTTACCTGACAGTTCAATGGGATGAGCTGACAGCGCGTGAGCACCCGGAATGGCGTGTGATGCAGTCGCAAAACACAGCTGCCAATTATCCGGGCACAGAGCCGTCCGCGATGAACCAACTTACGCCCACCTGGCACACCATCTGTCTGAACCATGAAGGTGCAATCCAGCGACAGATCGACATCGCTCTGGAAGTTTGCGCTCGTTATAATCCGCCTGCGTTGTTTATGGACATCCTCGCCTCCTGGGAATGTACCTGTAACGCCTGCCTTTCCTCAATGAAATCAGAGGGTTTGGACCCGCTGAAGGCGGATGATCGCAAGAGCAACGATAAACGCGTTCTTTTGCGGTTTTTTGAAAGGTTTTCGCAAGCGGTCAACGGCGAGTTCCCGGATACACGAATTTTCTTCAACTCTGGCCACATCTACAAAGGGCAGGATGAGCGCTACCAATATTACGGTCATCTGGAGCTGGAGAGCCTGCCGACCGGTGGCTGGGGTTATGACCATTTTCCCGTCTCAGCACGGTACGCTGATACATTGAACCTGCCGTTCCTTGGTATGACGGGACGGTTTCATACGCACTGGGGTGAGTTCGGCGGTTTCAAGCGCGCTGATGCATTGTCCTATGAGTGCTGTCTGATGGTGTCTCTGGGTGCGCGCTGTTCTATCGGCGACCAGTTACACCCGAACGGGCATATGGACTTTGCCACCTACGATCTGATCCGCCCGGCTTATTCCCGCGTCAAAGCGCTGGAACCGTATGCCAGCAACGCGACCTATCAGCGCGAAGTGGCGATCCTTTCTGTCGAGGCGCAGGTCTCCCAGCTTGGCAGCCATCTTGGGCACCGCAGCGAGCCGAGCGATTCCGCCTCTGCCCGTATGTTGCTGGAAATGCAGATCCCGTTTGATCTCATCTCCTCGTCCAGCAGCTTTGATGAGTACAAGCTGATTATTTTACCGGACAGCATTCGCCTGAGTGATGATCTTGCGGCTCGCCTGAAAGCGTTTGCGGACGCGGGTGGTGCCATTCTGGCGACTGGCGAGTCCGGCCTTGATGTTGAGGGCAAGCGATACCTCCTCGACATCGGAGCAGAACTGTCTGACACACCAATGGAGTACGACCCGAGCTATCTGTCCTGTCGGGGAAAGCTGGACGAGGATCTGGTCGATGCTTCTGTTGTTATGTACGAGAAGGGGGCACTCTTACGCGCAACAGATGGTGATGTGCTGGCTGATGTTCGTCCATCCTATTTCAACCGCACATGGGACAAGTTCTGCTCACACCTTCACACGCCGGAAGATCCGGACGCAGAGCCAATCGGTCCGGCGATCATGCAAAAGGGCAATGTGGCATATGTGGCATACCCGCTGTTCCGCCTTTATGGCGCAACGGGTCAGACGCTTTACAAGTATCTGGTGCGCGGGCTCATCAACCGTCTTATGCCAAGTCAACTGATTGGCACCGAGTTGCCATCGGCGACCCGCATGTCTTTGATGAAACAGGCAGATGAGCAACGGCAGGTGCTGCACGTGCTTTATGCGCCAACCCAACTGCGTGGCAGTGGTGTGCCGTATAATGATGGTCAGACCCGTGCGGTTGAGATCATCGAGGATGCGCCGGAGTTGAAAGAAGCCAAGGCGTGGGTGCGAATGGACGAGGAGCCTGCCGATGTAACCTGCGCTTATTCGGGTAAAACACTGCCATGGCAGTATGACAGCCTCGACAAAAAGCTGCACATCGTCTTTCCTAGCCTTCATATCCATGGGGCCGCCGTCATCTCACAGGCAGATGACGCAGTGGCTGCGGAATAAAGGGCAGTGCAGTGAAAAAACCAACCATCCTCGATGTAGCAGATTCCGCAGGCGTCGCTGTCGGCACAGTCTCGCGTTATCTGAACGATCAACGCATCAGGAAGGACAACCGGACCCGGATCGAACAAGCGATTGCCGATCTGGGATACCGGGCCAATACACTTGCCCGCGCCATGAAAACAGAGCGCACCAACACAGTCGGGTATCTGGTTCCCAAGTTTGACGAGTTCAACTCGGGGATTTTGACCCAACTGGTGCGTTCTCTGCGTGCTCGTGGGTATTCCATTGTAACCTTTCACCATTCCGATGAAGCGGATGCCATCAACGAGGCGCTGGAATCAGCGTCCTCGCGGCGCATCGATGCCATCATCTTGTCCGGCACCCACGAGGTGACGGAGAAGGTGCAGGAGCTGTTGAGCGGAGAACAACCGGTCATCATCTTCAACAACGATGTGCCGGGCGTGGAAACGGATAAGGTGCTGGTGAATGATGAGGCAGCTGCGCAAGACGCAGTGAGCCGCATGATTGACTTTGGCCACACCCGCATTGGTGTGGTGACAGGGGACCTGAATGGAAGCACAGGGCAAAACCGGTTGCAGGGCTACAGAAAAGCCCATGAGCAAGCTGGCCTGAGTGTTGATGAGGAGTTGGTTTACGTTGGCAATTGGGGCCAGCTGGATGGATACACTGCCATGGACAGGTTCCTTGGTATGGAAAATCCACCAAGTGCTGTGTTCTTCTCCAATTACCTGATGACCATTGGTGGTTTGGATTGCTTGTCCAGCAACGGCAAACAGGTGGGCAAAGATATTGATCTTGTCACCTTTGATGACCCGGACATGTTCCGATTGATCCCTCCGGGCATCACTGCCATTGAACAGCCCATTGAGCAGATTGCCCGTCATCTGACGGAAATCGTGTTGAGCCGGCTGGATGGAACAGCACCTGACCACCCCCGCAATATTCGCGTCAATTGCGCGCTCAAGCTGCGCGGCTCCTTAGGAGTTGCTCGGAAAGCCTCCGGAAAAACCCATGAAGATAGTTAGCTACAACATTCAATACGGTACCGGTATCGACGGTAAAGTCGATCTGGCAAGAATTGCAGGAGAACTTGAAGGGGCCGACATTATCGGCCTGCAGGAAGTTGACCGCTTCTGGAAACGAAATGGCAATGTGGATCAGGCTGCTGAACTGGCAGATCTGCTGGGTGGATATCGCTGGGTCTACGGTCCGGGGCTTGATATGGACGCCTCGTTTCACGATGAAAACGGCAAGCTGGTCAACCGTCGCCGTCAGCATGGGGAAATGATCCTTTCTAAATACCCGATCATTTCTACCCGCACCTATCCTCTGCCCAAGATGGGCTCCATCACCCGTCACGCCATTCAGGCCGCTCTTCTGGAGGCCGTCATCGACGCACCGGGTGGGCCACTGCGTGTTTACAACACCCACCTGTTTTACTGGTCGCCGGACTTTGCACTGGTACAGGCGAAGTTTGTGAGAGATCGCATCAGGATAGCTCCATCAGAGGGCGGGGCATGGTGTGGTGGGCCGGGTATCGACGCCCATTGGCTCAATGACGAACCTCAGCCAACCATGCCAACCGACTGCATTTTGCTGGGTGACATGAACAACGGGCCGGGCACGCCTGTCTATGAGGTGTTCACTGGTCCGCCATCAGAAGAAGGTGGCCGTGTGCAAACGCTCGATGGTTTTGTCGACCCGTGGGTATGGCTGGGCAATGAAGAGACAAGCGGCAAGACCGCTCACTTTGATACCCGCCGCATTGACCACCTGTTTGTGAGCGCCTCTCTGCGGCATCGCATTACGGGCATGCGGGTTGATGAAGAGGCGAAGGGCTCTGACCATCTGCCGGTCTGGCTGGAACTGAAAGACGCCTGAGGGGGAAAGTATGGCACAAGTTACTCTGAAGAATCTCGAGAAGTCTTATGGTCCAACCAAGGTCATTCATGGCATTGATCTGGAGATCAAAGACAAGGAATTTGTTGTTTTCGTTGGCCCGTCCGGCTGCGGAAAATCCACGACACTGCGGATGATCGCGGGCCTTGAAACGATTTCTGGCGGGGAGTTGGTGATTGGTGATCGTGTGGTAAATGACATGCCACCGCGCCAGCGCAACATCTCCATGGTGTTTCAGGACTATGCGCTTTACCCGCATATGACTGTTGCCAAAAACCTTGGGTTCTCGCTCAAGATTGCAGGCGTATCACCAAGTGAGATCGAAACGCGTGTGGCAGATGCGGCGGCTATTTTGGGGCTGGAACCCTACCTGAAGCGCAAACCGGGGCAGCTTTCTGGTGGTCAGCGCCAGCGTGTTGCCATGGGCCGTGCGATTGTTCGCCATCCGGATGTGTATCTCTTTGATGAGCCGCTCTCCAATCTGGATGCCAAGCTGCGCACCCAGATGCGCATTGAGATCAAGAAACTGCACCAGCGCGTGGGCAACACCATCATCTACGTCACCCACGATCAGGTGGAAGCCATGACATTGGCGGACCGCATCGTGATCATGCGTGATGGCATCATTGAACAAGTGGGCAGCCCGCGCGAGGTCTTTGAAAAGCCGAACAACACCTTTGTGGCGACCTTCATTGGTTCTCCGCCGATGAACCTGATCGACGCGCATGTCGCCAGCAGCAATGGTAACCCTGTGCTGAAACTGGGCGATGGCAGCGAGCTGAGCGCTCCGGCGCGCCTGCGTAACACATTGGAAGCAGGCAAAGCAGTGAAGCTGGGTGTGCGGCCAGAGGATATATCGCCAGAAGGCAATGCGTTGCCAACAGCGGGCGAAATCGCGCAATTGCAGCTGCCTGTGTTGCTTTCAGAAGATCTGGGCTCAGAGGCAACTTTGTTTACGGAGCTGGCAGGCTCTCCGGTTCAGTCCATCATGTATAATCCGCGCACAGTGCATGCTGGGGAAACGCTGAGCTTCAACATGGCGCTTGATAAATGCCATGTGTTTGATGGTGAAAGCCTGCGCAATCTGGCCGCTTAAGAACTTTTGGGGCGTCTCCCGAGGACTTGATACCTCCTCGAGAGACGCGCTTGATCGATCAGATTGACGTAAACAAAGAAAAGCCCTGAGCGGATGTGCTCAGGGCTTTTGCTGTTATCGCGTACTCCCGAAAAGTGGCTCCGGTTTTCAGGAGTACGTTTGCTTTTTTAGCCTATAGGGAGGCTGGCTTACGCCATTTCTTCCATTTCAAAACCCGGAACCAGCTCAAGCGGCATATCCTGATAACAAACTGGACGCAGGAAGCGGCGGATCGCCATGGTGCCGACTGACGTTGCGCCGAAGTTTGTGGAGGCTGGGTAAGGTCCGCCGTGAACCATGGCATCACACACTTCCACGCCAGTCGGGAACCCATTGGCCAGCACACGGCCTGCCTTGCGCTCCAGCAATGGCATCAGCTTGCGGGCTTCTGCATGATCTGCTGCATCAATGTGGATGGTGCAGGTCAGCTGACCTTCAATGGCGCGCGCCACATCCTGCATCTGCTCGATGTTCTTCAGCTTAACGATGATACCGAGCGGACCGAACACTTCTTCCTGCAACTCTTTGTTTGCAAGCCAGTTTTCAGCGTCTGTCACGAACATATACGGCTTGGCACCGCGCGTAGCACAGGCCGTGCCCACCAGCTCGTCAACACCCACTTCGCCAGCGATTTTCTCAGCGCCGGAACGGTAAGCCGCTGCAATGCCATCTGTCAGCATTGGTTGCTCTCCAGCAGCGGCCAAAGCTTCCTGAGCTTTGGCGATAAAAGCATCCGTCTCAGCGCCTTCCACCAACAAAACCACGCCCGGATTGGTGCAGAACTGGCCAGCGCCCATGCACAGGGAACCAGCCCAACCCGCCGCAATCGCGTCGCCGCGGTTGGCCAGCGCGTTCGGGTAGATGAAGTTTGGATTGATGGAGCCCAGCTCGCCGAAGAACGGGATCGGCTCAGGGCGGGAGGCGCACAGATCAAACAGTGCACGACCACCGCCAAGGGAACCAGTGAAGCCAACGGCTTTGATAAGTGGATGCTGCACCAGCGCCGTACCAACCTCACGACTGCCGCCCTGCACCAGTGAGAATACACCAGGATGCATGTCGCAGGATTTGATCGCCGCATCAATGGCTTGTGCCACGATCTCAGCAGTACCTGGGTGAGCTTCATGCCCCTTCACAACCACCGGACACCCAGCTGCCAGCGCAGAGGCGGTGTCGCCGCCTGCGGTGGAGAACGCCAGCGGGAAGTTGGAGGCGCCGAACACGGCAATCGGACCAACCGGACGCTGGCTCAAACGCAGGTCAGAACGCGGTAGAGGAGCACGGTCTGGCAGAGCTTCATCGTGGGTGAGGTCCAGATACTCGCCTTTCTCAATATGATCGGCAAACAGACGCAGCTGGCCAACAGTCCGGCCACGCTCACCGTTGAGGCGCATTTCCGGCAGGCCGGTTTCTGCGCAGCCGATTTCTGTGATTTCTGCACCGCGTGCATCGATCTCGTCGGCGACCGAGCGCAGGAATTTGGCGCGTTCTGCGCGGGTGGTCCAGCCGAAGGTCATGAAGGCGTCTTCGGCGGCCTTTACGGCGCGATCAACCAGTTCGCTAGTGCCGCATGCATAGCTTTTAGCAGGGCCCGAGAACGGGGATGACTGGAATTTCTGGGCGTTATCGACCCATTCTCCGGCAATGAGATGGCAACCTGTTAGCATCGTTTCCTCGGCACATGAAGTTATCTGGCAGGCTCTGCAATCCTGTTGTGTAGCCCACAGCTTAAATTTGACAGTGATATATCACTATCCACTATCAGGTTCAAGCCAATAACTTCATATTGTGCAAAGGTCTTTTCTATCGCAACTCCGTAAGGGCCTCATCTTCCACGCGAATTCGCAGGGCAAGAAGAGCGCCATTGAAACCTGAGAACAGGAAGGCGATTGGAAACAGGCCGAGGACCATAGGGGCGGTGAAAATCTCCAGAGCCACCAACAAGTAGTTGGGATGACGCACAAACGCAAACGGTCCCTTCGTCACCAGCGGGGTTTTGGCCACAATAATGCGGGTGGTCCAGCGGCGCCCCATGCTCAGCAATATCCAGAGGCGGAACACCTGCAGCACCACAAAGACGAGTAACCAAGGCATGGAGACTGGTTTGTCGTAGCCCAGCACAATGAGTGCGATGATCCATGCCACATGCACGCTGACGATCAGTGGATAATGCGAGGCGCCAACCTCATAGGCCCCATCAGCCAGCAATCGCCTTGTGTTGCTGCGGGCAATGACAAGCTCAGACAGGCGCTGAATGACAATGAACGTCAGAAAGAGTACGGCAGGAAGGGACGCCTCAGGCATTGATCACCCCCTCTGGTCTTTGGAAGCCGGTGGTCTCCCAGCGCCCACTTGCCTCATTGGCAACAACGGACACTGGCTGGAAAGAAGCTGTGAAGCCAGGGCCAAGCGCGCACAGGACCATGTTGCCTTGTGGGGAGCGCTCCAGAACCCGCTCCAGTACAAACAGGGCGGTTGGGGCGGACATGTTGCCGAATTCCTGCAGGATTTCACGCTCCACATCCAATGTATTGGCAGGCAGATCCAGCGCACCTTCCAGCGCCTGAACCACTTTCGCGCCGCCCGGATGGCAAACGAAACGATCAACACCATCCATGTCCATAGTGAGTGCATTCAAACTGCGCTCGGTGACATCACGAAAATGCTCGGTTGCGAAATCGGGAATAGAACGGTCAAACACCACGCCAAGGCCGTGCTCTTCCACGTTCCAACCCATAATGTTGAGTGTGTCCGGCCACATCTCCTGATGACCTGTACCCAGTACAAACAACTGTTTTGAACTCTCGGGCTTGCTGGTGGACAGGCAGGCTGCTGCTGCACCGTCGCCAAACAGAACCGTGGCGATGATATCCGCTTTCGTGAGCCGGTCACTGCGGAAGGAAAGCGTGCAGCCCTCCAACGCGACAACGAGCACGTTGCTGCCTGGTTTCGCCTGCGCCATCTGCTGCGCGATGGAAAGGCCGGAGACACCGCCTGCACAACCAAGACCAAACACGGGTACGCGCAGTATGTCAGTGCGAAAGCCCATCTGTTTCCAGGCCTGAGCTTCCAGCGTTGGTGTTGCAATGCCGGTTGAGGACACTGTCACCACGCAGTCGATTTCATCTGCGCGCAGACCTGCTTTAATCAGCGCTTTGCGGGCGGCAACAATAAACAGATCCGTTGCACCGCGCAGATAGGTTTCATTTCGGGATTTCCAGTCTTGCGGCTCTAAAAACCACTCCAACGGGGCGAAGGAATAACGTCTCTTCACGCCAGCAGACAGGAAGGTGCCAGCCATGCGCTCAAACTGTGAGAACTTTGGCCCGAGGATCCGGCGGGCGTAATCCAACACCAGCGTCTGAGGCAATTCATAGGGCGGCACCGCTGTCGCAAGGCCGGTCAGGTAAACGGGCATCGGCTCTCCAACCCTGCTTTCATTGTTGCCAGATAATGTATCATCAACTTTATAGGCCTTGACCAAGCCGCTGAAAATCCGGCGTTTTTTGGGGTTGTTTTGGTGGGGTGAGATTGAGTGCTATGGAATGTCAGAGTGAAGCGGTTTGGGCCTCCCGTTCATTTGCGGTTTTCATACGATAAATCGTGAAAGCAAGCAGGGTGGCGTTGGTGATATCGTTCAGAGATCCGCCCCAGGAGCCCACGATCAGGGCGTTGACCATCCATGTAAGAGCGCAAATGAGCATGGCGAAGCGCATCTGGATTCCACTCAGGCAAAACAGCGCAAAGCCGCTCATGAGAGAGGCGGACCATGGTAATAGGTCGATGAGCCCTTCATACACCATCACACTCATTATGGTTTGGATGACGGCAAAGAGGCTAAACCATGTGTAGCCCTTAAAACGCAGAGAAACGAAGGATCGCACACCATTGATGCCAAGGTTTGCCCCTGCAACATAAGCGCCCATCAGCACATAATGGATACAGAACAGGGAGCAGCTGACAAAAAGCAGGCTGCGAAACAGCTGATCATGTCTGGTGGAAAAGCCAACTATGTTGACAGCATAGGCCGCCAGCCCAAAACCCTGTATGACGAGTGGATCCATCTTCCGTTTTCTTTCTTATTGGAAGAGGAGTGTAGGCGTGATTGGCGCTCAGATCGTCTGTAATTGCGCGGGTCAGAGATACTACGGGCTGGATAAGTCCAATCTCAGAGCGTCAGAGCAAAGCGGTGCAACGTCAATGGGTTGCCGTTAAGTTGCACGGTTTTGGTGCCTGTTTTGTCCCAGCGGAAGCCACAGGCCAATAGTACGTTGGAGGAGGCTGGGTTGTTGTCTGCTGCAAAGGCCTCCAGATGCTTCATCGCGCCATCAGCTCGCATTTGCTCCACAACGGCAAGAACAGCGGCTTTGGCATAGCCTTTGCCCAGATGATTTTCGCCAACTCTGTAGCCCAGCTCAACAGTGTCCAGAGGCTCTTTGTCCAACTTGCGCAGGTTGATGCGGCCCACCAGCTCGCCATTGCCAGAGCGGACCAGATAAAACCGGTCAGGATCAGCCATCAGGTCTTTGATAACCTGTCGGAGCGATATCTCCTCAAAGTGCTCGGGCCCGCGGGCGGGTACCCACTTTTCAAAGAAAGTGCTGTTGCTGCTTTCAAACTCCAGGACTTCGAGCGCATCGGCCTCACTGATTTCGTGAAGGGAAACGGACGGTATGGCAAGTTGTGTGGGTGTATTCATAAAACATGCACTTTTGAAAATGACCCCTGAACATTAACGGGTAATCTCAAAAGAGAAAACCCCTCACGCGGGCAGGCGCAAGGGGTTCTCATTTGTAAGCTTCAGCAGAGTCTACAGATCTTCGCGAGAAAGTGCGTGGTCCGGAATGCTGGCGCAATCCATTTTCACCATGCCCTGACCATCCAGATACACCCAGTTGCGGTTGACGCTGGTTGCCAGATACTTCTCATCATCTGCATGCACCAGTTCATCCTGCTTGAACTTTGGCAGGATCCACGCCTTCATCAGCACCCAGTAGAGCGCAAAGGCGGAGAAGAAGCCGACGAAGTAGGAGAGGTCGATCACGTAGATCGCCAGCGCACCACCGACAGCCCAGGCAATCAGACCAGCGGGGTTGCAGCCTGCGATGTACTTGAACTGGCCGTCTTCCTCATAAAGCTCTGGGACATTGAGGCGGCGTTTGCGGATCACAAAGTAATCGCAGATCATGATGCCACCCAGCGCTGCCAGCATGGCGCCGTAAAGGCCAAGGTATGTGAAGAGGTGATCAAGGATCAGCCAAGGCATCGCCAGCGTACCCACAATGGCCGCCAGAACCAGACCCATGGCGTAAGTGATCCATGGAGCGCCTGCATTCACGAAGGTCAGTGCTGCCGGGATGAGGTTGGCGCTTGTGTTGGTGGACCATTGGGCCAGCACCACCATGACCAGCAGAACCACCAGCGTGATGCCAGTGCCCTGACCTTGAATAACGGTGATCGGGTTCCAGTCACCAGCTGCGATGAAGGACACTGCACCGATCAGTGCGATCCAGCTCTGTACGACTGGCAGGGCAACGAACTGCGCCAGAAACACATTCTTGTTGCGCTTGAAGAAACTCTTGGTGCCCGCTTCAACATGCAGGAAGCGGGTGATGTTTGGAATGTCCACCGCCAGTGAGGACCAAAAGGCCATGTTGGCAACGAAGAGGGCAACGATGGAGATTTCTGCATCGCCAGCAAAGGACCAGATGTCTTTTCCGCTTGCTGTGGCAAGGTTATCAAGCGTGAAGTACATCCAAACAGAGATTGCCATGATGGCTGGAGCGGCGATTTTCGCAAGACGCTCAACAGCGCGAATGCCCATGGCGGTGTTGGCCACCTGCAGCACGGCAAACCCGATGTACCAGACCACCCAGTTATCGAACCCGGTGAGGTAAGAGAAGATGCCGTTTAGCGCCAGCGCACCGAGGTAGGTTTGAATACCGAACCAGATGGCCGCGACTACACCACGTGTGATGGAGGGAATGTGCGTGCCCACAGTGCCAAACGGGGCGCGGAGGTAAACTGCAAAGGAAATGCCGTGCTCGGTGCCGATGTCGGCGGTCATCGCCATGACGATGCCAAGCAGCAGGTTGGCAAAGAAGATTGTTGCAATAACGATTGGGAGAGGGAGACCTGCTACACCGCCAGCACCCAGCTGGAAGGTTGCGATGATCACCGCCATCGAGATCCAAAGTCCAATGTAACCACGGTTGGAGATGGCACGTTGATTAAGCCAGACGGGAAGGATGGCTGGCTCCATGAGGCGGGATTGGCCGCGTGAAGTCTCATCCATAACTTGGGTTTGTGCCATGTTCTAGATCCTGATGTATATTAACTTTTTTGAGACAGTAAATCTTAGCAGGGCGCAAGTATGCGCGTGCAAAAGCAGCGCTCACAGCAAGAAGTAGAAATAACACTACCGTTTGCCGGTAGTTGCACTACATGCACTGCGAGGCTGAATACAGCCTGATGAGATTGTTCTGCTAAAGTCGGCTAACTAACCTGAAAATATGTATTGCGCAAGTAGGTCAGAGCAAATTTTACTAGATTTTCGCAAAAGTATTAGCGTGAAAATATTTATCAGGTGCGAATAAAACTTCAAAATTAAGTTTTTTGATCAATTGGTAAAAGTATTGATTGATGTAATTCTTGTGGGACGTGCCCCTAAACCTCAGCAGGAATAGAGACACGCTGTCAGATGGATAACTTACTTTGGTTTTACGCAACTGGCCTGATACGGACCATCCAGTTTAGTTTGAAAAGAGTAGGCATGGCAGGTTTTGACATACTCATTATTTTTGTAGACTTGGACCGTGACGTGCTCAAACGTACTGTCGAATGGCAAATTGCCGCCTTTGTGCCAGCCCTTGGTGATCTCCAGGTCTGTGTTGCCGATGGAGTTGTAGCCGTTCGTGATAGACTCTTGAACGGAATTGGAAAGCGTTTCTGCGATCGTGGTTTTATCGCTGTCGGAAGATTTAGAAGCCAGTTGCTCCGCTGTCGCTAGTTTGTCTCCAATGTAGACCGCCGCTTGCGCGCCAGAAACTACCATTGTTGAGGCGAGAAACGCGCTCAGAATCATTCGTGAAAGCTTCATTTGGTTCTCCTGTTCTTATTGGCCCAACCTTGGGCATTCAGGAGACGCAGACAGAATGGTTTTGTGAAGCGGACGAGATAGCGGGGTAAACCTTAACTCTCCCCTGAAGGGCAGGCTCCACAAGAACCGTCAATCATAGACTTCTGCTTCAGTACGTCGAAGATCTTTTCAAAATCTTCCTGCTCAAGACCGGATTGCTCTTCAATGACCTTGGAAATGTGTTTGATGGTCTGAGTGCGGAGCGTCTGACCTTTGCTCGTCAGTGCGACCTCAATGGCGCGGCGGTCTTCTGCGGAACGTTGACGCTGCAGCAAACCGAGTTTCTCGAACTTATCAACCAGCACAGTCACGTTGGATGGCAGGCAGAACAACAGGTCTGCGAGCTTGCCCATGCGCACGGGTTCGCCCAGATGCAGCAGCATATTGGTTTCTGTCGGTGTGAGCTTATCAGCGTATTCCGAGTAGGATTTATGGATACGTCCCAAAATTTCCTGAAACTGGAAAAGCACAAGCATGCTTGCCGGTAAGTCTTTCATTTCATTCACGTCCTCAAATCTGCAGGTGGCGTCATATCAGGTTTGCTTTAAAAAAGTAATATTTATAATATTGAATTATTAAATCATTGTAGTATATAAAGCGCAACAGAACGGAGTAAAGACATGTCCAAGTCAGTTGTGATTTATGGCGGTGGAATCGCCGGAGCGACCCTTGCAACCCAGCTTTCAAAGCATGCCAATGTGAAGCTTGTCAGCTCGCTTGATTATTTTGAGGTGCCAATGGCCATGCCCCGTGTGGCGGTGCAGCCAGACTATGCGCATCAGGCGGTTATGCCATTTCATTCGTTTTTGAAGGGCGTGGACTTCATTCACGGCAAGCTGGAGCGGTTTACCGGAGAAGTCGGGCACGTCATCGGTGTTGATGGCGCTGAGCATACGTTGGAGGCTGATATCTCCATTCTGGCAACTGGTAGCCGGTTTCCCTCAGAGCTGATCCGCCCGACCTCTGGCTCAACGAAGGAGCGACACGCCGCGTTCAAGTCGACCCATAGTGCGATTGAGGCTGCGCAGAAAATCTTGCTTGTTGGCGGTGGCCCGGTTGGCGTTGAGATGGCAGGTGAGATTACCGAGCGGTTCCCGCAAAAATCTGTTGTCTTGGTGGAATCCAGCGGTGAAGTCCTCAAAGGCACCTCCCGCAAGACGGCAAACCATGCCGTGAAAGTGCTGCAGCAGCGCGGGGTGACGTTTATGCTGGGCGAACGCGTGCTTTCACCTGCGCCATCCAGCTCACTGAAGGCTGAGGCCGGGCAAGCCAAGCTCTCTAGCGGCGAGGTGGTAGATTACGACCTGATTATATGGTGTGTAGGCGGCAAGCCGAACACGGATTACATGCAGCAGGATCTTGCTCATCTGCTTGATACACGCGGCTATATTGCGGTTGAAGACACGTTCCAGATGAAGGGCAAAAGCAGCGTCTTTGTGCTGGGTGACATCGCTGGGATTGATGAAGTGAAGAAGGCGCTGTATGTGCGCGGTCATGTGAAAACTGTGGCCCATAACGTGTTGCAAATTCTGAAGAACCCGCAGGCCAAGCTGAAGAGCTACAAGCCGAAAACCAACGATAACATGATGGTTGTGACCCTTGGCAGTCAAACCGGTGTTTCTGATGTGCCACCAATAGGTACAGTAAAAGCCAGCTGGTTCACACGCATGGCAAAGGCAAAAACCATGCTGGTGCCCATGTACCGCAAAGCGCTCGGTGCTGCTGCCAAGGCGTAGACGCTCAGCTTGTGGTGTGCTGCTTGAGCAGAGCTGCTTCCTGATCAGCTGTCAAACCGCATTTGAGAGCTGTATCGCGCCGGGTACGGTCCCAGGCCAGCAGCGGGCTGAGTGTTTCGTTCAGTGGGCGACAGGTTAAACCGGCTGCCTCTGCACGGGTGGTGTCCACGTTCATGAAGTGTGCATAGCCTGGAAGGGAGGGCATCATGACGGGCAGATCGGTCCACGGCTGAATGCCTGCATCAATGATATGCTCTTCCTCTACCCAATGCAGGCGAGCAGAGGAGTTCGCTTCTGATATAATTGCCTGTAGAAGATCACCGAGTTGAAACGGAGGGCTGGTGACATTCCAGATGCCTCCGCGTTTGGTCTGCGCACAGACCAGCGCGAAGTCAGCCACATCCCGCACATCAATCATCTGCACTTGTCTTGAGACCGGAGCAGGGGCTGGGACCGCAGGGGCTTGCGGTGTGGCCTGGTCAATACGGCGGACCCACCAGGTCAGCCGATCTGTATAGTCGCCAGCGCCAACCAGCAGACCCACGCGCAAGGAGGTTGTTCGCTCGCCAAGAACATCTTCCGCAGCAAGCTCACATGCTCGTTTGAGGGCACCATAAGACGCGCCGTAAGAAGCCGCTGAACTTCGCTCTGCAGGTGAAAGGCCTTGAGCAATAGCCAGATCATCCTCAGTCGCAGTGGGCACAGGGTCTTGTTCATTCAGGTGCGGTTTTGCAAATGTGCCATAGGCTGAAATTGAGGAGATGAACACATAGCGCTGCAGTTGGTCTCCAAGCGCACCAAGCAAGCTGCGCACGGCATCAGGTGAGAAGGCGCAGGTGTCAAAGACCCAGTCAAACGTGTGGTGTTTCAAAACGCTAAGATCACCGTACCGATCAGCTGTGATTGCTTCAACGCCCTCTGGTAACGATCGTTTGGTACTACCGCGCACCAGCACAGCAACCTGATGGCCTGCACTGACAAGCGCATCCGTTATCGCGCCGCCTAGAAAACCGGTGCCTCCAACGACCAAAACCCGCATGACTGTCCCCCTTGTTTGCAAAGTACCCTAGACGTCCTGATGTGGTTGTCCAGCCACGGTGCTCGGATTGACGAGGATAGCCACATTGACGTTGCGGCTTCCCTCTGCTATTTCCCCAGCCCTCAGCTGCAGCAATTGGTGCGCAGCACAGTTTGGAGCGAACCATGTCTTTCCGCGTTTCGCCCTTCAAAGGGCGCTGATCCTACTCAGAGCCAGCGCTAGCGGCCTTTAGGATCTTCTTTCGAGCCATTGCTCGGAAATACTTTCAAGAACTATAGGCCATTCTTATGGGCAATTTACGCTTGGATTGCGCGACCCGCGCTGACAGTGCGCCTGCGCCAATCCATAAATTCTATGGGACTTCCGCCTGGATCCTTGGGGATGCAGAAGTCCAACTTAACAAACTCGCTGAGCTTGAAGCCGTTAAACAGATCGCCGCGTTTCCTGACCTTCACCCCGGTCCGGTCGGTGTCGCTATCCTGTCTGACCGCGTGCATCCGCATATGATCGGCAATGACATTGGCTGCGGCATGACCGTGTTTCGCACCTCCCTCAGTGCTCACAAACTAAAACCGCAAAAACTGGCGGATCGTTTGCGTATGCTTCAGGATTATTCTGATCTGGAAGAGGGGCAAGCACATCTGCGGTCTGCTGGTTTGCCAGAGGATCTGGCTCCCCATGCCATCGGTACAATCGGTGGCGGCAATCATTTCTGCGAGGTGCAGGTTCTGGCTGAGACGCCGGATCCGGATCTTGCCTCGAGAGCAGGTATTGCAAAAGGCGACGTTCTGCTCTTCGTGCATTCCGGTTCCCGCTCCTTGGGAGCCAGTATCTTTGAAGAATATGCAGCGCTTGGCCCGGAAGGGATGCCAACTGGGGACGAGCGCACTCACGCTTATCTCCAGTGGCATGACCTTGCTGTGCGATGGGCAAGCCTGAACCGCAAAGTGATTGCGGAGAGGGCAGCGGCTGCTCTGCGCTGCGATGTGGAGCTGGTGGTGGACAGCAGCCATAACCTCATAGAGCGTTATGGTGATGCATTCCTTCACCGCAAAGGAGCAGCCAAAGCCGATGTGGATCTGGTCCCGCTGGCAGGCTCTCGCGATGCAAAGAGCTTTTTGCTGAAACCAACCGGCAACATTCCGGAGGCACTGTCCTCACTGGCACATGGAGCAGGGCGCAAATATGACCGCGCGTCCATGCATGGGCGTATCGCAAAGCAGAAGTCTGTTCGCAATGCTTTAGCGCGCACGTCTTATGGCGGGCGCGTTGTCTGTGAGGATAAACAGCTCCTCGTGGAAGAAGCTCCGCAGGCCTACAAAAACTCTGAGGATGTTCTGAGCCAACTGGTTGAAGCACAGCTTGCCACGTGTGTTGGAGTGATGACACCTGTCGTCACGTTCAAGACGGCACGTGGTACGGATGAGCGAAGGGGCAAACGATGACAAGGAATGCATCTTTGCGCTTGCTGGTAACATCCGGTGACGGACCTGCGGAATGCAGGCTCGCCATTCGGTACACACTTGATGCCATGGAAAAAGCGGCGAAAAAGCTTGGGCTTTCCATGGTGTGTGATCCTGAGATTTCCGGTTTGTCTGCTGATGTAGCGTCTGTTGAAGTCACGCTCTCAGGCAGCGGCAACGAGGCCTTCGCCAAGTCATGGCATGGCACAATCAAGTGGACATGCCAGAGCCCGTTTCGCCCCAACCACAAACGGCAGAACTGGTTCATCGGTGTGTTTGAATTGCCGCCCCTCTCAGAGGAACGCGGTGAGCTGAAACCAGATGAGCTTCGGTTTGAGACGTTGCGCGTTGGTGGGCCGGGTGGCCAACATCAAAACAAGACCGAAAGCGCGGTGCGTGCGACCCACGTGCCGACTGGTCTCACTGTCGTGGCTCGGGATGAACGCTCGCAACACCGCAACAAGCAACTCGCTGTGCAGCGCTTGCAGGAAAAACTTGCGGGTCTTTCTGTGACAGAGGAGGACCGCCTGCGGAAAACACAGCGACAACTCCATCACGAACTGGAACGCGGAAATCCTGTGCGTTGCTTTAAAGGGGCACGCTTTAAAGAAATCTGATTTGAACAACCACGGAGTGCCTCTTTAAACTGGCACTTCGTGGCTCAGATTCGCCTTGGGGGTAAGTCCGGTAATGACTGACATTGTGAATGGGCTGCTGCTGCAGAACAAATGTGTTCTTATGGGGTTCCGGTCGTCAACACGGCAGAATTTCCCGAATGTCTGGAGTTTCCCCGGCGGTCATGTTGAAGCCGGGGAGAAACTGGAGGCGGCTCTTTTACGTGAACTGAAAGAGGAAACTGGCATTCAGGCAGAAGCCTTTGCAAAAATCACCGAATTCAGAACACAAGCTGACGATCCGCAAGACACAATTGTCTTTCACCTGTTCACTGTGACCCAATGGTAGGGTGAGACAGAGAACCTTGGTGATGAGCATACCGAACTGCGGTGGGTGGGTTTTGAGGAAGCTGTCAGCCTGCCTGACCTTGCATTTCCTGAGTATCGGGAAGTCTTTGACGTGCTGAGAGAAAGAGGAGAGCTGTGAGGACAGCCCAGTGAAGTCAGTTCTGGGTATCCTGCTGTGCGTTTGTCTCGGTGATTTTGCGGCCCCACTGGATGTTGGACCAAACCATCTCATGCAGGAAGTAGAAGATGAAGCCGAGGATGGAGCTGACGATAGCAATGCCGCCGCCGAGCGTGACGGAGCCCGTAAAAACAAATCCGATCAACGTCATAGAGAAAAGCCCCATGACTTGCCAGGTAACTGATTTTGTAAAAATGCGTGATGCAGTGTCCATATAAGATGTCCAGGTAAGAATGTAATTCCTACTCTCGTTGCTACCGGAGAAAATGCAGATTGGACATTTGGTAAATTAGCTGCAATAAATTCATTTTGTTGATTATAATCTGCAATGGTGATTTTGATGGACAAACGCGACAGAGCGACTTTGTTTCGAAACAGGTTGTTTGAAGCGATGGCAGAGGCCGATGTGACGCGCAGCCAACTGGCTCGCAATGCAGGTGTTGACCGCTCTACCGTTGGTCAGTTACTGAACAATGAAAATCCGCGGTTGCCCAACAGCCAGTTGCTGGCCGATCTGGCAGCCTCGCTCAGGGTGAGTGCGGATTGGTTGTTGGGGCTCACCAACAGGCCAGAACGTCCGGGTGATATCATTGCAGCTGCAATGGCCTTGAGCCCGGCGGAGCGATCCTCCGTTGATGAGCAAATCCTCAACTGGCACAAGGAAGCAACCGGACTGAAAGTGCGCCATGTGCCAGCCACACTGCCTGACATTTTAAAGACAGACCGTATGCTGGCGTGGGAGTATGCCTCATTTCGCGGGTTGGACCCCGAAGAGGTGGTTGGGTCTATCAGCGGACAGCTGGACTGGCTGCGCTCGCGCCAGTCTGATTATGAAATCGCCATCCCGCTTCATGAGATACAAGCCTGCGCGCAAGGCATTGGCTATTATGCGCATCTGAATAAAGAAACGCGGGTTGAGCAGCTGAAATTTGTGGCAGATACCTGCCGCCAAATGTTCCCCCGCTTGCGCCTGTTTCTCTTTGATGCGCACAAAGTCTTCAGCGCGCCGATTACCATCTTCGGACCAAATTTGGCGGTGGTCTATGTGGGGCAGTGCTATCTGGCATTTCGTGAAGCGGAAAGGGTCAGCTCGCTCACTGATCATTTCGACTGGCTTGTCCGCGAGGCCTCTGTGGATGCCAGAGACGTCGCAGATTATGTGGAGACCCTGATCGCGTAGATCTGCGGTTCAAGTCACTTCGGTTCTCTCAATTTCGGTCTCCCATGCAGACTCGGGCAGGTTGTGCTCTTTCAAGCAAGAAAAGATCTTGACTATGAACAGCAGGCCGAGCCCCAGCTCGAATGTGCTTAGGGAGATCCAGATGAGTTGAAGCGCACCCTCCTCAATACTCCAGTTGTAAGCAATCAGATAGGAGGCCGGGACGCTGCCAAACCACATGGTGAGGATGCGGGTTTTGAAAACATATGTGTTTTGGTGAAAGCTCTGCAACATACCGCTGGCGATGAAGGAAACAGCAAAAGCCACCGCATAATACCAGATGTGTGAGGTGACGGAGACTGACAGCTCGAAAATGTCCTGCCCATAATTGCCAAGCGAGAACAGAGAGGTGATTTCCCGATCAAAGCTCTGCAACAGCACCGTCACGACTGCCACATAGGAAAACGCCACGAACAGGGAGGCGCTGGCAATTTTGGGAATTCGCTCAAACTGATTGTGGCCAATGGCTTGGGAGGACAGGATCGTCGCGCCATTGGCAATGCCGATCACCGGAATGATGCCGACATAATTGAGAATGACGTTGAAGTTGTTGGCCGCCAGTGCGGTGGCCCCCACCATGGACACAGCCCAGATAATGGCGGTGTTGCCAATCTCATCTGTACTGTCGTGTGCGCCCAAAGGGACTCCGCGTTTGAAGAGCGCAATCACCTCAAAAGCCCGCCGTGATTTACTGATCAACGCCTTCGCCTCATTCAACGCTGCAACCCGCAGGGCGCGAGGTGTTTGAGTGAGATAGACAACCAACACAGCGAGGGACCCAAGCACCGTGCCGATGGCGGAACCCGCCATGCCAAGCTCGGGAAAACCATAGAGCCCGAACACCAGAACATAGGTCATGGGCATGGACACCAACTGGCCTGCAATGCTGGCCTTAAAAATGAGGCGTGTGTTTCCAACAGCGCCAAAATAGCAACTCGCTGCGCCGTCAAGGATCATGATGGACCCGAACAACATGGCCCAACTGAGATAAATATTCTCCAGTGCAATGATTTCACCCGGTCGGGAGCTGAACTGCGACAGGTTCATCAGTAAAGGCAGTGTGAGGATGAGGCCCAATACGCACAGGATTGCGACGGCAAACAGCCTGCCACCCATCTTGTGTGCCGCTTCTATTCCGCTGCGGGCATAAGCTTCTGCAATGACTGATCGGCCAATCTGGGTGACGCCGGAGAAGAAGGAGATTGCAGACATGCCCATGAAGACCGCCGGGCCAGAGGCCGTGAGGGTCTGTTCGGAATAGGCGGCGAGACACAGTCGGTCTACGATCATCATCAGAGTTCTGCCGGACATGGCCAGCATCAAAGGACCTGAAATGCGCAGAACCCGCGTCAGTTCATGATGGAACAGCGGAAATCTAAGCAACTAAGAAATGTACCTTACGGAAATAAAACTAAAAATCGTAGCCAGTATATATAGCTCTTTCTAGTTGTAGATACACTTTTACGCAATGCACATGGCTATACACATGAATGAGAGTATGTGTTGCTGCTCCGCCACAAACGGTGTGTGCCGCTACGTTTTCAGGCCTCGCCGACTAATGAGGCGAGGCCTGTTTTTTATGGCTTTATAAGCACTTGCTCAGCATCAGAGTGCGTTTGAGGCCTTAAGCCTTTGCCGTCTGTTCTTTTTCATTTACTGGTTGGCCAAAGTAAGCGCGATACATGAACATGACGATTGAAAAGATACCCCAGCTAAAGACAATGTCTCCGGGCACGCGGGCCCAGACCAATGCAGTCATAACCGGGCCATGGATCGTTTCTGGTGCACGGGCGAGCCAGTAACTCTCAGTAAAGCTGATGTAGGCCTGGTAAATCCCTTGCGGGATCAGCGAGAGCCCAAGCATCATGGCAAGGCCGATATTGAGCCCCCAGAACGCTTGCTGCAGCCACTTGTCACTCCAGCGATTGTCTGGAATGAGGGAGCGCAGGCAGAACAACATGAGGCCAATACCCAGCAGGCCATACACGCCAAACATGGCGGCGTGGCCGTGGGCTGGAGTGGAATTGAGCCCTTGCATGTAATAAAGCGCCAGCGGTGGATTGATGAAGAAGCCGAGCAAACCGGCACCAACCAGATTCCAGAACAGAACCGAGGCGAAGAAGTTAAGCGGCCACTTGTAGTGGTTGATCCATTGAGTGTTCTGTTCCAGCTTGTGGGTCTGATAGGCCTCAAAGCCGATAACCAATAGCGGAACAACCTCCAGCGCCGAGAACACTGCCCCAAGAGCGAGCACGCCTATTGGAGTACCGCTCCAGTACAGGTGGTGGAATGTGCCCAGCACACCGCCGGCCATAAAGATGATGGTGGCGAAAATGACGGCGACAGCTGCGGTTGAGGCGCGAAGCAGTTTCAGATTCACAAAAATGAGTGCAATGATGGCTGTCGCGAACACCTCAAAGACGCCTTCAACCCACAAATGAACCACCCACCAGCGCCAGTATTCCATGACGCTGATATGAGTGTTCTGGCCCCAAAGCAGGCCTGCGCCGTAAAGCAAACCAATGGCAACAGCGGACAGTAGTGTGAGAGCAATGAGACTGCGATTATGACCGCCCTTCAACGCGGGATAGAGAGCACGCAGGACCAGACCGGTCCAGAGCAGCAGGCCGATGAAGAGGAAGATCTGCCAGAAGCGCCCCAGATCAACATATTCGTAGCCCTGATGACCGAACCAGAAGTTCATCGTGCGGGAGAAGAACTGATTGACCCCGAGCCATTCGCCAGCAAATGAACCTACGACAATAATGATGAGACAGAGCCAAAGGAAATTGACGCCAAGCGTCTGATAGGCTGGGTCTTTGCCGGAAAGCAACGGTGCCATGAAAAGGCCTGTGCCCAGCCAGGCCGTTGCGATCCAGAACACTGCCAGCTGAGTATGCCAGGTGCGTGAGATGGAATAAGGGATGAACTCCGCCAGCGGGATGCCATAGAGATCCTGCCCTTCAACGGCGTAGTGAGCGGTGAGAATTCCCAGAGCCACCTGAACAACCATCAAGGCTACAACCACCCAGAAGTATTTGGCTGTCGCGCGCATGGATGGTGTCAGTTTGGCATTCGCCAGCGGGTTCTTTGTTGCTGCACCGCCTTCCGGCACAATGCGCTCGCGCCATAAGTCATACTGGCGCACGTAATAGAAGCACAGCGCACCTGCACAGCCGAGCAGCAGAAGGATGCTGACAATGGTCCAGATGAAGGCAGCCCCGGTGGGCTGATTGCCGACCAGTGGTTCATGAGGCCAGTTGCTGGTGTAGGAGATTGTATCATCTGGCCGGTTGGTGACGGAGCTCCAGGAGGTCCAGAAGAAGAAGGCGGAGAGTTTTTGAGCTTGGTCGGGTGTGATCAGGATGTTGGGAGGGAAGGCGTAATCGTCTCGAAGGTTTTGCCCGTCGATGTTGTCATAGGACGAAAACAGCCTTGTGAAGTGATCTTCCACCTGTCTGACGGCAATTGCCCTGTCGTCTGAAATTGTGATGGTTTCGTTGGCAGGGTTGTAGCGGTTGCGCCGCATTTCGTCTTCTATGAGGACCTGAAGGAAGGCCCGTTGCTCATCGCTTGGTGGGGTGTAACCGGAACCAACCCGATCGCGGTGGTAAACATCCAGAAGAGCCAGTGCTTCACGGTGCAGCCAGTCGGTGGACCAATCCGGCGCTACATAGCTGCCATGCCCCCAGACGCTGCCCTGCTGCATGCCACCTAAAGACTGCCAAACATTCTGGCCTTCTTCGATGTCATCCTTTGTGTAGATGATATCGCCATTGTCCGAGACCACCATGTCCGGGATCGGCGGTTTCAAGCGGTAAATTTCAGCGCCAAAAAAAAGCAGAACACCAAATGAGAGGACCATGCCAACGGCGAGGAATATCCAAAGCCGTTTGAGTGAAAAGGTTACATCATAGTCCTCGTCAAACATGCTTGTAGCTCCTGACCTCGGGGGAAACACTGGCTTGCGTTTCAAATCAGAGTATCAATCTGACTTCGGCCGTGCCTCCCTCAAAGTTAGGAGAGGCGCTTATGTGCCCACTGGTACGGCGCTAACCGGGTTTTTCTGTGGCTCGTTGGTGAGCCTGCTACGCAGTAGTTCGCCTTCCCCCTCAACAATCGGGTAGGCGACAGTGGTCAAAAGCGCATTCAGATACTTCAGATCACTGATGGTTTCCAGATGAATGGAGCTTGTTGTCCGGCTGGATTGACGGTTCTGGCTCAGGCGGCGCAGGTGTGCATCGCGGCTCTTGTACTCCAGTTCACGCACAAGAACCTTGCGAGCAACCAGATCCCTCGCAAGCTCAGCATCGCGAGTGATGAGCACTCGCAGAGAGAGTTGCAGGTTTTGCAGCACTGCGGCGTGGAGGTCTTTGATTTCCTTCCAGCCTTCCTGTGAAAACTCCTTGTTGAGGCCGGATTTTTTCTCTGCAAGTACCAACAGGTTGCGCTGGACGACATCCCCCATCTGTTCCAGACAAACGCAATAATTCATCAGCTCTGTATACTTCTGATAGTCCTCGTCGCTCATGGATTTGGTCGTCACATCAGTCAGATACTCTTTGATGGAGCGGTGCAGATCGTCGATCTCGTCATCCATCTTCATCAACCGTCTGGCTGTGTTTGCATCATCGCCGCGGAACACCACCATCACACCACGCAGCATGGCTTCCACCTTTTCGCTCATATGCAGCATTTCACGGGTAGCAGCGTTAAAGGCGAGGTCGGGGGTTTCCAGCAACTTGCGGTCAAGCAGGCTGAGACGCTCCATAACAGCATCTTCGTCAGACTGGCCTGCGCTATCAGAGATAATGAGTTTGGTCAGGCGAGCGACAATGCCAATGGTTGGAATGCCCAGCAGAACAACAGCAAGGTTGAACCCACTGTGGAAGTTAGCGATTGCACGTGCCGGATCATCGCCCAGCATGTCGATGGTGAACACATCAAAGCGCATCAGCAGCAATGTGATCAACACACCGGCCACGCGGAAGATCATATTGCCAAGCGGTACACGGCGTACATCTGCACTATCGCTCATGGTAAGGACCAGAGGGATAATACTGGAACCGATGTTTGCGCCTAAAATGAAGAGCAGAGCACCTTCCATCGGCAGCACGCCGGTGCTTGCCAGTGTCATGATCATGAGCACCACTGCAACAGATGAATGCAGCAGCCAGCTCAAAGCAGCTGCTGTGATGATCGCAACGAATGGGTCACCGATCAGCAGGTTCAGGATGACTGGCAGAGCCCCACTTTCACGCAGAGGCTCGGAGGCCATGCCGATGAAAGACAATGCGATCAGCATCTGCCCCACGCCAATGATGATGCGGCCCGTCTGGCGCATGGTGCGTGTGCTGCCGCGCGAGAACAGGGCGCCACCAACAACAAGACAAACCGGTAGCAACCAGCTGAGGTCCAATGAGAGCACCTGAACGACCATGGTGGAACCAAGGTCTGCGCCAAGCATGATGGCAAGACCAGCTGCCAGCGTAATGGAGCCTTTGCTGATGAACCCGCGCGCAAGAATGGCTGTAGCCGTTGCACTCTGCAAGATGATGGAGACTAAAAAGCCGGTTGTGAAGCTGGTGTAGCGGTTTTTAGAAGCTTGCTGCATCCAACCTTGGAATTTTTGACCAACTGCCCGCTCAACGCCTGTCCGGATCATTCTGGTGGCCCAAAATAATAGGGAAATGCCGGCAGCAAGGTGTAGAAGTATTTCAAAACTGCCCATCACAGCCTCCGGATTCAGCTCTCGCGGTTATTAATAGGAGGCTCACTTAAACGCAGTTGTCGTGATGCACGGCAAAGGTCTTTAAGCAGGAGTTGTCGGACTATCAGAATATGCGAGATCTCTCGCTTCCCCGTTTGGACGAGAAGGGAAGCAAGGGATCGCTCGCGTGCCTTGGGAGCTTTAGCGGATTCTTGAAATCGATCCGGCAACCAAATTAGCCACCTCAATGATTTAATAAATAACTTAAGACACTTATGCCAATAACTCAATATGCTTAGCTCAATTATGACGAGAAATTTGCGCAATAATTGCGTTTTTTGAGATGTTGCGTGATCACAGCAAACTTATGAGGTTGAATTTTATGAACTCTCGCAAGGCTCTGAAATAATTGAATATTTATTAGTTGGCAAACCAATGGGAAGCAGTGCTCGCAAAATGCGCACAACGTGCGTTTTCCCCAGCCCCTCACAAAAACGTAATATGGCGCCTTTCGATCAGCACTTCCTGTAATTGGCTTGGTTTCGCCCAGATTTGAGGCCCGACTGCAAAGGTGCATCAAGTTGAATGACCCGCTTCGATCTTGTGTGATGTTTCAAACCAAACGCGTTTGTCATGTAACTATGATGGGAAATCTGCGAGGTATTGCGGAGAATGGCTAGGCTATTCTCAGAGAGTTGGTTTAGTAATTTCTCATAGTAGATCACCTATCACTTTTTATAGAGAAAATTACTTTGAGGTTTCTATGAGTTTTATGTGCACGTTTCTGTTCTCGCTCTCGTTGGTTCTTTCACTCTGTTCTCTCGCTCAGGCTGCTGATGAGCCAACGGAGGAACAGGCCGCGACTATCGCAAAGTGTGTAGAAGAGAAGGGCGGTGGCTATCCGGCTATGGCTTGCTTTGGAGAGGTGATGGAGCAGTGTATCGGCAGTCAGTACCAAAACAGCCACATGATTTTCTGCGCAGTGCAGGAATACATGGTTTGGGACCAGCGCCTCAACACTGCGTATGCTGAGATTATGAAGGTGGCCAGCACCAATGTGAAAGCCAGCCTGAAGAATGCGCAACGCAACTGGATCAAGTTTCGTGATGACACGTGTTCCGCGAATGCGCTGATTTATGAGGGTGGCAGCAACGCATCGCTCGCCATGTCTGTTTGCATGGGAGACCAGACTGCGGTGCGTAGCCTGCAGCTCCAGCAATTTCTCGTCGAAGCAGGTCCGCACTAATCAGGATTGAGAGGGCTCACTGATGAACATGGCCTCTCTCTTTAAAGGGGCCAATATTCGGGAATAGCAGTACAGGCCAATGTGGTTAGGCTGAACGGATGCTCGTTTCAAAATCTGTCGCGTAATCCATTTTGAAATCCGACCCCGCGTTTCATGGATACGCCTTAAGGTCTGTGCTGATGAAGAAGGTTCTGATCCATATCGGTGCGCATAAAACCGGTACAACTGCCCTGCAAAAGCAGCTCTACTCTAAACACCCTGATTTGTTTGATGATTGTACAAGCTTTAAAACAAGCTCATTTATGCGACTCTATGAAAACCGTATGATCAAGCCCAAAGCAGAGGAACTGGCAGACCTTTTTCAGGAAGCAATTATTAAGCCAGAGACAGACACCTATCGAATTTCTCACGAAAGGCTCATGGGAAAGGCGTTCGTCCATAAACAGTTCTATCCCAACGTCAAACGTTATTCTCAGCTCGTGAAAGAACTGCAGCGACGAGGTGTGCAAGTTAAAACGCTGGTCACCGTGCGAAACCGTACCGATTTCCTGGTCTCGTTCTTTCTCCATTGCCTGTCGTGGCATGGCACTCCCAAAACCTTTCATGAATTTGCAAATAAGGCAGTCACCCCCTCGTTTGCATGGCAAAGCGTTGCACAGCAACTAGAGCGGATTTCTGTCACGTATCTGCCTCAGGAGGCGATGGAGAAGCATCCGGTTGAGTATGTTGATCTCATAAACAAGTTTTACGAGAAGAAACTGCTGGAGCCGGATGATCTCAGTCACCGGGCCAACTCAGGTCTGAATGAACTTGGACTATCTGTTATTCCGCAGCTTTCCGTTATTGAGGACACTGGGCTGCGCAATGTACTGCTCAAAAGCGCGCTTGATTATTGCAAGCAGGGCAAACGAGCAGCGGTCCTTTCCAAAGATGTTGAGGGGATATATCGCAAGCATTTTCTGGAAGGAGACATTGCTTTTGCCAAAGCAAACTTTCCTGCGCCTTTCCGAAAAATCTATTCACAGACGAAACCGGTGGCAGAACAGTTCTGGTTTGCCTTCGCAAAGGCTGATGCCTGAGCAAGTTCTCTGTGTCGCTTGCAAACCGTCAGTCTTTCAAATTCCCTTGTCTCTATAAGGGGTTGAATAGGAGCATCGGTGGAGATCAGTGTGCTTGCTGACGGCATATCTGTGCGAACTGAGCGGCTTTGGGTGAGGGCAAGTCGCTGATATCCTGTATGGTAGCCCTCATAACGTTAAACTCACGCCGGTTTTACTGTACCGTTAGTAACGCACTGGCTTAGGGTGCAAATCACTCAACTGGCAGGAGAAACCTGACCTCCTCCGATTTATGGGGTAGGCTTGTGCTATTGCGCAGGTTTCGCTGCAGCTTGAAAGCAACAATAATAACAGATGGACGCAAACGTCCCGATCAAGATGAGTGAAGAGGCGCCGTGTGACGCAGGTTCAGCTGAAAAACCTCTCAAAAGTGTTCTCAGGAACGCCTGCGGTTGATGCCATTGATCTTGATGTGGCGTGCGGCGAGTTTCTGGTGCTGCTGGGCCCGTCTGGTTGCGGTAAAACCACGAGCCTGCGTATGGTCTGTGGTTTGGAGCAGCCGACCTCCGGTTCCATCTGGTTCAATGGGCGGGATGTGACCACTCTGCCTGTCCAGAAGCGAAAAGTTGGCCTTGTTTCTCAGCGCTTCGGCCTGTTCCCACATATGACGGTTGAACAGAACGTAGCCTTTGGTCTGTCTGTGCGCGGCCTTTCAGCAGATGAGCAGATGCGGCAGGTGGGCGAGATGCTGGAGATCGTCCGTCTCTCGGCGTTTGCTAAGCGCTTTCCTGCTCAGTTGTCCGGTGGACAAATGCAGCGCGTTGCGATTGCACGTACGTTGGTGACCAGGCCTGAAGTGCTGTTGCTGGATGAGCCAATGGCGAGCCTTGATACGCTGCTGCGTACTGAGATGCGCCAGTTTATCCGCGATCTGCATGATGAGTACGGCATGACGACGCTGCTGGTGACCCATGACCAGATTGAGGCGATGGATCTGGCGGACCGGATTGCGGTGATGTTTGACGGTAGAATAGCGCATCTTGCAGCACCCGATGAGATTTACCAGCGTCCAGCCAATGAACAGACTGCCCATTTTATGGGGCATTCCAATATTTTTGCATGCACACCAACATCTGATGGGCATATCGAGAGCCCTTATGGACAGCTCATGCTGGGAGCTGGATCAAGCCTTGGTACTAAACAGCCAACAAAGGCTATGCTGCGGTTTGAAAGCATACAGATTGAAGAGTGCCTCGAAGCACCGCAGAAAAATGCGTTCTCCGGCACAATCACACGAGCAGAGTTTCTTGGAGCGATGATGCGCTACACGCTTCAGGTGGGAGAGGGATCTCTGACCGTTGAGGAAGCATCTACAATCAAAAGAAAAACAGGCGATGCGGTCACTGTGACCTTACCGCCAGAGCAAATTTGGCTGCTGCAGTAAAAGCGGCTGAAGAACCGGTTGGGGGCAATTTATGAAGAACACAAAATCACGCATTAAACAGATGCTACTTGCAAGCACGCTCGCTGTTGTCAGCTGGAGTAGCGCTGTGCAGGCAGAAGACGCTCCGGGCATGTTCCGCAGTGAGTTTTTGAAGGGCAATCTGGGGTGGGAAGATGTCACCGCAAAAGCGCGTGATGAAGGCACCGTCAACTTTTATTACTGGGGCGGGTCTGACATCATCAACCTGTGGGTTGATCAGGTGGCAACACCAGCATTGGCCGCCGAAGGGGTGAAGCTGAACCCTGTGCGCATCACAGCAACTAAAGACACGGTAGATGTGGTGATTGCCGAACTGGCAGCAGGTCGCGGTGAAGAACAGGGCAGTGTGGATCTGGTCTGGGTCAACGGCGAAAACTTCTACTCTCTCAAGCAACAGAATGCGCTGTGGGGTGCTTTTGCCAACCGCCTGCCTAACTCTGTGAATTTTGAGTGGGATGAGAGCGATCCGCGCTCACTTCTCAACCTGCGTGATTTTGGTGTTGAAACCGGTTTTCAGGAAATGCCCTGGTCTGGTGAACAGTATGTGTGCTCCGTCAACCGCGCCCACGTCTCTGCAGAAAACACACCGGCGACCTTTGCTCAGCTGAAGACCTATCTGGAAGCCAATCCGGGCAAGTTCACTTATGTGAAGCCTCCGCATTATCTGGGCAACACCTTTGTGCAGTCTGTCCTTTATGCGCACAATCCGGACGGCACCGGGGCTGCGCCTTACCAGCAGAGTTTTGAAGAGATGGGCGGCGAAGAGCTGGCACGCCTGATGGAGCCAGGTATTGAGTACCTCAAGAGCATCGAACCATTGCTATTAGGCGGAGCTTCCGGCAAGCCACGTTATGCTGAAAATTCTGGTGAACTCGATAATCTCTTCCTCAATTCTGAAGTGCACTTCAATTGCAAGTTTGGTGTGTTTGGCAATCACAACGGTCTGATCACGGGTGCCTATCCGGAACAAGCGGAAGAGATGATCTTCCCGGCTGGCAACATGATCAAGAACAAGAACTACCTCGCCGTTCCACTTAACAGCCCACATCCGGCAGCAGCTCTTGTGGCCATCAACTACTTCTCTTCGGCAGAAGCGCAGGCCTCCAAGCTGAAAACCGCAGGCATGCCTGTTGGTCTGGATATGTGGCGCCTGAGTGAAGAAGAAACGGCAGAAGTTGCAGCCTCCGCGCCTCCACATTACGGCGTGACTCAACAACAGCTGGATGACAACATCGCGCCAGACACCAACGCCAGTCTTGTTGATGTGATCGAAGCTACCTGGTTGGCGGTTATTGAGCGCAAAGACGATAAGCCTCTGGCAGATATCGTTGCGCAGGTCTCCGGCGAACTGAACAACTAACATCTTTGCGGGTGGCGGCTTTCTGCCATCCGCTTTTTATGAAACGAAAACTGATGCCCAAGGCACTTCCAGCAAACTCCAAAACGGTCGCATCTCCCGCGCTCATGCAGAACCTGCGTGATGTTGTTGAGGTGATGCCTTTGCTTGTGATTTTGCTGGGGTTGTTTGGCGGAGCAGTTGTGCTGGGCATTCTGCAAAGCTTTGGCTATGCGCCGTGGTTTGGTATCAATGAGTTTCCAACAACCCGATATTTTGAACGCCTCTGGCTCTCCGTTGATTTTTGGGCGTCATTGGGCCTGACGCTCTATTACGGCTTTGCAGCAACACTGATTGGCCTCGTCATTTCGATCCCTCTCAGCATAGCCCTGTCTAAGAAGTTCAGAGCCTCGCGGGTTTTTGGGGCACTCATCCGTTTGCCACTTATGGTGCCGTACACCGTTGGCATTGCACTGGCGCTGGTGATGCTGGGCAATGGCGGGCTGCTCTCGCGCATCTCTGCAGGTCTTGGGTTGATTGATGATCCGGCTCAGTTTGTACAGATCCTCAAAACCCATGGAGGCTGCGGGATTATCGCTGTTTATGTTTGGAAGCAGGTGCCGTTTATGACGCTCACCCTTTCCGCCGTTCTGGCTCGAAAAGGTGAAGATACGATGGAAGCAGCCATGGTGCTGGGTGCAAACTCCAGACAGATTTTCTGGCGTGTCACGCTGCCACAAATTATGCCAGGCATTGTCTCTGCTTCCCTGATTTGCTTTGCGTTCAACATCGGTGCATTTGAAGCACCGCTCATTCTGGGTGGCGGTTATCCGGATACCCTGCCTGTGTTGGCTTGGCGGTATTTTCAGGATGCCAACTATGCGTTCCAGTTGCAGGGCATGGCCGTGGTCGTTTCACTGGCATTGGTTTCCGGCATCTTCCTCGCAGTTTACCTGTTGGGTTACCGTAGATATGAGCGGGCAAGGGGGCGCGTCTGATGATCGGTTCGAGCTCCAGCCTCCGGGACATTAAGTCCATCAGTCCATGGCAGCGCCTGCTGGTGTTGGCCATGGCATCTTTTACCATCGCACCGTTTGCCCCGCTGATCATCCAGTCTTTGGCCTTCCGTTGGGCGTGGCCGAACATTTTGCCAACTGTCTGGTGGCATGAGCAACGGGAGCGCTCTCCGTTTCCACTGGCATGGGACTATGTGTTCTCGCCAAGTTCTCGCGTTGCAGAAGCGACCATCAACACGCTTGGTATCGGCATTGCAGTGACGCTGTTGTGCCTGCTCATCTGTCTGCCCGCTGCTCGCGTGCTGGCACAGCGGAACTTTCGCGGTAAAAACCAACTTGAGTTTTTGATCGCTTTGCCGCTTCTTATTCCTGAAGCTGCTATTGGTATTGCTTTGCTGATGATCTTTATCGCGCTCGGCTTTGCTGGCACCTATGCAGGCGTCATTGTGGTGCATCTGATCCCAACCATTCCGTACATGGTGCGTATGCTGACGGCGGTTTATCAGGGGCATGGAACGGACGCAGAAGACCACGCACGTGTTCTTGGTGCCAATCGCCGACAGATTTTCTTCCGCGTGACCTTGCCTATGATCCTTCCCGGAGTGATTGCAGGTTGCCTGTTCACCTTCTTGGTCTCAACTAACCTGTTTTTGCTTACGTTTTTCATCGGGCAGGGGCAAATCATTACTCTGCCGACCCTGCTGTTCGCAAAAATATCCGGTGGTGCACTGGATGCAACAGGAGCAGGCATTGCCCTCATCGCGTCTGTGCCCGGCATCATCCTGCTGATTTTCACAGATCGCTTTATTCGCAGCTATCCGTTAGCTGAGTAATCCCTAAAATAATTAGAGATCTGTCTCGTTCAACACACCTGAAGTGTGAGCCTTTGGGTACGTTGAAGCCATGGGAAGAACTTTAGGCATTAGATTATGACGGGTATTTCAGTTGGCGGAGCGTCCTCGTACCATGCCCCGCTGGAAGTGAATGCACCGGCAGCTCTTCAGGCGGCAGAGCTGGGTGGTCACACTGTTTCCAAATCCAACGAAACGCGTATTAGCGAAGGCTCGAACAGCGCCACGAGCAAGATTTCAGAATTTTTTGAAGGCATGGCAACCAAGCAGATTGTGTGGAGCCAAACCGACGCAGATGCAGCGGCAGACCGCCGGCAAGAAGCTGCAAGTTCAGCTGTTTCCGCCGTTTTCTCCAATTTAAAAGACGGCAGGTTAGCTGAAGCTTATCAGAGTTTCACGAAGTTGCACCACGCCGCAGAAAAATTGGAACCCAATAACCCACGTGGGTTTGTTTCAAAGCAGCTGCAAAATGCGGCCTCTCAATTTTCGGTGCAAGAGCGTGATGCAATTCGCCTGCATGATTTCAAAGGTGATGGTGATCGGCTGGTGCGCGGCCATTCTGCCCATGCAGAGCGTGCGCTTCATGTCTTTGAAGGACTTGTGAAAGGCGGTCTCATGTCCGTTGGAGACCTGAGTTCAGAAATCCACTTTATTGATGACATCATGAGTGAAATTCCATCAGCGCTAAGGGGCGTCAAGACAGAACTCACTCTGTAATCTGATCACGCATGAGAGGAAAGGCAACGCAGATTGCCAGGGCATCCTCTCACATTTTAAAGCACTTGGTGTTTGCGGCGTCTTTTCGTGAAGGCTCTGGAAATACCGGGTTTCGCGCGGTCTGCGGGTAGGAAAAGCAGATCACTTACAAATTAAGGGGCGACAAATGGAAATGGTTGAAAACACACTCAGGCAATTCGGCGAGACGATAGGGTTGCCGGACCTGAAACTGGACGCAGAGAATATTTGCTCATTGACGGTTGATGGTGAGATCGAGGTGTTTTTCCAAGTCTTGGATTTCAACGCAAACGTGGTCCGTCTCAATAGCCGTTTGGCAAGCCTGAACAACGTCCCCAAGTCCCTCTACCAGCACCTTCTGGAAGCCAACTATAACGGTATGGGCACGGGACACGCTGCGCTTTCAATCAACCAGCGCAGCTCTGAGGTGCTTTTGACCCAGGCCATTCAGGTCGACAATTTGTCAGTTGAAGAGTTTGCAGAAACCGTCAAACTGTTCGTGAAGTACACCAGTTTCTGGGTGCATGAACTGGTGGAGCTGGCAAAGTTCCCCTCTGATGAGCCTGTTCCTGTGCAAGATATGCCAGTCGATAGCTTAAACTCTCAAATGCAGTATCTGATGCCTTAAGTGATGAAGGCGAGATCTCAAAGATCTGGAACCTCGCAAATCGGGTGGGTTTTGTCCGCGCAGACGCCAATAGTGCCTCCAGTCAACCACTGGAGGAAAACATGGAGTTACACGGACAAACGATCATCATCACGGGTGCAAGCAGCGGAATTGGCGCAGCTGCAGCCGAATTGTTCGTTGATGAAGGCGCTAACGTGGTGCTTGGGGCCAGACGTGAAGCAGAGCTCGCTGCGCTGGCAGACAAGATCACGAAACAAGGCGGTTCAGCCACCTACCTTGCAGGGGATGTGACTGATGAGGCCTATGCTTCCGCATTGGTAGAACATGCGCTCAACACCTACGGTGTGCTGCATGGAGCCTTCAACAATGCTGGCACTGTGGGGAACATGGAGCCGATCCCAGAGATGGACAGCGCGAACTGGGAAAATGTTCTGCAAACCAACCTCACCAGCGCATTTTATGCGGCCAAAACACAGATTCCGGCTTTGAAGAAACGCACAAAGGGGGCGATTGTGTTCACATCCTCCTTTGTGGGGCACTGCAACAGCGGCATGCCGGGTATGGGAGCTTATGCTGCCAGCAAGGCTGGGCTGGTTGGGCTGGTGAAATCGCTGGCTGCAGACCATGGACCAGATGGCATCCGCATCAACGCGCTGCTCCCCGGCGGAACCAAAACAGCAATGGCAGGGGATGATCCGGAGGGACATGCCTTCATTTCTGGCCTGCATCCACTCAAACGCATGGCAAGCCCGAAAGAGATTGCCCAAGCCGCGCTGTTTCTGCTTTCGGACCGGTCCAGTTTTGTGACAGGAAGCGCGATGACCGCTGACGGTGGTGTTTCAATCCGGCTGGTTTAAATCCATGTGAAATCCAGAGGGAGGCACAGCCTCCCTTCTTACCTGCTTGTCAGCAGCTGATGACCTTCCAACTTCAATCCGGCATCAGCAATGCGTTTTTCCCACGCCTTGCGTGTTCCAATGCCTGCGGGCTTTTCGAACAAACCTGCCTCTTCGGCGGCCTTCGTTAAAGCGGCATACATTGGGATGTTGGGGGCGTCATCCGGCAGGAGCAGTTCTTTGCGATGGAGGATTGGCGGGTTCTCACGCTTGGAATAGTCGATGGCCTTGCTTGTCTGGGTTGCAAGATCAAACGTGATGGAGTGGAGCAAAGCCGGGAAGCCGGAGATCTCAAAGTCCTCGTAATGCAGCAGCGAGACTTTGTCCTTGCTGATCTTGCATAGGTTCCATGGGGTGTCCGGATGCTGTGCCACGACCTGAGCCAGTCGTTCAGCCTCCTCCGCAGGGAGCAATTCAACGCCAGAGCGATGCAGGTAGAGCCAACCACTCACACGGCGGCCAATTTTCGTCTTTTGAGCCATAGCTCTTCTCTAACCGAAACTTATTGCGCATGCAGTTCAAATTGAGGTGTTAGCGAAACGGAGAGATAAAAAACGCACCACCTTAAGGAATAAGGCGGTGCGCTAGGTGGTTAAGCCTGAAGCAGCTTAACAGCTTCGTCTGTTGTCCAGACCGCGTTTGCGATGAAGCGGAAGTTGGTCAGAGCAGCAAGATAACCATCACCATCCGGAATAATAGCAGCAGCGGTGCCATCACTCACCACAGCAACCTCAAAGCCTTGCTCGATCAACTCGCGCATATGGCTCTCGGTGCAAAGGTTAGCAGACATACCTGCCAGAATAACCTGATCGACACCCTGCTTGCGCAGCTGAAGAGACAGATCATTGGTGTCGTTGCCGTAGACCTTGTGCGGAGACGTGACGATGGTTTTGCCGTCGTTGATGTATGGCTTGTAAACGTCCAGCCAGTCCGCACCTGATCCTTCAAAGCCATCCACGTTGAGTGCGCCTTTGCGGTCAAACATACCGATGTTGTGCATCAGCTTTTCCAGCGCACCTTCAAACTTCCAGCCGTGGTCGGTTGGGTAGTAGTAGTGAGGAGAAACGGCCACGGTGATGTCCGCTGCTTTTGCAGCTTTGAACAGGCGCTCGATGTTGCTGACTGTGTTGTTGCGGGTTACGCTCTCGCCTACAACGCCCCAGGTCACACCATCAGGAGACAGGAAGTCATTCTGAGGGTCGGTCACCACAAGCGCAGCGCGGCTCAGGTCCAGCTTCATGTTGCTTGGAGGCAGAACGGACTTTGCTGGTGGGGCATATGGATCTTTCACTTTGTCCTGCGCTTTGGCGTGCGCTGAACCTGCAATTGCCGCACCGCCAACAGCTGCTGCAGCTGTCAGACCACCGCGCAGAGCATCGCGGCGGCTGAGTGTTTTCTTGTGATCATGATCATTACACATCGTCTGTTCCTTCTCTTGTTCGGTGAAGAGAAGATGGAATAGGCGATGTGCCTTGTGGTCCAAAATTGGTACCTTTTCGTCCTGATATGTATCATTCCATCGATTGGCGGCGTATAGAGATCAGCATGGATATTCATTTTATTCTCGATGAAATGGAGATACAGGCGCATCCGTTTGCTTTGTGTGAGCTGAATGGCGCCTGCGATCTTGATCTGGACAAAGACCCTTTGGCAACGCTGCACTATGTGCTTGCCGGAGAAGGTGAGCTTGTGCTGCCGGGACGCCCTGCCATTCCGGTGAGCAAAGGGTCGTTGATCCTTGTACCTGCACTCAAAAAGCACGTTCTGCGTAGCTTCGGGCAGGTTCACGATCCAATCCCCAGCTGCAATCCTGACAAGCTGAAAATGGCACACCTGATCCATAACAGTGACACACAGGACAAAGGCCAGCTCATCGCGATCTGCTCTCGTATCTCGCTCAGCTTGCGGCAGATGGAGAATCTGATTGATCTGGTGCAGGAACCGATTGTCGAAAATCAGGCTGGCGAAGATGCCTGTGAAGCGCCAATCCGACGATTGCTGTTGGAGCTTGCCAATCCTGCGCCCGGAAGCCTCGCCATGGTGCGTGCACTCCTGATGCAATGCATGATCGAACTGATGCGCCGCCGCTTCAACGATCAGCGCGGCGGGTTGGAATGGATGGCCGCGCTGCGAGATCCACGCATGTGGCCGGTGCTTCGGCATATCCTTGACACTCCGGGCGAACCGCACTCCGTCGAGAGCCTTGCCTCCCTCGCGGGCATGAGCCGCAGTGGCTTCGCCAAACGTTTTCAGGAAGCATACGGCAGTGGCCCGATGGAACTTCTGCGAGATGTGCGCATGCGCCGTGCTGCCACTATGCTGCTAGAAACAGACCACCCAATTGAGCGCGTCTCCCACCTCATCGGCTTCCGCAGCCGCAGCGCCTTCTCCCGCGCCTTCGAAGCCGCCATCGGCGTTTCACCGCAGAAGTTTCGAATGGAGCGGAAGGGCTAAATATAAACCGCTGGCACCACCACATTCGTTAGCCCTGCTGATCGCAGCTCCGCTGCAATACGTTCCACGTCTGGTTCTTTCATGGTGGGCCAAGTGAGGGCTTCGCCTTTGACGCCGTGGTGTTGGAAGGCATTGAGGCGTAAGGGCGTATCTGTATCCAGTGCACGAACGAAGTTAGCGAGGTCTTCGATTTCCTCATCGCTGTCTGTGCGGCCCGGGATGAGCAGATAGCGCAGTTCGTGCAGCTTGCCGGAGTCAAAGAGCAGCTTAGCGGTGGCCAGAACGCGTTCATTACTGCGGGTGGTGAGTAGGCGATGTAGGGTGTTGTTGAAGGCTTTGATGTCAAGCATCACGCCATCGGTTACGGGCAGAACGGTCTTCCACGCAGCTTCGGGCAGGTAGCCGTTGCTATCGATGAAGCAGGTGAGATCCTTCAGCTTTTCATCCGTTTTGATCGCTGTGAACAAAGAAATGATGAACTTCAGCTGCGTGGTTGCCTCTCCGCCTGAAATCGTAATGCCATTCAGGAACGGTTTGTTCTGGTACAAAAGCGCCAGAACATCATCAACGCTGTATTGCGTGACCTTGGGGTTGGCGTTGATGGGGCAGACGTCCAGACACTTATCGCATTGGTCGCAAATGCTCGCGTCGTGCACCACTTTGCCTTGCACAATGGTCAGAGCGCCAGTCGGGCACTCTGACACGCAGTCACCGCAATCGTTGCACAGCTTCATGGTGTGCGGGTTGTGGCAGGTCGGGCAAGCGAAGTTGCAGCCTTGCAGAAACAGGACAAGCCGGTTGCCCGGCCCATCCACACAAGAGAACTTTAAAACCTTACTGACTGTAGCGAGGGGCAAGTTCATGGCTCATCACCCGTGGTGCACGCTCCAGTATTTTACCAGTCTCAGCAGCTTCCGCACCCAGCACAGTTGTGTTGATGCGAGACCCGCCGCATTCCTTGAACTTCGCAATGTCTGACAAGCGCACCATGTAACCGGTGATGCGCACCAGATCATTGTTGGAGACGTTGGCGGAAAACTCCCGGAAGCCCAGTTGGAAAGCACCTTTCACGAGCTGCTCCAGCGCGGCTGGATTGTTCTCGATGGTTTCATCCAGTGTCAGAATCTCCGAGACACCGGATGGATAGAACGCATGGTGCTCTGCCAATGCCTGAACGTGCGTGACCGGATCGGGCTCACTGCCATAAGGGATGCGAACACCCGGCGTACAGCCATCATCATCGCTGAGGCCTGCTTGTGAATGCAGCATAGCCTTACCTCGCCAACAGTGTTCCATGGGACGCGCTTCAACAGCCTCATACAGCACTTTGGAGATGCGGTGACCAAGCTGGTTGGCGGTCTCATCATGTCCGTACTTGCCGGAGCGGCCATCCTTGGCCTGCAACTCATCCACGCACTGCGCCATGGCAAAGATGCCATACATGGCCGTGAAGCGGTCTCGGCTGATCCAGTCTTCCTTCACAAGGAAGCTTTCAAAGAAGCCGGACTTGTTGAAGAGATGGTCAATCCGCGCTTCAGTCAGGCGGAAGTTGAGGTCAATGTATTTCGGCAGAACGTTCTCGAAGAAGTCTGCAGTATCTTTGGAGCGACGCGCTACTTCTCGCAGATTGATGCGGGTCAGGGTAGACGCGCCACCGCATAGAGGCAGCACGTTGTAACAACTGGCGACACCATAGCCGTAGTCATCAAACAGAGGCTGATGCAGTGGGTTGTTCGCGATGTGGGGTTTGGAACATTCAATGATGCTTTCGCAAGCCTGTGAGAAGATCGCATCAGAGCTGATATCAGGATCCCAGATGAACGTCAGGTTCGGAGCAATCTGCTTCAGCTCCGCGTCAATGCGCATGATGGTACGGGCTACGCGATTGTCGGTTGGCCCCACATTGGCGTGCATGAAGGCATCCGGCAGCACACGGTCCAGATAGCGCCAGAACAGCTTCAGCTTCTTGTAAAGATCTTCATCGCTGACCTCATCGCAATACGGTAGCAGCAGATTGTCGAGGCGACCAATGAACACTGGCATGTTGGTGACAGACGGCACGTGATGATAAGCAATCATGAGGGAGTTGATAGCTTCATCCAAGGTGGTTGCCGGTTCCAACTCAAGGAAGGTACTCCCCTTTTCCAGAACCACGGAGTAGTCGGGCATCACATAGCGCGGTTTGAAGGGGGCATGCCCCTCATACATGTCGCAGATAACACGCTCTTCCAATGCCTTGGCGGTTTCCTCATCAAGCTCAGGATAAGGCAGAGAGTTTTCTGCCTCCAGCGAGAGATAACGCGCCTTTTGCGTAAAGGAGAGGCCTGGGTCTTCCGTAATGCCCTTAAACCGTTTGAGAAGCTCCGACATGGTTTCGTTCCTTTTTGCTCTTTGGAACAAATCTTAAACCCGGGAGACAGGCGAGGAATTGAACTACCGCAATTTCCGATTGGAAAAGAAGGGTGGTGCACAGGGCTATTGTTTCTGCAAAGTGTTTATTGCAGAAGTTCGGTTTGAGGTCTCCTTTGCATTAGGTGCGGTTCTGCTGCAAACTGGCTGAGTTCGTTGGTAAATAAGGCGGGGAATATGTCAAAGGATATTAGTTTGTGAATTTTAAGAGCTGCAAAACTGCGTTGTTTAAGGAGTATCTAGCGGGAGCCCAACTCCGCAGCATTGGACGTTTGAGAGATATCGTAAACGAAGAAGAGATCGATAACTTTCTAAGGATTGAAACTGATAAGGGAGTGATCAACCTTTATGCTCTGGGTGTTAATCCAATAACGAATAGCGATGAGGATTATTTGAAGTTCGATCACTTCAACTTATTCTCTCTCTATGATGGCCTCGCTGTTATCGACACAATTACTCTCACAGGCGAATACATGAATGATATCGAAGCCTGTTTTGAAACTGATGGGGAAGTACTTGTAGGCTTAGGCTTTTCGGCTGCAAATACACTTTATCAAGCTGTGTTCGCCTATGACGAAATACTAATGATCACAGACCCGAGAGCTTCACTCATTGAAAATGTCGCCGCACAGCTACAGCACTTGCCTTTGTCGAAACTGGACCTGATTTTTGTTGCTTAGATTGGCCAAGGCAGTTGACTTGATGCGAGAAAAACCCAGCCTCATCGAAGCCGGGTTTTGTATACTTGCGTGCTGATAGCGCGTATTATGCGGTTTCAGAGGCTGGCTTTGGGTCCAGGTCGCTGGCATCGTGGCGTTCTGGGACTTGCTGGTCCTCATCACCCCATGTGCGGTTTACGCGTTTGCCGCGTTTCACGGCAGGGCGCTCTGCGATTTCTTCTGCCCAACGCTTGACGTTTTTGTAATCGTCAACGGAGAGGAATTCGGCTGCGCTGTAGAGCGAACCAAGCACCAGCGCGCCGTACCATGGGAAGATTGCGATGTCTGCGATGGAGTACTCATCACCAGCCATAAAGCGGCGCTCGGCCAGATTGCGGTCCAGAACGTCGAGCTGGCGTTTTGCTTCCATGGCGAAACGGTTGATCGGGTATTCAAACTTCTCTGGCGCATAAGCGTAGAAATGACCGAAACCACCACCCAGATATGGGGCAGACCCCATTTGCCAGAACAGCCAGTTCATGGCTTCTGTGCGTGCTGCCGGATCTTTCGGAAGGAAGGCGCCGAACTTTTCTGCCAGATATAGCAGGATAGAGCCAGATTCGAATACACGGGTTGGTGTCTCGGTGCTGTGATCAACCAGTGCCGGGATTTTGGAGTTAGGGTTTGCGCCAACAAAACCGCTGGAGAACTGGTCGCCTTCACCAATCTTGATCAGCCATGCATCATACTCAGCTTCGCTGAAACCTGCTGCCAGAAGCTCTTCCAGCATGATGGTGACTTTCACACCATTTGGCGTTGCCAGCGAGTAAAGCTGCAGCGGGTGTTTGCCAACCTGCAGATCTTTGTCATGGGTTGGACCAGCGATAGGGCGGTTGATGTTTGCGAACTGGCCGCCGTTTTCCTGTTCCCACACCCAAACCTTTGGTGGGGTATATTCTTGGTTATCACTCATAAAATTGTGGCTCCGTATTGATTATGTGCAAGTGGGAACGAGCAGTTTTTCGGGCTGCCTTTTTCATCTCAACAGATGGGTGAATCCTTAGTGAAATCAAGTGTGCAATCAAAAACAAGATCTTGGACATCACTCCTGAGCGCTTAGTCCACCTCGAAAGTTCCCTGTGTGCCAGATTAAAATTTGCTTTTTACAAAGCAGCTCCCGGAATATTGTTCGTCAATGACACTACGCTCAGAGATTCCTTTTTTCATTGCTGGACTGATCAAATGACTGTGATACCAACACTCGAAACAGAAAGATTGCGCTTAAGGCCGATGACAATTGAAGACTGGCCTGCCTATGAGCAGTTGATGCAATCCGAGCGTTCGCAGTTTATGGGCGGCCCAACACCCAAGCATGTGACCTGGGGTATCTTTAGTCATGATATTGCGCATTGGGTCTTGTTTGGTCACGGTGCTTTGATGATTGACGATAAGACCACGGGCAAAACCGTTGGTCAGGTGGGCCTTAATCACGGGCCGCTTTTTCCAGAGCACGAGTTGGGCTGGTTCCTCTATGAGGGCTTTGAAGGACACGGATATGCTTTGGAAGCGGCTCAAACCATACGTAAATGGGCCTTTGATAAGTTGAGTTTGAAAACGCTCGTCAGTTACATCGACCCTAAAAATGATCGCTCGCGGAAGTTGGCTGAACGGATGGGAGCTGTAATTGATCCTGATGCGCAACGTCACGATCCGGTCGATCTTGTCTACCGTCATCCGTCCTCCTGAACTTTTTGAGGTGTAGAGTTTGTTTTTTTCTCATCACCACGTCACATCTGAGAGAGCTGTCTCGTCGACCCAGTGAACGCAACAAAACAATCACTGGAGATAACGATGAACGTTCACACCACCATCAATCACTACGAGAGCGGTGCGCAGATCATGGCAGCCCTTCAGGGCGTGGAAGCAACCATCGCTGCGACTGGGTTTGATGAAAAACTGCATCACCTCATTCTGCTGCGGGCTTCCCAGATCAATGGCTGCGGGTTTTGTGTAAAGATGCACACCCGCGATGCCCGCAAAGCTGGTGAAACCAACGAACGTCTGGATCACCTCATCATCTGGCGCCATTGCGATGACTTTTCTGAAAAAGAAAAACTGGCCTTTGAATGGACCGAGGCACTGACCGAACTCAATAGGGAAGATCAGTTGTCACGTCTTCGCCAGGAGTTGAAAAAGCACTACAGCGATCAGGAAATTTCCACCCTGACGGCGATGATTGGTATGATCAACCTTTGGAACCGGATTGCGATATCGAACCATTGATGATGAACTCAGACAAATCACTTCGTGTATTTGAACAGGCCAGACCCATGTTGATGGGGCTGGCTTATCGTTTGTTGGGCACAACAGCGGAAGCTGAAGATGTGGTGCAGGAAACCTATCTCAGCTGGTCAACTGCCGCGCAAGACGACATCACCAACCCTGATGCCTGGCTGACGACGGTTTGTACCCGCAAAGCACTCGATCAGCTCAAATCAGCACGCAAAAAACGCGAAAATTACGTTGGTATGTGGCTGCCTGAGCCGCTTCACACCACCACACAGGACACACCGGAAGACAGAGTGGAGCTTTCCGAAAGTCTCACAATGGCATTCCTTTTGGTGATGGAGCGCCTTGCTCCAAAAGAGCGGGCTGCGTTTTTGCTGCACGAGGTGTTTTCCTCCAGTTATGAAGACGTTGCAGATATATTGGAGGTTACTCCGGCCAGTTGCCGCAAGCTGGTCTCAAGGGCAAAGGCCAATATTCAGCAGAAATCTCAACGCTTTGTCGCTCCGCCAGAAAAACAGCAGGCGATGGTGAGTGTATTCCAAAGCGCGCTGGAAACCGGAGAAACAGCCGAACTTTCTAAACTTTTGGCGGCTGATGTTGCGCTTATTTCCGACGGCGGCGGCAAGGTCAATGCCGTTCCAAAACCACTTGTTGGTCTGGAGCAAGTGCTTGGCTTTATCGAAAAGGCGATCTCCCCAGCCGCGAACAGTGGCAAAGCTTGGGTTGAAGAACTCAACTCCTGCCTGTCTCTCGTCACGGTCGACGGTAGCGGGATCACGACGACTTTCACCTTTGGCTATGATGATAACATGAAAGTCGACGCGATTTATGCGCAGCGAAACCCGGACAAGCTCGCTGCCTTCCATTAAGCAATTGCAGTCCAATCAAAGGCATAGCTTGCAATGTGACAAAGAACCTCCCAAACTATCCTCTGATGTTTGGGAGGGGAACTCATGTCCGTTGAGATGATATTAGCGCTTGTGATTGCGACGACTGCTCTGGTGGCCATCCCAGGCCCCAACGTTGCGCTCATCGCAGCCAATACCATCAGCCATGGCTTCCGCTTTGGAGCCGCTACGGTACTGGGAACAACACTCGGCGTTGCCATCCAGCTCAGCATTGTGGTGCTTGGGTTTTCTGCCCTGCTGGCACTCGTTGCAGATGCCTTTTTATGGGTGAAATGGGTTGGCGCCGCCTATCTGATCTATCTCGGCATCAAATCCTGGCGAGAGCGGACGGATATGTTGGAAAACGCTGAAGCCAGTAACACCCCTTTGCGCAAGCTGTTCTGGCAGGGCATGTTGCTTGCTATGATCAACCCGAAAACGCTCGTGTTCAGTGCGGCTTTCCTCCCTCAGTTCGTTGGGGATCAAAGTACGAGTTACGCTCTTGCCCAGCCAGCGTTGATCTACCTTCTCGTTATTCTAGGTGGAGATCTGTGTTGGGCGGCTCTTGCTCGTTCTGCAACACCGTTCTTCAAGAGCATAGGTCATTTGCGACATAAACTCACTGGCACGCTCTTCATTGGTTCTGGCATTGGTCTCGCTCTGGCGCGTATTGAGCGATAGCTTCAAGCTTTTCTGCCTATGGGAATGATCTCGCGTGAGGTAGCGTGGTAAGGTTCACCTGTCCATTCACCGAGCCATGTTTGAGCACATAAGCCAGCTTCTTCAAGGAGCTGGTCGACTTTGTCTTGTGCCGTATATTTAATCTCAGAAGGTGCGCTGAAAATCTCACCAGTCTCAAGCTGCCTGTAAGCATTGATGAAACTGAGCGTTTGAGTGGTCTCGTCATATTCTGAAATGTTCCAGCTCTCAATTGCACCGAGGGCAGGGTGTTGCGTCCGGCTCAGTGTTTCTTCTTTGCGGCGCGTCTTCTTGCCCGGAAAATTTGGGTTGCGGGTATCAAAGATAAACTGACCTTTGGGGCTTAGATGGGCTGCGATCATTTTCAGAGCTGCAAGCTGGTCCTCTTCCGTCAGGAAAAACTGAAAGGAATGTCCTGTCAGGCAGACCAGGTCAAATGTCTCTCCCAGATCAAATGAACGGGCATCTGCCTGTACCCAGCGGACTTGTTCTCCATTGGGGCGCTTGCGTGCAATCTCCAGCATCGCTTCAGCCGGGTCGAGACCAACCACACAGCGACCCTCAGCCAATTGAACGGTAAGCTCTCCCGTACCGCACCCCAGGTCGAGGACAGAGCGTGCCTCGCGTGCAAGCACTTTGCAATATGTGTGATCCGCGCGATCTCGTGGTGTCAGCTCATAAAATTGTGCCAGATCGGGATCAGTGAAAATTGTGCGATGAGTCATTTGAAAATTGCATCCTTGGTCAATTCTTGCAGCATAGAACGTCAAAGCCTTTTGGACAATTCTGCGCTTTGCTTGCTAAAACCGAGGAAGACGTGGCTGTTCAGAGCCTCGGGTTCGCACTAGTCTTATCTCGATGAATCAATACCAGTGTCTCACATTGAGATGCGGGTGAACGTCTGTTGCAATAGTGAAAGGCAGTCTCATGGCAAACCCGCTTTATGATCGTTTGTTTGGGATCCATGCGTCCAAAACAGAGCCGTTTCTGTTCCTTCAAGATGGCACTACTCTTACTTATGCCCAGTTCTTGGCAACAACCGCACAGATGGCGCACACGCTGGTCGCAAATGGCTTGAACCCGGGCGATCGTGTTGCTGCACAGGTTGAAAAATCATCAGAATCTCTGGCTCTTTATGCCGCTTGCGTTCAGGCTGGTCTCATATTCCTGCCCTTAAACATCGCTTATACCGGTGATGAAATCTCCTATTTTCTCGAGAACAGTGGAGCATCTCTTCTTGCCTGTGATGGCGCAAAGGCAGAGACATTGCAGCCCCTAGCTGATCAGCTAGGTGTCCTCCTCAAAACCTTGAATGGAGACGGTTCCGGGTCTTTGATGGCAGAAGCCAAAACTCACCCAACTGCTTTTGAGACTGTAGAACGAGATCTGCAGGATCTGGCAGCGTTTCTTTACACATCAGGCACAACAGGCCGCTCCAAAGGCGCGATGCTGACACAGGACAATTTGCTGTCCAACGCAGATGTTCTGGTTGATTACTGGCGCTTCACAAAAAATGATGTTCTGCTACATGCGCTGCCGATCTTTCATACGCATGGCCTGTTTGTAGCAACCAATGTTATCCTTGCTGTTGGTGGCTCTATGATCTTCCTGCCAAAGTTCAATCAGGATGCCATCGTGCAGTTTCTGCCGCAGGCCACTTCCATGATGGGGGTGCCAACGTTCTATACCCGTTTGTTGGGTGATGAGCGTTTTACCAAGGAGCTGACAGAGCATATGCGCCTGTTCACCTCCGGCAGTGCACCATTACTGGCTGAAACTCATCGCCAGTTTGAAGAACGTACGGGACACCGCATTTTGGAACGTTACGGCATGACTGAGACCAACATGAGCACGTCGAACCCGTACGATGGAGAGCGACGCGCAGGCACTGTTGGCTTTCCGCTTCCCGGCGTTGAACTCAAGATCACCAATCCTGAAACGGGTGCTGAACTGCCCCAGGACAGCATCGGCGTCATTGAAGTTCGTGGCCGTAACGTGTTCAAAGGCTATTGGCAGATGCCTGAGAAGACAGCTGCGGAACTGCGAGAAGATGGCTTCTTTATCACCGGTGATATGGGAAAGGTGGATATGGATGGTTATGTTCACATTGTTGGACGCAACAAAGATCTCATCATTTCAGGCGGCTACAACATTTACCCAAAAGAGATCGAGCTTTTACTGGACGAACAACCGGGTGTTCATGAAAGTGCGGTGATCGGCATCCCCCACGCTGACTTCGGAGAAGCCCCGCTTGGATTAATTGTTGCCGAAAAGGGTGAGACCCCTGACCTCGAGCAGATCATGACCACCGTCAAAAAACACCTCGCCCGCTTCAAACACCCCCAAAAACTCTTAATCATCAACGAACTCCCCCGCAACACCATGGGCAAAGTCCAAAAAAACATCCTGCGTGATAAGTATGGTGAAGCTGTGTAGGTAGAGCTGTTTTAAGTCTACCGCCGTAACAACCTGAAAGGCTTACAACGCTTTAAGAGAGTTTATGAGTTTCTTGAGATATTTGGCGGGAGAGAGATAGCGTGTTTCTCCAAATACGCTTTAGTCTTTTTTTCTCGCTCTCCTGGTCCCGTTGCCGAAGTTATGAAGCAGTCTAATTTTTTGCAAAATAAATGAGCCAGTATTGCATACATTCTGCCCCTTGCAGGTGCGATGTGGTAAAAGCGTTATGAGTCCTGGGGACTACATTATGCGCACAAGGCCATGACTATGACCCATCAATATTCTGGTAAATCTGCCCCAAGTTCATATTTACACCTCGTAAGAGACCAATTGCAGAAGCGATTTTCTTGGAAGAAGACAGCATCATCTTACGCCCTTTTTCAGCGTGAAAAATAAAAATAATGCATGATGTTATGTTACCAGCAATACCTCCGAGTATCCGGCCTATAGCTTTTGGGGCTGCTTTTTTAAAAGCTTTTTGTGGGCCCAGTCTTTTACGTGAAATGTAGGCTTGTGCGCTTGCTACGGAATATGCTCTGCGCACTTGATAGGAGAAGGAAAGCCGAGCCAGCGGTGTTACTTCTCGTGTGATAGCTGTAGGTACCCAGATGATTGTCGCGCCACGATCTGTTGCCCGGTAGAAAAAATCAATGTCTGTTCCTCCGCTAAAACGCATTGTCTCGTCAAAGTTTAAGCCTTTAACGGCATTTACAGAAAACAGAACATTGTCCGTGCCAGCGGTCTCCATCCGGGTGCCTAGCGTTCTTTTGTTACGAGGGCGGTGGAATGCCCACGGTGCGTTAAGATCTTCTGGGGTGGATTGTGTCCAACCATGATAAACGTCTGCGGGCCATAGTTTCATGGCCTGTGCCATTTCAATCAACCATTGAGCGTCAATGACTTCGTCATCATCTACAAATGCGATCCAATCAGGTTCCAAGTTGCGTGCGGTTTGTATGGCAGTGTTGCGCGCAAACGGGATCCCCGGTTCAGGCTCGTGAACATAAGTTAGAGGATATTCTGAGGCCCTTTGTACATCTTCCTGACCTAGAACAGGCATGGGTTTACTATTGTTATCACACACAACAAGGGAGATCTCAAAACTCGGATGCTTAACGAGCTGATTTATAGATGATAAACAATTGATCAGCATGTTTTTACGTGCGCGCGTACATACTGCAATCACAAGTTTCTGGGAGTTTGACACGAAAAATTCCGACTAAATTAAAGGAGTAACATTCTTAATGTTGAACGTTCTGCTTTTTTTCGAGCATTTTCAGGATGCGGGAGAAACGGGAGAATGACTGGGTTGCTGCGAAGGCAAAGCCCTTCCAGCCAGCGAAAATAAAGCGTCGCACGAACAGGTACTTGAACATTTCAACCGGCAGCTCGGTCACCAACCGAAGGCGTAACAACCAAACAGGCTTTTGCTTCTGTGTTTCTGCCGCAAGCTCAGAGGTGTAGTTCAACTTGCTCAACGCATGAGCCCAGGTGCGGAACGAGTAATGGTACTGGCGATTATGCAGAGTTCCCATCTTGTAGCCGTCATCAAGCTGCATCCGATCGTAGGATGGGTCAAGTTTTATACGAGCATGTTTAAGGTTATAAAGGCGGGGAACTTTTCTGAAATCAGCAAAGAGGCGCGGTTTGCTGTCGCCAGGAAGAACCATAGTGTTGCGGACCAGATAACAGGCACACTCCGGTTCTCCAGCCGCAAACATCTGTGTCAATTCTTGTCGCAGCTCAGGTGTTACAACTTCATCTGCGTCAATATAAAACACCCAGTCAAAGCTGCACTGCGTCTCTCCAAAGCTTCGCTGTGGTCCGAACCCTTTCCAAGGGTTGTAAACCACCTTTGCGCCATGAGATTTTGCAATGGCCACAGTGTCATCAGTGGAACCTGAATCGATTACGATAATTTCTTGCCCAAGTTCTTTGACGCTTTCCAGTGTTCTTCCAATTCGGTCAGCTTCATTAAAGCAACGAATTAGGATAGAAATCGGTGGCAATACCTGTGACATCTGCGGGGCCATATTTACTAGTTACGCTTCAGCTGTAATTAAGGGTTCACGTGGATTTAATCAAGCCTGCTGCATAAGGTATGAGTGCGGCAAAAAAAGGAAACGAGACTTGAAACAAGTAAATACAGCGCTCGGAGCCGACAAAGATGTCACTTCTTGTATCACCAGTTGTGGGCGGCTTGATTTGTTATCGCGCACACTGGACAGTTTCATGCCAGCCCATCAAGGGGATTTTGCCAAGTCTATAATTATTGATGATGCAAACACACAGGAAGTCCAAGAGTGGGTGGCTTCCAATTATCCTGAAACGGAAGTTCTACTTAACCAACCTCAACTTGGGCAAATGAAGTCTATTGATAAAATGTATGCCCACGTCAATACACCATTCATATTTCACGGTGAAGACGATTGGTTGTTTGAGAGGGGGAGTACTGTTCAGACTTGTAAGAAAATTATGGATGCAGAGCCAAAAGTCAGCGTTGTTTGTGTTCGCAAACTTAGTGACTTACAGCAACGGTTTCAGGACAACTGCATTAAGAAAGAAATTGACGGCGTACAATACGCTCTCATGCCGACTGATATTCATCCTGAGTGGTTGAGTTTCTCATTTAATCCGGGGCTTGTAAGAAAGAGCTTGTGGGATAAATACGGACCTTATGACCAGTATGGAACGGAAGAGCGCATTTCTATGGTCATGAAGAAAGATGGCTGGATGGTTGCTTTCCTTAATCCTGGTGCATGCCATCATATTGGCGGTGAAGCTCATGTTGATGATCCTTTCCAACCAAAACGCGCGAACACCATTGCCTCACGCTTAAAACGGTCAATTCGCAAACGTTGGTATCGGTTTCTGCGCAAATTTGGGTATGACGTATAAAAAAGCGTTTTAAGAAGTAACAGGTGAAGTTCACGGTTTCTGACTTTCTGGGTCGAGTGACACAACCTGTGCAAATGGCTTCCTCATTTATACTCGCTGCATCAAATCAATCTTCTCTAAGCTTGTTCTCAAAACGTGATTGTATCATGCTTCCTTGCGGATCGCTTCGTTGCCTAAATGGGTGTAAAGTTGATGAGCTCTAGTGTTTTGGGCAATGACTGTGATGAGGGCAGTAGTATAGCCAGCGTTGTGGGTTTTTCTTCGAGGGTCTGGAGCAGCATTGTGGCGGTGCCTTTGCCTTCGAAGGGAGGAGCGATCCAGAAGTCGGTGATACGATTATCGTTGAACTCTCTTGCATAAAAATTTGCAATATTATCACCGAGTTGGACAACCAAGATGTGTTTAATACTGGTATGAACGAAAAACAAAAAGGGGTATTGGCTTCCACGTCCCGTGCTATACGAGTAGGGAGGAGCGGCTTTATACTTTGTCGCCAGGCGTCCAATCCGATTGCAGCCAGCTGATCAACCTCAACGGTTATGGCTCGACGTATGGTGATAGCTATGGAAGGCTTCTGAGTAAGTACCATGGGAACCGTAAAAAGGTTCTGGAACTTGCTTATTTTGCGCGTTCGAAGCTTTGGAAGCCTTTGCAGGCTGGTGGGCTTGGGGCGTTGGGTTGGCTGAGTTCGCTACAGGTCTTTTTTGTGACTGAGGATACGCAGGCAATCGCTTTTCTTTTCTGGGTGTTCGTTGTCGCCGCACTGGTGAAATCTGCTTTGATCAGCGCACAGGCCTGATTGACGCTGTTGTTGATGGCGGTTGCTGTCGGGGTTTGTTTTGAAGACGCGTTGATACCCATTTGCTGGAATGCGCAGGTTTTTAGTTTCTCGCACATATTAGCAATGGCGGAGTTAAGATTGGCGTTCATCCCGGCGGAAGTGAGGCTGGATGAGGCAATGAGAAATAAAACTGCCAGGCTGAGGCTTTTCATGGGACACTCAGATTTGTATTGGTCACATAAGCATTGTGAGTTGCTGCCATGACCAATACAAGCACCAAGATCTGTGGGCTTTACCTTCAGCGTTCGAACATCTTTGCGCTTCTATTGTTCCGAAATTCTGCCCTGCTTGCCCGTCCTTGCAAGTCAGGTCGATCGACTTATTTCAGGATAGAAACCTTACCGCGCAGAATATCGAAGAACATCACAAAGTCACCAAGCAGGCTATACAATGGAAACTTGAACGTGGCTGGCTTGTTCTTTTCAAAGAAAAAATGCCCAATCCACGCAAAGCCGTAGCCAACGACTGGAACTGCGAGCAGTAAAGCCCAAAGACCGAACGTGATGATGTAAGTGAGAAGTGTAAGCACCAGCGCTGTTCCAATAAAATGCAATCGGCGACTGACGACATTCCCATGTTCTGCCAGATAAAATGGATAGAACTCTTTGAAACTGCCAAATTGCTGGTTATGGCTATTATTGGCTTCACTCATTGCATTATCCCCCCTTGATTTGCCGGTAGTACGTTAGCATTACTCCGGCTTGACGCGTGATGAACAGTCTTGCGCGTTCTCCCAATCCTGCCCCTTTTTCCGGAAGAAGCATAGACCTGACCAAATTGCGCATGGCGCGGGCGTGTTCGCGATAGCGCTGTGTTGGGTTCAAGTCCTTCGCGCGCTTCTCCATGCTGATGCTCGTATGGTTTTGCCCGCGCACCAGGAGCGCGGATTGGTTATCAGCACTCACATTGCTCTTTGCAGCCACATACCGGGTTGCAAAGCCAATGCGGCGATCATTGGTGGTGTTTGCATCAGACCCATGCACCAGTTTGAAATGATGTAGCGACATTTCACCGGGCTTCAGTTCCATATAGATCTGGTTTTCCGGTTCCAGCTCTTCCTCCGGGATTTCCTGTCCGCGGGTGAGGAGGTTGTCTTTAGCGTAGGTGTTGACTTGCGTGCGGATGGTTTTGTGACTACCCGGCTCCACCTTCATCACGCCTGATTGGGCGGTGGCCGGACTTAATGCGACCCATGCGGTGACCACATCATCAGCATCCACCCCCCAGTAAGCAGCGTCCTGATGCATGGAAACGTAGGATTTGCTGCCTGCTTCTTTGGTGAACAGGTTGGTCATCAGACATAGGATATCCGGGCCGATCAGTTGCTCGACTGCATCAAGAATAACGGGATGATGGACGAGTTCATCTGCCCAGTCATACAGAAGGTACGACTTGTTGCACTGTGCTTTGTCCATGGGATGTCCCTGAAGCTTCTCAATAGCCTCAAGTTCTGCGCGCATACGGATGGCATCGTCTTTTTCGAGCACTTTGATTGGACACAGGAAGCCATCCTTCTGGTAGGTTCCTGTATCTATTGAGTTGGCGGTATCTATCAGTGTCATGCTGAAACCATCCTTGAAATGAGCGTTGCGAAGGTTGCAACGAGACCGATTGAGACTGCGCCAAGTAAAATTGAAAGAGCAGGTATGCGTTCGCGTGTTCCCGTTTGTGGGTCGAGCCGTGTAAACAGCATTGCGTAAAGATTGCCAGACATGAATGCCCAGGCACAAAGCATAAGAGCGACACCCACTGCGCTTTCAAAAATCAAAGCAGAAAAGATAAGTAAGCTGCATGCAAGATAGTCATCGATAGATAACGGCCAATATTTATCGGTTCTTATCAAAATGAGTGTTTCGCCGACACTGAGTATAACGGCGAGAACCACTGCATAAATTGGCAGATAAGTTTGAAACTCCCCCAAAGTTCTCCCTCCTGAATATATGGAAACAGCGTTACCGAGTCTTGTTGATGTGTCAAGTTAATTGATCTTGATCAAATCTGGAGTGTTTTTCGGTACATGTTCAAACAAGGCGGCTAGGAGACACTAAAAAAACGGATACAATGGTGGAAATTGGGGGAGCCAATCGGAATGACCGTGGATGTAGACCGCAGAACAATAAAGCCGGAAGCACTTGAAACACTTCGCAGAACCATTCTGGAGATCTTCTCCTCCGGGATGTATCAGGATGTGGGGATACGGCAGATCTGCCAGGAGGCGCGGGTGAGTCCGCAAACAGTCTACAAGTACTTTGGCAATAAAGAAGAGATGCTCTACGCCTGCATCAAAGGGGATCTTGAAAACCTCTATGCAGAAGCGATGCAAGCAGCGCGTGCTGCTGATAACACGGTCGATAAATGCCTCGTTTTCCTGGATATCTGGTGCGAGTTTTATTTCGCAAATCCAAGCATAGCGCGCATTGTATTTCTGAACATCCCGCAAGCTTATTGGTTAGGGCAAACCCAGTTCACGCACGTCGCATTGCATGATGAAACCACCCGTACAATAGCACATGGCCAGAGCGAAGGTTTAGTCTGGGATGAGGCATCTGCCGAATTGTTGGGGCAGGTGATTATGGGTATGGCGCATAGGCTGCTGACCCGCTGGCTGATGACAGAAAATGCGGACAGCGCGGAAACGAAACACGCGCTGGCGAAGAGCATCAGAAAGCTGTTGCAGCCTTAAAATGCGGAGCAGGGGGCTAGTCCAGTTCAATATCTGAAGCATGGGCAATCAGCCGTTTAAGGCTGTGCATGCCTTCATCGACTGATTTTTGAGCCTGAATCGCTTTGCCGTTTTCAATATGGTTTGCTGCGCTGTCGAAGTGGCTTTTCACGTTCTCCGCTTCTTTTTCATAGGCGTCAAAGCTTTGTTTGGCGTCTTCGTCTGACTGGCTTATGAGCTTAAGGTCTTTGTGGCGATCAAGCCAGGATTTGGCATCGCCTTGCAGCTGAACAAGTTGTCTTTCAACCCACTCAACCTGTTCTTTTGCCTTATGGGTCAGGCTGTAAAGCTGGAAGCGGATTTTCCGGAGTGGCAGAACTTTTTCTTCGGCATCTTCAACCTTGCCAGAAATCAGATCTGATTGGGCTGAAGTAAGCAATGTCTTCAGTGATTTGCATTCGGCTTCATACTGGTGAGCATTCGGCAAGCTGGCTTTGATAAAGGGAAGCCGTTCATAGGCTTGTTCCAATGCACGGCGCAGGTTTTGTATCTTTTTGTGCGTTGGGATTGGTTTGCCTTTTTCGATGGGCTCATCTGTTTGGTCATCTGCCGCAGTCGCATTGCTAAACCATAGCTGTTGCATCTGAAACAGGGCGCTTTCGTTGTCGTGCAAAATGGCTGTCGCACCCTGATAATCACCACGGCCTAAAGCCTGCTGTCCTTTTGGCGTCGCAGCAGCGACCTTCTCAAAAGAAGCTGTAAACTGTGTAAGCACATCGGGAGTGTGTTCCAGTTCTGATGAGCGTTTGTTTAAGGCGGTGGCATCGGCAAGGGTTTTGTCCAACCGCTGTTGTGCATCCTCCCGGTTCTTATCAATCTGCTCCTTGGCGTCATCATAGGCTTTGACGAAGGCTTCCTTCTTGCCTGTAATCTTACCCAACATGAATTTCAGGCCCGGATAGCTATGATCGGAAATCGCCTTTTGCATGCGCAGGAGTGGCAGATTTGCGATGCGGTGAGCCTTGTCGAAGTCAGCCGTATCAACGCCCCATTGCGTTAGCTCATCGCGGTACTTGTAAGTGTCTTCAACGGTGTTTTGGTAGGCCTCAACAGCAGGCATCTCCTTGGCAATCATCGCATCCGCGTGTTTGCATCCCTGCTGCAGAACCTTCTTTCCTTCACCGATATGATACTGAACTTTATCCAGCAATGTTTTGAGTAGGCTGATGGTTCCGGCATCTGGGCGCTGCTGGCCGGAAAAGTTCTTATTGAACTGCTTGAAAGTGTTGCTGATCTTCTCAACTTGCACCTTGAAGGCTTCAATATGCTCTTTTGTCACGAGCTGTTTACGAGCCTGCGCATCCAACTTCTGGGCGTTCGTGGCCAGTGTTTGATACCTGTTGGAGAGCTGAGTGATCTCGGCCTTTAACTGTTCTGCCGCTTGCGCTGCCTGCTGCTGATGTGCAGCCGGGCTGTCTTTGGAAACCAGCACGCGCGATCGCCGGGCTGCTGGCCGTCCTGGATTCACTTCATTGGGACGATTGCTGTGTTCGGTAGTATCCGACTGCATCTCGTCCAGTTGCACCTCATCCACATTCTTTAAATTCAAGTGCTTAAGGACCTTCTCAGTCCATTTTTCCTGCTCGGGGGTGAGGTCTGACTTCGGCATCGAGATGCTCCAATCGAATGCACATATTTTTGGTTCTTGCTTACCTATAAGACCAAAATACTGAGCAATCTTAAGGGAGATGACCTGAAATGCGTCGTTGAGTTAATCGAAGATTGAAAGAGGCAAAATATTTTATAGCAATTTGCAGGGAAGAGAGGTGAGGGGCGCGCTGAGCTTCGGAGTGCCTGAAAATGTGATGGTCGTCACAGAACTGTGGCTCGCGCACATAATTTACAGCTTGCGTCTGGTATGTACACTCACTGGTTCCTAGTTTAAGCAGCGAGAAATGGGCAAGGCGAGCAGGCTAGGTTCTTCAAACTCGCAACTAAGAGATTGCAAAAAAGAATGATTAAGAAGATCGCGGGTGGCGTGCTGGGTGTTGTGGTGATCGGAGTTGGTGCGATTTACGCCAGCGCCTATACGAACATGGGGCAAAAGCCAAATGATGAGCACAAAGCGCAACTGACGCAATCCAACCAATGGGGCGAGGATAGTTTTGTAAACGAGCTGCCGATGGTGCGCGGCCCGCTAAGTGAGATTTTCCGTCAGTTTGTTCTGGAGCCGACCGACCACAACAGGCCGCAGCAAGACATTCCTGTCGAGACGATTGGTGACCGCCTCAACAAACTACCGGAATCTGGAGCTCGCGTCACATGGTTCGGACATTCCACGCTTTTGGTTGAGATGGATGAAACGCGCATCCTGATTGATCCGGTCTGGAGTAAACGCGCTTCGCCTTTGCCATGGGCAGGCGTTGAGCGCTTCTATGATCCCGTAATTGCATTGGAAGAACTCCCTGAGCTTGATGCCGTTGTGATCTCTCATGACCATTATGACCACCTGGATATGGAAACGGTTCAACGACTGGCTCAACAGCAGGTTCAATGGATCGTTCCACTCGGAATTGGGTCTCATCTGGAATATTGGGGTGTTTCCAAGTCCAGCATTACTGAACTCGATTGGTGGCAATCAACGCAAGTTGAGGAAACGACGGTTACGGCCACCCCATCACGGCATAGGTCAGGCCGCTCCGTCACCTTTAGTGATGTGAATGCAACTCTTTGGGCTGGTTGGGCCTTTAACGGCCCAGAGCATTCAGTATACTACTCCGGTGACACTGGAATGCATGATCGTTTTGAGGAGATTGGCGACCGCCTTGGTCCGTTTGATCTGACAGTGATTGAAACGGGGGCTTACAATCCGCTTTGGAAAGACACTCATCTGGGACCAGAGCAGGCCGTTTTGGTGCACAAACTGGTGAAGGGCAAAACAATGCTTCCGGTCCATTGGGGTCTGTTTGATCTATCCTCTCACAACTGGACCGAGCCTGTGGAACGCGTCAAGGTTGCTGCAGAAAAGTACGGCGTCGATGTCGCCATACCGCTGCCGGGTGGTTCTGTTGAACCGGGACAGGTTATCTCTACAAAAGCCTGGTGGCCCAAAGTGCCTTGGAAAAACGCCGAGGAACGCCCGATCTGGGCAACGCAGGTGGAAGATGCGGTAAAGCGCGCGAAGGAGATGAAGGGTAATCCCCCTCATGGCGTTGCAACACCTTCCAGCTAACGAGTGGACGACAGGGAAAGCCGTTGAACTCAGCTCTCCTTCCCATCTTTAATAAACTGCAAGGACACGCCCTGGTCCCCCGGTCCCGCCTTTGAACTTTGGGGCTCCTGCGATGATTGTTGCCCCTGCCAATGGCACCTGATCCAGATTGGTCAGGTTCTCGATGCCATAGCGCCCAGACCCCAGCCACAGATAGTGCACGGGAAAGTCTTTTGTTGGCCCGTAATCGATGGAGAGCGTGTCCACACCAAGTCCGTAAACACTGCGCTCGTTGATTAAGAACTTCGCCGTATCCTCATGGAAACCGGGGAAGTGGAGAACGCCCTTGCTGTCTTCCCCGCGGTATTTATCGGTGCCCACATATTGCGGCCAGCCAGAAAGCATCGCGATGCAGGCTCTGTCCGGAATACGCCCATGCTGGTGTTCGTACTTCAGAATATCTTCTGGCATGACACGGTAATCGAGATTATCCGCCGCTTGATCACGCACATCAATCACAGCTAATGGACAGACGAACTTCTCGACTGGAATTTCATCAATTGACTGCCCGTCTTTGCTGAAATGGATCGGTGCATCGAAATGAGTTCCCACATGTTCGTGATAGTGGAGAGTCTTCAGGTTCAACCCATCCTTGGCAAAGGTATATTCGTAGCTCTCTTCAAATGCAGGACCACCCTCAAACGTCGGGAAATCCGGTGTCAGTGTCTGGGTGAGGTCAATCACGTTTGAAAACGAAACAGTCTCCGGTAGAACATTTGCCGTCGCCGCCAAAGCAGATGCACTCAGCACAGCACCACCCGCAACCGAGGCAACTGCCCCACACATAAACCCTCTCCGGGACAACCGCTCCCTCACCATCCGCACAACACACGCATCACACATATCCGTTCCTCTGTGGTTCAACTCTAAAGCGTATGTGAGAAGGGTTAAGGAGAGCAATACGCTAGGGGATGTACCCGGAAGGACGTGGAGCGAAAGGGCCAAATGTTGCTGTTCATTAGTTTATGAATGAAGAAAGTGAAACTTGCAGAAACCGCAAATTCTATGGCGAAAAAATGGTGTGAAATGTAACAATAAGAGTAGCTGGTGCTGATGAAGGAAGTTGAGTTACGTGGAGAGCAGCAAGTGCAATCCGTTGCTATCATTGAACAAAGTGCAAGATTTCTGAACCGAGTTATGGAAGGTTTGACTTACATTTTTACTCAGGCCACACCAAGACGTTTTCGGATTCTGGCTTCGAGTTGGGTCAGGGCGTCGTAGATCAGGACGGCGAACAGGCCGACTATGAGGCCGCCTTGTAAGACGTAGGAGGTGTTGTTGGTCAGCAGGCCTGCGATGATGACTTCGCCAAGCGTGTGGGCGGCGACGGTGGAGCCGATTGTTGCTGTGCCGATGGCAATGACGACAGAGAGCCGAACACCTGTCAAGATCAAAGGAAGCGCCAGTGGAAGCTCGACTTGAAGCAAACGTTGCCGGCGGCTGAGCCCTATTCCCCGGGCTGCTTCCATGGTTGCCGGTGGCAAGGTTGAAAGACCGGTCATCGTGTTTTCGAAGATTGGCAAGATGCCGTACAAAAACAGCGCAACAAGCGTTGGTCCGGCTCCAAAACCCAGCATCGGAACTGCCAAAGCCAGAACGGCCACAGGTGGAAACGTCTGTCCCATATTCGCAATGGTGCGAGACAGCGGCAAAAATGCCTTCCCTTGTGGGCGAGTGACGAGGATCGCCAGTAACACCGCAACAACGATTGCGGCGACTGAGGCTAAGGCAACGATACCCAGATGGCTCAGAGAAAGCGACAACAACGAGGTACGATCGTAGATCACGGCGGCACCGGGCGGTGTGAAGGGCGCAAATAGGGGTGCAAACCACTCAGGCCGAAGGACAAGAGCGAGCAGCAGCGAAACAACGATAACCCTCAGGAAATTAGCCCGGCTCATGTGTCCCCTCGGCTCTGGAGCGGATCGCTTCCAGTGTTACACGGCCAATAGGGTTACCGTCGCGTTCTACAGGCACAGCATTTCGCCCGCTCCAAAGGCAAACAGAAAGAGCCTCTCGCAGGCTGGCTTCCTCGTCGATTGACTCCCCTTCTGCAGCTCCCTCTTCAAGTATCTGGGAGACGGAAAGCAGCGATAACAGGCGAAGCGGCCGATCGACACCGCCAACCATTTCTGCAACAAACTCTGTGGCAGGGTTGGTGATGATCTCTGCTGGCGTGCCGTGCTGAACCAACTGTCCCTGATCCATCACCGCTACTTGATCACCAAGCTGTATGGCTTCCTCCATATCATGCGTGACGAGAAGAATTGTGGAGCCGAGTGTTCGTTGAATCCGGTGCAAGTCTGTCTGCGCGCGCGTTCGAATGATGGGGTCCAGTGCCCCGAAGGGCTCATCCATGAGCAACAGGTCGGGCCGTGATGCCAAAGCTCGTGCCACGCCTACCCGTTGTTGCTGACCGCCTGAGAGCTCAGCAGGATAGCGATCGCGAAACTCATCTGGCGGCATGGAGAATAAGTCCAACAGCTCATTCACGCGCGTATGGATCTTGTCCTTGTCCCAACCGAGTAGCCGCGGCACAGCGCCGATGTTTCTGGCAACTGTGTGATGCGGGAAAAGGCCATGGCCCTGAATTGCATATCCAATGCGGCGGCGCAGGGCGTTCTTCGGCAATCCTGCAGTTGGTTCACCATTGATCCGAACTTGACCAGACGTGGGCTCGACAAGCCGGTTGACCATACGCAGTAATGTACTTTTTCCAGAGCCGGATGTGCCGACAATTGCGGTGATTGTTGCGCTCTCAATCGTCATAGATACGGACTCGACAGCAGGCCGCCCGTCGTAAACCTTGGTTATGTTGTCGATCTCAATCATCCGTGCCTCGTCTGATTGGGGCGGGCCAGTTCGACCAGAATATCCATTGCAATTGCCGAGATAAGAGCAAGAATGACTGTTGGCAGGGCTCCAAGCAGGATCAAATCTGTTGCAGTCTGATTGAGCCCCTGAAAGACAAAGGTTCCAAAACCACCACCGCCAATCAATCCGGCGATTACCGCAAGGCCAATATTCTGCACCAGAACAATCCGCAGCCCAGCCAGCATAACCGGAAGCCCCAGTGGCAATTGAATCTGTATGAGGCGTTGATGGCGGGTCATTCCCATACCGCGTGCTGCATCCAGTGTCACGATTGGAGTGGCTTCCAGACCGGCCACAGTGTTTGCCACCACCGGCAACAGGGAATAGATAACCAGTGCCAGAAATGCGGGCAAAAAGCCGATACCGACGACGCCCAGTTCCTTGGCACCGGGGATAGTGCTGCTGACCCAGGCAAGAAGTGGGATCATGATGCCGAACATGGCAAGTGAGGGGATTGTTTGCAGAAAGCTGAGCACAGGCAGGACAGCGCTACGCAACCCTTCGTTCCGGTGGCAATACACGCCAAGAGGGAAACCTATAGCTGCGGCCACAACAAGCGAGCCAAAAGCAAGGCCGAGGTGCCGCCACGCTGCGTTGAAGAAGGCATCCTGTCTGCTGGCGTATTCTCTGAAGATTGACAGATCGGTCAAGGCTCCTGACCACAAGACCAACGCCGACACCACAATCGCTAGTACCAACAAGGCGCCGCGCATTTTGGGGCCAGGAGAAAGAGAGGACAGAGCATCCGCCGCCAGCAGTAACAGGATTGCGAGCAAACACCAGAAACCACTGCCCAGGGATACTCTGGCATAAGTTCCAGCTCCTTCAAGAAGTGAGGTGCTGCCTTCCATCAGCAGCCAAATCAACGCTGCTATTCCAATCATTGCACCCGTCAAACGCAAAACTTGCCAAGCCGCTGGCAAACCAAGGACAAGTCCAGCCAGCAAGCCAGCAAAGCCGGGAATGACGGCTTCTGGTCCGGCCACGTCCCACACAGGGATACCCTCACCCGCGACAATACGATTGGCGGCAAGCGTCATAAAAGGGGCGTATAAGGCAACCAGACCCAGGCTTACAAACAAAAGACCGGGTCCGGAGACGACTGATTTAATCCTGCCAGGCATAACGCGCGCAGTTAGTCCAAAACACCGATCTTGGTCAGATAGTCTTTTGCAACCGCAGCTGCTGGTTCGCCGCCAACCTGAATGCGACCGTTGAGCTCCTGTAGTGTCGCCAAATCCAGACCTGCAAAGATCGGGTTCAAGACTGATGCAACTTCTGGATACTGTTTTAACACAGCAGCTCGGATAACCGGAGCTGGCTCGTAGACTGGCTGTACGCCCTTATCATCCGTCATAACAACAAGGCCTGTTGCAGCTACTCCGCCATCTGTGCCGTATGCCATAGCTGCGTTGACGCCAGATGTGCCACGAGCTGCGGCCTGAATTGTCGCGGCTGTGTCTCCGCCAGAAAGCACGACGGTCTGATCTGGAGACAGCTTAAAGCCATAGGTTTCCTGCATTGCAGGAAGAACGGCGGGAGAAGAAACAAACTCCGTAGAGGCCGCCAGCTTGACATCGCCTCCGTTTGCAACCCAGGCGCCGAAGTCAGACATAGTGGCAAGTTTGTTCTGGGAGGCCAATGCGCCTGTTACAGCGATGGCCCAGGTGTTGTTGGCTGGCGCAGGCTGAAGCCATACCAGCCCGTTCTTCTCACCATCCAGCTCAGCTGCGCGGGCGTATCCGGCTTTGGCGTCTTTCCAGACTTCGCTGTCCGCCTCATTGTGGAAGTAGGCTGCATTTCCCGTATATTCAGGATAGATGTCGATTTGCTCTGCAAGCTGTGCTTCGCGAACCACCTGAGTGCCGCCAAGCTGCAGACGGCGTTCTACTGGCAAACCAGCATCTTCCAACGCAAGTGCAATAACGTTTCCGAGGAGACCACCTTCAGTATCAATTTTGGAAGAAACAACAATTTCAGCATGAGCTGCAACTGTTAAGGCTCCGGTCATGCCGATCGCAGCAAGAATTCGATTAAATGTCATGCGAAGTATGCTCCTCAAAGCTCTCTATTTTTCAGCACTGCATTGTGAAATTTCTATTATGGGAAGAATGTGGCATCCCTAAAAGGGCTATTGTCCTAAACTTGGGCGTTTAGCACGGAATCGATTTCGCCAAATCTGTCGAATATCATCTGAGATTTTCCCTCACTCGACTTCCCCTTCAGCCTCGAACACTCTTGTAAAAACCATAAGTAATCCAGAGTTGTACCAAAGGCACCGCTCATATAGGTCGCCGCCTGTTTCTTCGCAACCCGCCTCTGGTCTCCAAACGGAACTTTATCCAGCGTTCATTCCGTCCCCTAATTCCCAAGAATATGCTCAGAGAAGTTCTGGCTGCAAGGTTTTGTTGAAATACGGTGTCTCGAGACGATGTGGGATTGGCATATGCTTCAAAAAGAAAGTTAATGTCCTAGCAAAAGATAATTTGATTGAATAAAAGCCCGCGACTAAGTCTTTTTGATGAGTATTGATAAAATTAATAATAAGTTTAGTTGTTTGAGTGTAAGTGTTTTATGTTATATATATCGTGTGAAGTTAGTGTGTTTATAGTCATAAATTTTAAATTTGCATTTAGTGTAGCGTTGTTGGGTGGAGAGTTACTTAACTGTGAGCTAAGATATGCTTTTGGATGTTTGTGTTAACGAGAGTGAGGCCAGAGATTCACGATTGGATCAACGTTTGAACGCCATTATGGTGTTCTCAACTCGTTACATAACAGGAAAAGCATCAGTGAGTTCGTGTTTGCATGTTCATGAGTTAATTGCAGCGATATTAGACAATACTAAGTTGTACGCTCAGTATTGTCCATATGCACGCAAGCTAAACTAGGTGTTGTAAGGTCTACGAAAGCGAAAACCTTACTTGCTAGTGGCTGAGAGATTGCGCCACGACAGGAAGTCCAATTGAGGTTATTTTCTAATGGTATGCCAATGCAACGACATTCAGTTCTTAGAGCGAGTCGAGTGCAGCTTGCGTGATTGAGAGCAACAACTCAAACCATTTATCCAAATGCGGTCACTTCTGCTTCCTGGGCTTGAGACCAATCCATTTTTTGTGTGACCCTAGTCAGTATGTGCTGACAGAAGCAAAAGTTGCGTCATTTTCTGCGCCATTCCCTAAATGACGCAGAGAATGAAATTACTGTATTTTACATCATTGGTGGTGAGAAACGTAGTGATAGGCATGACATGCCGCCGTCTAGTTTTGCTGCTTCGGAGTTGCCAATCTTGCGGATGTTGTAGCCTTCTTTTACCAGAAGTTCTTCGGTTTTCGGGAAGCCATCCGGCATCAGCACAAGATCGTTAAATCTGATGGAGTTAGCGCAGGCTTCTTCACCTTCTGCGGTGTGCAGGACACGATAACCTTCAAAACAACCAGATGCATCCAAACGCTTCGTGGAAAGGATGGTTTCTTCATCAAGTAAGGAACAATCGGTTTTGAAGTGGAGAACACCATCTGGAGTTTGTAACTCACGAACCTTGTAGTTCCACGGGGCAACCATTTTGCGCAGTTCTTCGATCCCTGCCGTGTCGGTTCGTGCAGATGTGCCGATGAGAATTTCACGTTCGGTAGTGAGGATGTCCCCGCCATCGATAAACCCTTCGCCTTGAATAGTGAGCACTGTATCATACAGTTTTTCAAGGCTTGGGATCATAGCTGCAGCTTCTCCTAGACGGCTTGAAGCACCGGGGCGCATTGCGATAGCAACCTCTGGCAGGCAAAGCGCAGCATCTTCAACGAAGACAGAATCAGGAAATTCTTCCATTGCATCAAGCGTGATGATTGTCGCTCCGGTGGTTTTTAATGCGGCCACATAATCATCGTGATGCTTGAGGAAAACTTCGTGATCGGGTGCGCCAACATCCACCGCACGAAGGCCCCGTGTGATGGACTGACCCGGTGTGCGAGTGATCGCGTGGGTGAATGTATAAGAACGCTTAGTCAAGATTTTCTCCCTGTTTTGCGCCAATTTTAGACTGAATCAATATTAGTATTGACACCTAGTTTATGCGGATGCATAAATTTATTCAATCGTATAAATTGGGAGAGGCGCATTGCCGGGCCGCGATAAACAACCATCACCAGTCATTGAATTGAATGATCTGCATAAATCCTTTGGGCAGCTCGAAGTCCTGCGGGGAATTGATCTCATCGCCCGGCCAGGTGAAGTGATTTCGCTGATTGGGGGGAGTGGCTCAGGTAAATCGACTACTCTTCGTTGCCTCAACCTGCTTGAGACACCAAGCAGTGCTGGTTTACTCAAGTTGCTTGGCGAAGAAGTCCACTTAAAATTTGACAAGCAAGGAAACCCAGAAGTTTCCGATAGACGCCAGCTGCGCCGGTTACGCAGTCGCTTAGGGATGGTGTTTCAGAGCTTTAATCTGTGGCCGCATATGACACTTGAGCAAAATGTAATGGAAGCTCAGGTGCAGGTGCTGGGACGGCCCAAAAATGAAGCACGCGAAATTGCACATCACTTACTTGAGCGTGTTGGCCTCACTGAACGCCGTGAGATGTATCCCGCGTATCTGTCAGGTGGCCAGCAACAACGCGGCGCTATTGCACGTGCGTTGGCCGTCGATCCGGAGGTCATGCTCTTTGATGAACCAACATCCGCCCTTGATCCTGAGCTGGTGGGTGAAGTTTTGACTGTAATGCAAGGCCTCGCTGAGGAAGGCCGAACCATGATCATCGTCACGCACGAAATGAAGTTTGCTGCAGAAGTTGCCGATAAAGTGATTTTCCTCAATCAGGGGCAAATTGAAGAACAGGGAACACCTGAAGAGATCTTTCAGGCCCCAAAGTCCGAGCGTTTAAAGCAGTTTATTCAATCTATCAATTAATACTGGGAGGAAAAATGAAGATCAAATCTACTCTATTCGCGCTTGCTGTTGCTGGGTATGCAACAGCGGCAGCTGCAGAGCCTGTTCGCGTTGGCATCGCAACAGAGGCTTACCCGCCATTCTCCACGCCGGATGCAACCGGGAACTACACCGGTTGGGAGATTGATATCATCAATGCAGTTTGTGAAGAGGCCAAACTGGATTGTAAAATCGTTGCATCCGCGTGGGATAGTATCATTCCATCTTTAACTGCTGAATCTATTGATATTATTGGCGCATCTTTGAGCATCAATGAAGAACGCCTTAAGGTCATTGATTTCTCCAATAAGTATTATCAGACCGGCGCATCTATCGCGATTGGTAAAGGCAGTGGTGTTACCCCAACTCCTGAGGGGGTTTCAGGCAAAATCATCGGTGTACAGTCTGGGTCTATCCACCAAGCATACGCTTTAAAACATTTCCCAGATGCCAAGATCCGTGAATATCAAACTCAAGACGAAGCTAATCAAGACCTTTTTGCAGGTCGGATTGATGGCACCTTGGCCGATGTTTTAGTTCTCGACGAATTCCTGAAATCTTCTGAAGGTGAGATCTGCTGTAACGACGCTGGCTTGGTTGCAGCAGACGTTTCCATTCATGGCCAGGGAGTTGGTTTTGGTCTTCGCAAAGGCAATGACGAGCTGAGATCGCAGCTCAATGATGCCATTGATGCAATCCGCGCAAATGGCACCTACGATAAAATCACTGCCAACTACTTCAACTTCAATATCTTCGGCGAATAAGTATCGGATTGCCAGTAGAGGGGCCTCCCTCTGCTGGCTTGGGAGAACTGTATGGCAACTAACTATCGGGAAATGAGTGCTGCCGAACTGCTCTCTTTGGAACCTCCGGGTTGGGGGGGAGCTTTGTTGGATGGACTCGTCGTATCTTTGCAAGTTGCCTTGCTTGGGTATGCGATTGGTATCGTGATCGGTCTTGGGGGTGCAACACTGAAGCGGTCCGGTGGTCCAGTCGCTCGGGATCTCATGTCGGTTTACACTACCTTTGTTCGTGCCATCCCTGAGCTGGTCTTAATCTTGTTGGCCTACTTCGCACTACCTGAGTTGCTCAACAATGTGCTCTCAGTCGCTGGGTTTGGCAGGATCGAAATCAACGGTTTTGCTGCAGGTGTGCTTGTTATAGGGTTTGTTCAAGGCGCTTATGCAACCGAGGTTTTTCGTGGTGCCATAGCCTCTGTACCGGTTGGGCACATCGAAGCTGCGCACAGCTTTGGTATGCATCCGCTACGCATATTCCACCGAATTACAATTCCTGAAATGCTCCCTGCTGCTATTCCGGGCCTCTCAAATTTATGGCTGATCGCAACCAAAGATACTGCATTGCTAGCGGTTGTTGGTTTTACAGAATTGACCTTGGCAGCGCGTCAGGCATCCGGTGCAACAAAGCATTACTTCCTGTTCCTGCTCGCTGCTGGAGGGTTGTACCTGATGGTGACATTGGTCTCCACACAGCTTTTTAAATGGTTGGAAAATCGAGTGAGCCGGGGAACGCGTTATGCCTGAGCAAACTCTTATGAAGCCCCATCGCTTGATTATGGTTCTCCTCGCTGCAGTGCTTGTGTTGACCTTCGCATTTATGATGGATTGGGCTTGGCTGCCTAAATACAGTTCTGAGATTCTAGATGCACTTTGGATCACCATTGCGTTGCTGGTGAGCTCGATCTTTGCTGGCTTTTTGCTTGCTGTGCCGATTGGGCTTGTGCAAGTCACTGGACCTCGCCCGCTGGCTTGGCTCGCGATGAGCTTTTGCACGCTGATCCGCGGAACGCCAATCTTGTTGCAGATGTGGGTTCTCTATTACGGTCTGGGATCTTTATTCCCCTACTTGCCCGGATTACGACAAAGCTGGCTTTGGCCTTACTTGATTGAGGCGTGGCCTTATGCGTTTGTCGCTCTTACATTGTCGTTTGCAGGCTACGAAGGTGAAGTAATGCGAGGTGCTTTTAAGGGCGTTCCTCGCGGAGAGCTAGAAGCAGCGCATGCCATCGGAATGCATCCGTTTACAATTCTACGTCGCATCTGGTTGCCAAGGGCAGTTCAACGTGTACTACCAACCTTGGGTGGGGAACTTATCTTGCAACTCAAAGCGACGCCGTTGGTTGCAACCATTGCTGTTGTTGACGTTTATGCGATCTTTGGGCGTATTCGCCAAGAGACGTTCATCATCTATGAACCGCTGCTGATGCTCGCGCTGATCTACCTCATACTTGCCGGCGGTATTGCATTCGCATTCCGGCTTCTAGAAAACAAGCTTCCTGCAAGAGGGTGATAATGGAAAATGTGCTCAAACATGGATGACCACAACTAAATTCACCAAAGAAAAGTTGAAATCTAAGGATTTGGTGCCACGCCTCTTTACTAGGATAAGTTGAAAACAAGAGATCATTTTGATATCTTTGAACTTATTGCGGTTTCATATGAGCCAAGTTTTCATCAAGGCTTAGTCAGTCATGATAGATGCGTCTGATGGGTGCACGGCCTGGTAATAAATTTAACTTCACGGCCACTTGTCTGTTTCGCATGAATACAAGTTGCTGGTTTTTGCTCTTGGGTATGCTTACAGAAATGCAGGATAAATCTGGAAAAATCCGCCAGGAAAATACAGATACGAGGCGAGCTGATCTTATCGCCGCGACTTTGCGCGTTATTGCCCGTGGAGGTGTTCAGTCGGCCACCGTGCGAGAAATAGCAGCAGAGGCAAACGTCACTCAAGGGCTTATCAGGTACTACTTTGCAAAGAAAGACGAGCTCATTGCAGCTGCCTATGAAGCCTACATGGGCAATCTGGTCCACATTGCAGATGAAGCATCTCGTGGTGAAGAGACTGCCGCCGAGCGCATGTCCAACTTTATCAAGGTCTCTCTGGAAGCGCCAGTTACAAGCCATGACTCCATTGCTATATGGGCTGGCTTCTTCGAAACCTTACTTCACAACGAGGATATGACAGAAAGCCACGAACGAAGCTACAACCTGCTTCGCTTACACCTGAAAAAATTGATTTCTGATGTTTTGCTTGAAGCCGGCAGGATAGTGAGTGAACAAGAACTCAGACGCCTTAGCATAGCTGGAAATGCGATCCTGGACGGTTTATGGTTGGAAGGCGGTGCCTTACCTCACGTTTTTGAACAGGGCGAACTGGTGCAAGTCGGCCTGAAGTGCTTCAGTTCTTTGTTGCGGATCGATCTTCTGATGTCCTGAGATTGGATGCTTTTAGGATAATGCGTGTCTTAAAAGAAAATATATCGTTTGCTGTGGATGTGAAAAATCACATAAGTAATCGGCCAGTATTGCATTGGTTAGACCTTAAAATGCTATTGAGTTAGCCTCATAAGGAGCTGACAGGAGCGTGTTGTGATGTTCGCACTCAATCCTTCTTCGACCTTTAAACGATTAACAAAGCAGGGCGCCTGGCTGGTGACGGAAACAAGGAATATTACTTATTAAGGTTCCAGTCATTAAAATTTTCTCACGCTTTGTGCCATGACGTAAATATTCAGGCGCTATCCTACGTTACTCTAACGCTGAAGACGCCTTGTAGAGGGTATTTTTAGTACTTTCTATGTGGTTCCACATGGCGTTGTAGGCGCGTTTGGGGGCATGGGCTTCTATCGCATCTAGGATGAGTTGGTGCTCTTGATGCCAGCTGTTTAGGTCTTTAATGTCAATATGTGTGTGGAGATTCTGCCAGAGAGGGTTGGCAGTGCGATCATGCCACAGGATTTCTTCCAGCATCGCTAAAACAGAATTGGATGCGGATCTTGCCAAGGCAAGGTGGAACTCCTTGTCCCATTTAGAATCGCGGTATCGATCTTCGGCCAACGCATGTTGTTGGATTTTCTTGAGCTCTTCCATGTCTTGCTCTGTTGCATTGATGGCGGCAAGTTCGGCAATCATACACTCGTAGTTTTGGCGTGCTTCAAGGAGTTCAAAAGGACCGGTACTTTTAAGGTCGGATGAGATGCGTGAGAGAATACTGTCGAGCGGTTCCGGCTCACGCTCCATTGCCTTAGGCTGATCGCTTAGAATATGAATTCCTGAACCTTTTCGGACAGAGACAATTCCCTCAATTTCCAACATGATGATTGCTTCGCGGACAACAGTTCGACTGACACCCAACTCTTGGCAAATTGTTCGCTCAGGTGGCAGTTTGCCCCCGATTGCATATTCTTTATTGCTGATTCTATCTTTGAGTTGCTCGCCTATCATACGATACAGACGGTTATTTGCTTCAGTCATCAAAACTCCAGATCTGCAGCCATGTTAAGACATAATGCGATGGCTTTTGCATGTCTGACGTGGCGCAGAGATCTATCTCCATATACTCAATAGTCTGTGCTGTCTTATCAAAAGATAGCCTTCATCAACTTCAGCTTTCAATGTTTGGCGTGCTTTTCGGATCGAGCTTGCCGCAGTCAAATCGGCTGTGGGAGTTTAAGGCAGAACGCTCAAATGTTCAATTGGTATAATAAAAATCATTTTTATTCTGATTTCAAAGAAAGTCACTGAATTGGAAATTGAGCGGGAATGATGAACCTCTGCGACAAAACTCACTATATAATTATTTAACTATTTGATTTATATACATATTATATATCATACCAAAATGCAAAAATGATTATTTTAACTCATTATCGTAGATTTTTATTTGTTGATATCGACTTATTGGTATAACAAATTAATCGGCGTCAAGCTCTATTGATGGAGTAGACGTATCGGGAGTTCAAATCAGTTAACTCGCATTGGAGGTTTTGGTAGGACCAATTATCACCGCAGATTTACTTTGCCTCGACCTATTACAGATCAATATTGCTAAGTATTTTTGGGAGAAAGTGGCTCTACTGAAGATTGGGATCATATGATTAATAAATATTCAAAACTCGCACTTGGCTTTGTTGTTGCGCTGCCTGCGGCACTTTCTTCTGTCTCAGCGCATGCCCTGGAGGCGGTGACACTGCGTCTGGCACATAACTTGGATCCGAGCCACGTTGTCGCCCAGACACTAGAAAAAATGGGCGAAGATATGAAAGAGCTGTCCGGTGGCAAGATGAAACTTCGCATTTATCCAGGAGGACAGATGGGGGGGCCACGTGAGACGCTTGAAATGCTTCAGCAAGGTGCGCTGGACATGACTAAGGGCTCTGCGAGTGAGATGGAATCTTTCGAGAGCGCCTTTTCTGTATTCAGCATGCCTTATCTCTTCCGTTCCAAAGAACATTTCAACCAAGTCCTTTTTGGAGATGTTGGACGTGAAATGATGCGGTTGCCAAAGGAAAAAGGTTTTCTTCCGATTGCCGGTTATGTGGCAGGTGAACGTAGTTTTTACGCAGGAAAGCCTATCCAGTCTCCTGAAGATATGAAGGGTATGAAAATCCGCGTAGTTTCAACTCCAACCACCAACAAAATGATTGAACTTCTGGGAGGCTCTCCTGCACCGATCTCTTTTGGTGAAGTGTACACTGCACTACAGCAGGGTGTGATCGATGGGGCAGAAAACAACGAACCGTCTTATTATCAAACCCGCCATGTGGAAGTTGCAAAACATTATTCTGAAGACCGGCACACCTCCGTTCCCGATTATCTTGTAATCGCGACGCAAACTTGGGATGCTCTTTCTGAAGAGCAGCGTGAAATCCTAATGAAGGTCGCTGAGATCTCTGAAAAATACGAGCAAGTCCTTTGGGACAAGGAAGTTCAGAACTCTCGTCAAAAAGCCGCAGAAGCAGGGGCAACCTTCTACAAAGTCGATAAAGCACCATTCCGAGCAGCTTTGCAGCCGCTTTACGACGACGCGAAGAAAGATCCTAAGAAGTATTCTTGGATCGAGCGTATTGAAGCAGTAGGCAAATAATTCCAAGCCTGATCGGAGGGATGCGGGGCACCCCTCCTTTCTCGGTAGCAGCACTTAAGTTGCTCTCTCTTTGTATCCGTTTTGGAGAGGCGTCATGCTTCCAAACAAACTCAAAAAGCTCATTGACCTGTTAATTGCCGCTTTTAGCGTATCGGTTATGGCGCTGTTAGTCGTTTGCGTCACCTGGCAAGTCGTGAGCCGCTATATACTTGGCCAACCAAGTACATTCACCGACGAAATAGCTCGGTTTGCTATGATTTGGGTTGGTTTGCTAGGTGGGGCATATTGTGTCGGTGCTCAACGCCATCTTGCAATTGATCTGTTCACTGGACATTTAACTGGTCGTAAGAAACTGCTTTTCACAGCCTACTCTAACTTTCTGGTAGGTGGTTTTGCCGCAGCCACTATGATTTTTGGCGGTTTGCGCCTCCTCTTAAAAGTGCAGGCAACTGGACAGCTTTCTCCAGCAATGTTGCTGCCGATGGAATACATCTATCTCGTACTACCACTCAGCGGAGGTGTGATAGTGATCTACTCTTTGCACTTTACGATTGAGGCTCTCCGGGGTCTGCTTGGTCTGGATAAGGTTAAGTCCTCTGTCAAACCGTCCTTTAAACTTGAACAGGATGGAGCTGCGTGATGGAGTGGTATGTCGCATTCGCCCTTTTGGGGTCTTTTTTCTTCCTAGTCTTCACTGGCGTTCCAATTGCTTTTTCTCTCGGCATATCAGCAATCATCGCAGGTGCAATGATGATGCCGATCGAGGTTATTCTGGCTGTCATCAGTCAGCGGATGGTCGCTGGTTTGGACAGCTTTGCGCTGCTTGCAATTCCGTTCTTCATCCTTGCTGGTGTTTTGATGAACAGCGGTGGTATCGCCATTCGCCTGATTAACTTCTCACAGATCCTTGTTGGTCGCATGCCAGGTTCTCTTGCCCATGTAAATGTGATGGCAAACATGCTTTTTGGATCGATTTCAGGCTCAGCAACGGCAGCCGCCGCCGCAGTGGGCGGCACTATGGCACCTTTGCAGAAGGAAGTTGGATATCATCCAGCTTACTCTGCAGCAGTGAATGTCACCTCCTGTATTACTGGTCTGCTCATCCCACCGTCGAACGTTCTCATCATCTACGCGCTCACAGCTGGTGGTGTATCTGTTGCAACCTTGTTCATGGCCGGTTATCTGCCTGGAGTTCTCATGGGCTTGAGCCTCATGATTGTTGGTAGCTTCATTGCAAAACGTCGGGGCTACCCAATAGCTGAGCGCCCGTCTCTTAAGCAGGTTCTCAAAGTCACATGGGACGCCATTCCAAGCTTGTTACTTGTCATCATTGTGATGGGCGGTATTCTGGGTGGAGTGTTTACAGCAACGGAAGCCTCCGCAATTGCGGTTGTCTATGCGTTTTTTCTCTCTGTGATCGTATATCGAGAAATCAAGCTACATCAGCTACCAAAACTGATGTTGGATGCCGTGGTCACCACCTCCATCGTAATGGTACTTATTGCAATCTCCATCGGCATGTCCTGGGTGATGACGCGTGCTGACATTCCTTACATGATCACCGACGCACTGCTCACAATCTCTGACAACCCTGTTGTTATCCTGCTCATTATCAACGTGGTTTTGCTAGTTGTCGGGGTGTTCATGGACATGACACCAGCGGTTTTGATCTTTACACCAATCTTCCTACCTATCGCGAAGAGCCTTGGAATGGATCCTGTGCATTTCGGAATCATGTTGGTAGCAAACCTTTGTATCGGTTTATGCACTCCCCCAGTTGGTGCAGCGCTGTTCGTTGGCTGCTCTGTTTCAGACGTCAAGTTGCATGACATGATCCGGCCAATGCTGCCTTTCTTTGGAGCACTGCTGATAGCATTACTGGCAATCATCTACATCCCAGAGCTCTCGCTCTTCTTACCGAGCTTGTTTGGAATGCACTAATCAGCATGAAGGGTGGGCCATCACCCTTCACCTTCAATCCTCTAAGCAACAATAATACCCGTGCACACAGCACGGATAGACATGGTCTGGAGTCGCCGTGAGATCCCACATGCAAATTCATCGTGATGATACTGTTCTCGTTGCTTTAAAACCATTCAAGAAAAATGAAATTGTCGAGGGAATTAGTCTCCTTCAAGACATACCAGCCGGGCACAAAATTGCGCGTATCGATATCGCTGAAGGCGAACATGTTATCAAATATGGCGCTTCTATTGGGCGAGCTCGATCAGCGATTAAATGCGGAGAGCACATCCATTCTCACAATCTGAAGACCGGGCTTAGAACTGACGAGATCTACACCTATTCAGGTGCGCCGGAGCAATCGGTCGAAGAGCTCGAAATTCCACAAATTATGGCTTTTGAGCGTGTCAACGGAAATATTGGCATACGGAATGATCTCTGGATTGTACCTCTTGTTGGCTGCGTAAATGGTGTGGCTCAAGCTGTTGCACGTCAGTTCGAAGGTAGCAAAGATCTACCAGATGGCACACAGGTTACTGTATTAGCGCATCCGTTTGGATGTTCGCAACTTGGCAACGACCACATCAACACCCGAACTATCCTGCAAAATCTGGTAATGCACCCAAATGCAGGTGGTGTGTTGGTGATGGGTCTTGGCTGTGAAAACAACACGCTTGCAGAGTTTCTCGAAGGCTTGGAGATACCAGATCCATCGCGCCTGCGGTGCATGGTTGCTCAAGATACAGAAAATGAGATTGAGACGGCTTATTGCCACCTTCAGGATCTCGCAGGGAATCTACTATCGGATCGGCGAGTGCCTGTCGGAGCAGATCGCTTGCGGATTGGTCTAAAGTGTGGGGGCTCCGATGGTTTTTCCGGTATAACGGCCAATCCATTGCTGGGTGCTTTATCTGATTGGTTGTGTAGTAGAGGCGGGACCACGGTTCTCACAGAAGTTCCAGAAATGTTTGGCGCTGAGCGCATCTTGATGAGGCGGGCAGAGAACCAGTCTGTGTTTGCAGGCATCGTCTCATTGATCAATGATTTCAAGCAATACTACATTGATCATGACCAGCCTATCTATGAGAACCCCTCACCAGGCAACAAAGATGGTGGCATCACTACGTTGGAAGAGAAGTCCTTGGGCTGTACCCAGAAGGCGGGCACTTCAATCGTAACGGATGTATTGCGTTATCAGAACCGACTGAGTAAAGCCGGGTTAAACCTTCTAGAAGCACCAGGAAATGATGGAACGGCAATCACATCCCTTGCCGCAGCCGGTTGCCATATGGTGCTGTTCACGACAGGTCGTGGGAACCCCCTCGGGACTGTAATTCCTACCGTTAAAGTTGCCTCCAACTCTGAGATAGCTGATCGGAAAAGGCACTGGATCGACTTCTCAGCAGGTACACTGGTTCACGACGATACGGATATGGACGATGTGTGCTCCGGCTTTGCAGACTACTTAATGCAAGTCGCCGGCGGCAAACAGACACTCAATGAAATCAACCGCATGCAAGAGATCGTCATCTTCAAGACGGGCGTCACTCTATAATTGGAAACACCACAAGGAGATAGATTTATGAAACGTATCTCAGAGAAAAATCTGGCAGGACGTCCTCGCCCAACACCACGGGTGATCCAGTTCGGAGAAGGGAACTTCCTGCGCGCTTTCATGGATTGGAAAATCGATCGTATGAACGAAAATGCAGGCACTGACTTTGGTGTCGTTGTGGTACGGCCAATTGATGGAGGCATTCCATTTTCGCTTAACGATTCAGATGGTGTTTACTCAGCAATTACCCGTGGCGTTGACCAAAATGGGGAGCCTGTCTGCGATGTTCATCAGGTCGCATGTATTAGGCAGGAGTTATCTGCAGTCCGAGATTGGCAAGATGTTCTGGCTCTTGCACGTAATACTGACTTTCAAACCGTCATCTCTAACACCACTGAAGCAGGCATTACTTATGTACCAAACTGCAGGCTTCAAGATGAACCTCCAGCATCCTTTCCTGCCAAAATAACAAGACTACTGCTGGAACGCTTTAACAGCAATGGTCGCACAAACGCACCTGGCTTTCAGTTCCTGCCATGCGAATTGATTGATAAGAACGGCGACAATCTTGAAGAAATTGTCATGATGCATGCTCGCGATTGGGGCCTTCTAAAGGAGTTTACCGATTGGATCAACTCACAGTCTGCTTTCTACAATACTCTCGTTGATCGCATTGTTCCGGGCTATCCGCGTGATGAAGCAAAGGTGTTGGAAGCAAAGCTTGGCTATGAAGATCCATTGATGGTCGCTGCAGAACTCTTCCATTTTCTTGTTATCGAGAAACGTGAAGATCAACCAGAATTGCTCTTGCCACTCGAAAAATATGATGACGGAACTCTGATTACCTCCAACGCAGATGGCTATAAAGAGCGCAAGGTTGCAATCCTCAACGGTGCGCATACTGGTTTTTGTCCCCTCGCATTACTTTCTCAAACGGAGACTGTGCAATCAGCCATAGACCATCCTGTTGGTAGGGCGTTCCTTAAAGACATGCTGCAAGAGGAAATCATCCCATTCCTTTCATTGCCGACAGAGGAGCTTAGTGCGTTTAGTGATGAAGTTCTGCGTCGCTTTGCAAATCCATACATCAAGCATCGTTGGTACGACATATCAATGAATGGCATTGCGAAGTTTCAGACCCGCAATCTCCCACGCTTTGAAAGTTACACGACCACTAAAGGCAAGCCTCCCCGACATATGGCGCTCTCGCTTGCGGCTTGGCTCATTTTCTACAGTGGTGCATTCAATCATGCTGTTAACCTTCCAGCCCGCGATGCGAGTGATGTTCTTGAGCGGTTCGAAGCTCTTAAGTCCATCCAAGAGGCAAAAGGCACTGATACGATGATCCGTGCCTTTTTGAGTGAAGAAGCATTCTGGCATAAATCTATCGCGAGTGATGCCCTTGTTGCTCTGGTTCTTGAGGCCCTTGCCTTCTTGCAAGCTAAGCCTTTCACACTCGACCGTCTGAGCGAATGGACCGGTACTGCTACAGCCTAGCAATCTCAACAGACAAGAATTATCAAAGTGAAAGCAACACCATGACTACGTTTTTAACTGAAGACTTTCTTCTCCAGTCTGATATCGCACGCGAACTTTATCATGACTTCGCCAAGGATATGCCGATCATCGATTATCACTGCCATTTACCGCCTGAACAGGTTGCTGAAGACTATCAGTTTGCAAACATTGGGGCGATCTGGCTAAAAGGAGACCATTACAAATGGCGTGCTATGCGTGCCAATGGAGTGGAAGAAAAGTATTGTACGGGCAAGAACGTTTCTGATCGCGAGAAGTTCCAGAAATGGGCTGAAACAGTGCCGGCAACCATAGGCAACCCGCTCTATCATTGGACACACTTGGAACTCCGGCGTCCATTCGGAATTAATGACACTACGCTCAATGGAGATACCGCAGAGAGCATCTGGAACAGAGCCAATGAGATGCTGGCCTCTCCGGAGTTTTCAGCACGTTCCATCATGAGAAAGATGAACGTGCGTATGGTAGGCACAACGGATGATCCAATTGATGATTTAGGCGCCCATAAAAAGGCTTTTGAAGATGATGATTTCTCCATCATGATGAAACCGTCCTGGCGCCCCGATAAGTCGTTTCTGATCAATGCACCTGGCTATGTCGATTACGTCACTAAACTTTCAGAGATTACAGGTATCGAAATCCAAAGCTTTGGAGATCTATGTGCCGCGCTATCTAAGCGGCTCGACTATTTTGCAGCACACGGCTGCACAATCTCAGACCATGCATTGGATAGAGTTGTTTACGAAGAGGCCTCAGAAGCTGAGCTCAATGACATCCTTACGCGGCGCCTTTCAGGTTCCTACGCGAGCGAGCAAGAAGCTGCGGCTGTGAAGACTGCTATATTGATCTTTCTTGGCAAGGAATATGCTCAGCGCAACTGGGCAATGCAGTATCATATTGGCGCACTCCGCAATAACAGCTCCCGCATGTTGAACTTGCTCGGCTCTGATACAGGCTTTGATAGCATAAATGATGGAGCGATTGCTCAGCCACTCAGCAAGTTGCTCAACAAGCTGGACGAAGACGATGCATTGCCGAAAACAATCCTTTATGCACTAAATCCTAGGGACAACGAAGTACTGGCAACCATGTGCGGTAACTTCCAGGGAGGGGGCATTGCTGGCAAGATCCAATTTGGTTCTGGCTGGTGGTTCAACGACCAAAAAGACGGCATGTTGCGGCAGATGGAACAGCTATCACAGCTTGGCTTGCTATCACGTTTCATCGGAATGCTGACAGATAGTCGATCCTTCCTCTCATACACTCGCCATGAATACTTTCGCCGGATCTTGTGCAACATGATCGGAACTTGGGTGGTTGATGGTGAAGCTCCTAAAGACCTAAAACTTCTTGGTAAGATGGTTCAGGACATCAGCTTCAACAACGCAAATCGTTATTTTGAGCTGAACATAACGCTCTAACCGGGAAACGGCCAACGAGGTCTCGAACTTCGTTGGCTGTTCAATAATAACCTATCTTTTTTTGAAGTTACTTAAAGGCCTGCCAATGACACATTCAAACACAAAATCAATCGCTTGTATTGGTGAATGTATGCTGGAACTCGCCCCAGCAGGTAACGATTTATTCAGGCAATCATTTGCTGGAGATACCTTTAACACAGCAGTTTATCTGAAACGGCAGTTTGGCGAGGAGCTGGATGTCTCTTACATCACAGGTGTAGGGTACGACGTATATAGCCAAAAGATGATCGCCTCATTTGAGACGGAGAACATTCGCACAGATGCTATCCAATACATTGAGGAGTCCACACTCGGGCTTTACATGATCGAAAATGACGTTTCCGGCGAACGTTTCTTCCAGTACTGGCGCTCTACATCTGCAGCTCGCCATATGTTTGAAGGTTGGGCTTCTGCTGAGATTGCGAAACTTCTGAGCACATATGATTGTCTTTACCTTTCAGGCATTTCACTAGAAAAAACAACGGCAAAACCTGATCGAAGCACTACACATCGTAAAACCGCATTGCCTTATCACTTACGACCCGAACTACCGTGCAAACCTGTGGCCTGACAGTGACATTTGCCGTCAAACCAACAAGCAACTCGCCCAACTAGTAGATATCGCACTTGTCTCAAAAGAGGATCACATCACTCTCTGGGGCCACACACCCACCAACTCAATTGCATCCACTTGGTCCTCCTGGGGTACACCCGAAATCATCGTCAAAGACGGTGGTAATGAATGCGTGATTTTGAAGGGAGATCAAGAAACTTGTGTATCTGCTCACAGTAACATCACTCCTGTCGATACTACAGGAGCTGGGGACTCCTTCGCTGCAGGGTGTATCGGATCGCGATTACTCTCGCTATCCGCACATGAGGCTGCAACAAAAGCTCATTCCATCGCAGCTCAAGTAGTGCAGCGTCAAGGTGCAATTTCAAATTAAGCTAATCTTGGAAAAAGCAGTTGGAAAGGCCTTGTAGCAAGAGGCTCTGCGATAGAACTGTGTGGGATTTGATTTTAACTAGTCTTAACTATTGCGTCTGTAGGTAACAAAACTTGCGCGAAGTCAGGCACCTGTCCGTCATCAAAAGAAATTGGACAAGATTGGCTTTCAAATAGTGGAATGCTTGGCCCCTCTGTGTGTGGAAGCTACGCGGCTTGTGCATGGTAGCGGAAGTGGTGGTTTGCAGTGCTTGAGGTTTAATCAACTGCCAATTCCGTCGGCAAAAAGCATCGGCTAACGTCACGCTTCCCAAGCTCATGTGATAGAGATGGCTGTTATAGTAGTCCACGAACAGGTCGATTTGCGCCTCCAAGTCCTCTGACATGAAATAAGTCTCCAGAAGGATGCAGTTCCGCATCGTTTGACATCAGCGTTCAATCTTACCTCGCGTTTGCGAATGATGTTGAGCCCTGAGTATGCTTCATGTCTTCTTACTTCAGCCAATATTCTAAATCTGAGGAAAAGTAGAATGAGCTATTATCGAAAAGCTAGCGCGTTCAGTGCAGTACCTTTGGCTGCTCACAGACGGAGGTATCCAGTGCTCGCTTAAGGTGAGCGCAACATCTTTCGCTTTCATATTGGTACATAATTTCTAGGCGATGATGTCGCAGGGATATCTGTCCAGCATAGTGGACAGATAGAAGCATCCTTAGCTGATACTTTTGAAGTATATGAAAACAATCTGCCCTTGCTGGTTAGACTCTGTCATCGTGATCATGAGCCAAAGCACTCCCTTACTCAAATAGCCGTTCTGTGTGTTGACAAACAGACCTCAATCTTCTTGGAAGGGGAGATTAGATTTTTATGATCGTTATCCAAGGATCTGATGGTGTTACTCTCCTTCCGTCTGAAAGTTCAAGTTGAATGGATTTATTGATCTTACTCGTGACAAACGAGGTGCGTTTTCATTTGGCCTCAAGTGCTTATATTGCACCTTTAACGGACGCTTAATGCCTTAGGCTGCGAGTAGGCATAGGTGCTGCGACGATTGTTACAAAAATCATCAATATCACAAAAGCGTTGGAAATATGATGCCAACTGAAACCAACTTTCAGATGAAGATGGTAGCTTTCGAAACTTTAGAGGACAATTAAGCGTAAGGCATTCCAAAAATGCTGCTGGTGCTATCTCGTATAAGCCGCCGAACATTAGTGTATAGCGGGGCTAAACATTCCGCTGCTCAAGGGTGTATTTGTCACGTTTACTTGATGAGTAACAAGTGACTATCGTGGATATTCTTATGCTCTTCATGCATCCTCCCTACTTGTCCTCAACGTTTTGGTAAGAGATTCTCATGCGGGTGAAGCTCATGGAGATGTGGGCTTTTTGGATGAGGGAGACGGCTTTCAGGTCTCCCAGCTTTAACGCAGTCAGGATGTCATCCATTTCCCGGTTGAAGATGATAACTTCGTCTGTCAAATCGATGACGGATGCAAATAGAGACTTGAGCCAGATGCGGGTTGTCTGCATGTAGAGCCTCTCCGAAACCTCGCGCAAAGGACCGTTATCTGTGAGCTTGAGGATGGTGAGGAAGAAGTCCATGATCAGGATCGAGAACTCGCGGGCATTTGGGTTTGTCTGCAGTTCTTTGGCGCGGGCAGTCAAAGCTTCAAACTCAGACAGTATCTCCTCTGTGGGAGGTGCTGGCGACAATTTTCCGCTGAGTTCCGCCAGTTCCATGCGCAGCAGATAGGTTTGTTCCAGCTCCTTGATGTCCACGTCCGTTACAAAGGTACCGACACCATGAACTGAGCGCAGTAGGCCTTCGCTTTCCAGGCGAACCAGCACCCGGCGCAATGGTGTCCGGCTCACACCGAATTCTTCCGCCAGTTCTGTTTCAGAAAGTCGTTTTCCGGGCGCGTAATCCAACAGGCAGATACGATCCCTAATTTCATCATACATCCGGTCAAACCGGTCGCGTGCGCTATAGTCGATATTCGCCAGATCCAAGATGTTCACCGATCACTCTTTTCTCGTGTTCTCGTTGTATATACTCATAGTGCCAAGGGCAAAGCTATTGATCCCTTGGCACACTAGTTGTTTGGCCTGACGTGTTTATAAATCAGTCTTTTATGAAGAGTTTGCGCTCAACATTGCAAAGAGCTTGGGCCGGGCCTGCCTCAGTGATGAGGATTGTCTCTGTGGTCTCCAGCCCCCAGTCATCCAGCCAAAGGCCTGGCATGAAATGAAAGGTAGTTCCGGGTAATAAAACTGTTTCATCCGTAGGTCGAAGCGAGAGAGTGCGCTCGCCCCAATCAGGTGGATAGCTCAGACCAATCGGGTAACCGCAACGTCCTCCACGATCAATGCCGACTTTGGCGAGTGCATTGTTGAGTGCATTGGCTATATCACAGGCACGGTTTCCTGCTCTGGCCGCCTCCAGGCCAGCTTCCAATCCTTCTGTCAGGGCCATCGAGGCGTCGACCATCGATTGTGGAGGTTTGCCAAGAAAGACTGAGCGGCACAATGGGGCGTGATAACGCCGGTAGCAACCGGAGAGTTCAAAGAAAGTAATCTCTCCAGTTCGCATTTGGTTACCGTTCCAGGTCAGATGAGGTGCTGTCGCGTCCCTTCCTGATGGTGTCAGAGGCACAATGGCAGGATAGTCTCCCCAGTCATCTCCAACACCAGTAATCCCGGCGTGGCTTATATCCGCAACCAGCTCATTCTTCCTCATCCCAGGTTCAGCTTTATCAAGTGCAATCCTGATAATTTTGTCCGAGATGACTGCTGCTTTTCGAATGAAAACAAGTTCTTCTTCTGATTTAACACCGCGCTGCCAGTTAACCAGCGCCGTTGCATCAACAGGCACTGCATTGGGGAGCTCTGAAAACAAAACCGCATGTGCTTTGGCGGAGTAATAATAGTTTTCCATTTCCACGCCGATACGGGATGTGGAGTAGCCTCTTGCTTCAAGGTGTGATGCCAGATCCTCCATAGGATGGCAGGTTGTTGACTGGATGTAGCGATCTGCATAGCCAAGCACATGGTCGTCATCCATCCAAACAGTTCGCAGCGCCCCATTTGCATCCTGAATCCGGCCCCACCACAACGGATCTCCCTCCAGTGGCAGGATTACGCCTTGATGCACGTAAAATGACCAGCCGTCATAGCCCGTCAACCAAGCCTGGTTCGATGGATCAGTCACAAACAAGACCTCAATCCCGGCCTGCATCATGGCACTGCGGGTCTGAGCAATGCGCCGATCGTATTCTGTTTTGCTGAATGGAGCATTTTCTAGGCCCATGTCGCCCTCCCTTGTCAAAAATATAATTGTACACAACAGCAACTAACGCCAATAAGATCAATCAAAAAAAACAAATTTACCAGCATTAAAATTAGCAAAATATAGCTATTTGGGTAATTTAATTATTGACTATGCCGAAATATCGATCATGTTGTGTACATCAAGTATTTGCACGTAGGTTTGCGGTTGCATAGCAAACCTGCCGACGTGGCAGTTCCTATGAGCAGTCACAGGCATTCACTGGAAACGGCGCGCAAGATGCCGAGTAAAACAGATATTCATCATGATGATTTTGGGGGAGGAATTAATGACAGGTATCTTTAAACGGGCGTTACAATCTTGCGCAGCGGTGGGATTGGTTCTCGCTGCAACCGGAGCGGTGCAGGCTGATACATGGCGATATGCTTTTGAAGAAGCCATGACCGATGTTCAGGGCGTGTATGCTCAAAAGTTCAAAGCAGAAATTGAAGCAAACTCTGATCATGAAATGCAGCTGTTCCCTTATGGAACGCTTGGCGAGTCTGCTGATATCATGGAACAGACGCAAGATGGCATCTTGCAGTTTGTTGATCAGTCTCCAGGCTTCACCGGCGCTTTGATACCGGAAGCACAAGTGTTCTTTGTGCCTTATCTCCTTCCTACAGATCAAAAGCATCTCGCTCGCTTCTACCGGGAAAGCAAGGCGATCAATGACATGTTCAAGCCGCTCTATGCTGAAAAAGGCCTTGAACTGCTGAACATGTTCCCTGAGGGCGAGGTGGCGATGACCACCAAGAAGCCAGTGAAAACATGTGCTGATCTGAATGAAGTCAAGTTTCGCGTAATGACCAACCCACTGCTGGTTGAGAGCTATCGTGCGTTTGGTGCGAGCCCGACACCACTGCCATGGGGCGAGGTTTATGGTGGGTTGCAAACCAACCTTATTCAGGGGCAGGAGAACCCGACTTTCTTCCTCTATTCGACCAAGATCTATGAGGTCACCGATTACATCACGTATGCGGGGCACAACAATTTCACCACCGCGGTGATGGCAAACAAAGATTTCTTTGATGGCTTAAGCGCAGAAGATAAGGACCTGGTGGAAAAGGCAGCAGCTGCTGCGTACGACCATACTGTCGTCTATCAGCAACAAGCCGCTGAAACTGAGCTTGCTAAGATCATGGAAGCCAAGCCTGAGATGAAAGTCACTGTTCTGACCGAAGATGAGCGTGGATGTTTCAAGGCAGCCGCGGCTGAGGTTGAAAAGACCTTCATTGAGATGACAGGTGATAGCGGTGCTGCAATCATTGCACAAATGAAAGCCGATCTGGCCGCGACTGCAGACTAACAGTCAGTTGTTATCGCGCAAGATATGTAGGGCGAGCACTCCTCGCCTTACATGCCTCATGTAATGCAGGACGGTGGAATGAGTGATCAGACACAATCAAACTTGCCAGGCTTTTTGGGTGTTATCGACCAAGCGATCAGTCGGATTGAATCCGCCTTGCTTGCAGTCGGCGTTCTTTTGATGGCAGCAAACACGATCGCCAATGTAATCGGGCGTTTTGTGCTTGGAAATTCCATCTTCTTTTCCGAGGAACTGAATCGTATCTTGATTATTCTGATCACGTTCGCTGGTATCAGTTATGCAGCACGGCATGGGCGCCACATCCGCATGAGCGCTATTTATGACGGCTTGTCTCCTGGCTACCGTAAAATTCTGATGGTCCTGATCTCGCTGGTGACCGCAATTTTTCTGTTCCTGCTTTGTTATTACTCAATCAACTACATTGAGACACAGGCCTCTCGTGGCCGGGTGTTACCTGCACTGCAAATTCCTGTTTGGGTGATATTGGTTTGGGTGCCCGTCGGTTTTTTCATGACGGGAACACAGTACCTGCTCACTGCCATCAAGAACTTGACTGCTCCCGATATCTATCTCTCGACCCACATGCTTGAGGGTTATGAAGAAGATGAAATCGAGGTCTGAAAGATAGTATTATGGCAGCAACAATATTCCTTTCGATGATTACTCTTCTTCTTCTTGGGTTTCCTATGATGATCCCTTTGATCGTCGGGAGCTTCATTGGTTTTTTGATGATGTTCGGTGATTTCGGGCAAATGGAAACCATGATCCAGCAAATGGTTGCAGGTATTCGGCCTGCATCTCTCATTGCTGTGCCTATGTTCATTTTTGCAGCAGATATCATGACACGGGGACAGTCCGCTGGCCGCCTGATTGATTTGGTCATGGCCTTCACGGGCCACGTGCGCGGCGGTCTTGCCATCTCGACAGCAATGGCCTGCACAATGTTTGGCGCAGTCTCAGGGTCCACACAGGCAACCGTTGTGGCTATTGGATCGCCCTTGCGTCCACGTATGCTTAAGGCCGGTTACAAAGACAGCTTCATTCTGGCGCTCATCGTCAATGCCAGTGACATTGCTTTTCTGATCCCACCATCAATTGGAATGATCATTTACGGCGTTGTTTCAAATACATCTATTGCAGAATTGTTTATCGCAGGCATCGGGCCGGGACTGCTCATCCTCGTTCTGTTTTCAATCTACAGCTACATTTACGCCGTCCGAAACCAAGTCCCAACTGAACCAAAAGCCAGCTGGCGCGAACGGTTGACCGCAGTCCGGCAGGCGCTGTGGCCGCTAGGTTTTCCGGTAATCATTATTGGTGGCATTTATGGCGGCATCTTCAGCCCTACAGAAGCCGCCGCAGTGTGTGTGCTTTACGCTTTGGTTCTGGAAGTCTTTGTGTTCCGCTCCATGACTTTGACTGATGTTTACAAGACAGCTCAATCAACCGGTTTAATCACCGCAGTGGTGTTCATTCTGGTCGGCGCAGGCGCAGCATTTTCCTGGATCATTTCTTTCGCTCAGGTCCCGCAGGAAATCCTGACTGCGATTGGCATTTCTGACATGGGCGCAATGGGTATCCTGTTTGTCATCTCAGCGGCATTTTTTGTTGGCTGTATGTTTGTCGACCCAATCGTCGTTATTCTGGTGCTGGTACCCATTTTTGCGCCAGTTGTTAAGGCTGTTGGTTTGGATCCGGTGTTGGTTGGCACGATCATCACATTGCAGGTCGCCATAGGCTCAGCAACGCCGCCATTTGGATGTGACATTTTCACGGCCATCGCAGTGTTCAAGCGACCGTATGCTGAGGTTATCCGCGGGACGCCACCGTTTATCCTGATGTTGGTTGGAGTCGCCATTGCTCTGATCTTTTTCCCACAAATTGCGCTCTTTCTGCGCGACTTAGCTTTTGCCAAGTAACAAGGAGTACCCGATGTTCAAATCTATCCTTGTTCCATTTGATGGGTCTAAAGGGGCGGAGCGAGCACTGCTCAAGGCCGTTGAATTGGCGACTGTTTGCGGCAACATCCCGCTCTCTCTTCTGACCGTTTACAAACATCATTCAATGTTGGAAGCATCCTTCGCAATCGTGCGCCCGGATGAAAATGAGAGCGTGGATGATGTGATGCGCAATCACGCTTGTGAAGTGGCAGAGCAGGGGAAGCAACTTGCCCTGAATGCCGGGTGTGCAAACATCCGCGCTTTTGCCAAATCCGGCCCAACAGCCCGCACGATTGTGGGCTTTGCAAGAGAACACCAAAACGATGTGATTGTTTTGGGGAGCAGAGGGTTGGGTTCAATCGAAGGATATTTGCTTGGCAGTGTCTCTCACAAGGTAACAGGCCTGGCGGAATGCCCGGTCCTTGTTGTTTAGGAGGGCACATGGTTTTTGATTGTCGTCCTAAGGCCTCTCTGGTTGAAGCCAACTTTGACGCCCGTTCAGTCAATAAACGGATAGGTCTGATTGTTTTGGCAACAGATCACACCAGCGAAGGGGATTTCGCACGCATGTGCGATCCTGATCAGATCGGCATTTACGCAAACCGGATCACCTATCAAAACCCAGGTACACGAGCGAATTTGCTGGCAACAGGTCCACGCCTGACAGAAGCTGCTTCGCAGATATTACCTGGAGATGCGTTGGACGTAATCGCTTACAGCTGTACGGCTGCTTCAGTTGTTTTGGGAAACGCAGTTGTTGGGGATTACTTGAAAGCTGGCAAACCTGATACCCCATTTGTGACGCCCAGCTCTGCAGCATTTGATGCGCTCGAAGCTTTAGATGCAAAGCGGATCAGCGTGTTAACTCCATACTCTGCCAGTATTTCGCAGGAAGTGTTTCAGTACTTCGCCGATAATGGCCTTCAAATCGCCAGTGCAAACTATCTCGGTGTCGATGATGACCGTGAGATTGCGCGGCTTTCCGAGTCTACGATTATTGAGGCTGCCTGTGCAGCTATGGAGCCGAGTGCAGATGCATTGTTCATCTCGTGTACCGGGTTGAGGGCCGCAGTGTGCATTCAGAGGATTGAAGATCGGATTGGCAAGCCAGTGGTGACTTCAAATCAGGCAATGATCTGGCGTTGCCTCCAGCATCTGGGCTCCGAGCAAGTCATACATGGTTTTGGCCATCTGTTCCAACACCCAATCAAAGATCGGATGAGCGCATAATGATGCAAAAAATAACCGTTCATGACAGTTTTTCTGCACGCCAAAAGATAATGGGGCACGTTAGAACGACTCCCTTGGTCAGCTCACCCGGCTTGAGCCAGATCTGCTCTGCAGAAGTGTTGTTGAAGCTTGAGCAAACGCAGATCACGGGAAGCTTTAAACTGCGCGGTGCGACAAATGCAATTTTGTCACTCAACGCAGCTCAAAAAGAAGCTGGTGTCGTCGGTGTCTCAACTGGAAACCATGGTCGCGGTCTGGCTTATGCTGCCTCAAAAGCAGGGGTGCGTTGCATCATCTGTATGTCAAAACTTGTTCCGCAGAACAAGGTAGAGGCAATTCAATCGCTGGGTGCTGAAGTTCGAATAACCGGAAGTTCTCAGGACGATGCTCAAGCTGAAGTAGATCGGTTGGTAGAAGACGGAATGACGATGATCCCGCCATTCGACCACCGGGATATCATTGCAGGGCAAAGCACTGTTGCACTGGAAATTCTGGAGCAAACGCCTGATCTGGATACGGTACTCGTACCAGTCTCGGGCGGTGGCTTAATTTCTGGAGTGGCTTTGGTGATGAAAACCATCAGTCCCTCAATTCGTGTTGTTGGCGTTTCAATGGAGCGCGGTGCTGCCATGTATAGCTGCCAGCGTGCAGGCAAACCGATCCTTGTTGAAGAAGTGCCAACACTCGCAGATTCATTGGGTGGTGGGATTGGGCTGAACAATGCCTATACCTTCGAGATGACACGGGATCTGGTAGATGACTTGATCTTGGTCAGCGAAGAAGAAATCGCAGAAGCCATTCGACACGCTTACTGGCAGGAACGTCTGGTGATTGAAGGCTCAGGCAGTGTCGGTATTGCTGCCTTACTCGCTGGAAAGATCAAAACACCCGGAAAGTGTGCGAGCCTCATCAGCGGACAAAATATTGATATGGCGCTGCATAAACGATTGATCGACGGCGAGAACGTCGATGTTGCTGCGCCGACCTCTGTGAATGGAAGCCTTTATGCCTGAGATTAATATCCTGACGGAGGCAGATCTGCGCTCTGCTGTTTCTTTGGATCTGGATGCTGTTGCATGTGTAGAAAATGCATTTCGATTGCTTGCAACAAAAGACGTTGAAATGCCGCCTATACTGAGCTTCCATGTACCTGAGCACAATGGGGAAGTGGATGTGAAGACTGCCTATGTTCCCGGCATAGACAGTTTTGCGATCAAGATGAGCCCGGGTTTCTTCGACAATCCCAAACTGGGTCTGCCAAGCCTGAACGGATTGATGGTGTTGTTTGATGCAAAGACCGGCATCGTCAAGGCGTTACTGCTCGATAACGGGTATCTGACCGATGTGCGCACAGCTGCCGCTGGAGCCGTCGCAGCCAAGCATCTGTCACGAGAGAGCAGCAAGATTGCCGGTATTCTTGGAAGTGGCATTCAGGCCCGCCTCCAACTGCAAGCATTGACGCTTGTTCGTAATATTGAACGAGCTGTTATCTGGGGGCGCAACAGAGAAAAAGCTGCTGCTTGTGCTCGGGAGTGTTCAACTCAATTGGGAATTGAAGTCGTTGCTGGCAGCATCGCTGAGGTTATGGCTCAATCCGATATCGTCGTAACAACAACCCCCTCCAAAGAGCCCTTGATCAAGGCGGATATGATGCGACCTGGGCAGCATATCACCGCCATGGGATCAGATGCCGACTATAAATCGGAACTCGCGCCCTGCGTTATTCCAGGCGCCTCTGTTTTCGTTTGTGACCGCTTATCTCAATCCATCAAACAAGGCGAACTCCGTGCAGCGATAGCAGCTGGCACGATCAACAGTACTGAGATGTACGCGGAACTTGGACAAGTAATTTCTGGCCAAAAGCCCGGGCGGCAGTCGGACAAAGACATTACGGTTTGCGATCTGACAGGAACTGGGGTGCAAGACACCGCCATTGCCACCTTGGCCGGAGCCCGAGCTGAAGCCGTAAAAGCAGGCACAGCTATCAATAGTTGATCCGTGTGTATTAGGACGAAAATTATGCAGGCAAATCCCATCACGCCCACAATCCCATTGGATCAGGACGGCATTCATCATGGGTTTTTACGGTTACCCTATAGCCGTGATGACAGTGCGTGGGGCTCTGTTATGATCCCTATTACGGTCATTAAAAACGGGGAAGGGCCGACAGCGCTTTTAACAGGCGCAAATCACGGCGATGAATACGAAGGGCCAGTTGTCCTCCAGGAACTGACAGTTGCGTTGAAACCAGAGGACGTAACGGGTCGAATTATCATAGTTCCGGCCTTCAACTTCCCGGCATTTATGGCGGGAACGCGGACGTCACCCATTGATAGGGGAAACCTGAACCGTTCATTTCCCGGTCGTGCTGACGGAACTCCAACCGAGAAAATTGCCGACTACTTTCAACGTTACCTGCTTCCTCTGACAGATGTCGCTGTCGACTTCCACAGCGGAGGAAAGACCCTTGATTTTGTGCCGTTCGCAGCAGCTCATATTCTGGAAGATAAGAGCAATGAGAAGGCCTGCTTTGAAGCAATGGCTGCGTTTAACGCACCTTACTCCGTTCAGCTCCTCGAAATCGATAATATAGGTATGTACGACACAGCAGTTGAAAGCATGGGCAAGGTTCTTGTGACAACAGAACTGGGCGGTGGTGGAACTGCGACGGCAAAAACCATCGGAATTGCACGCAAAGGATTGCGTAACGTCTTGATCCAGTTCGGTATCCTGCAAGGAGAAAAACAACTGGAGACCTCCGTAAATTTGGGGATGCCAGGCGCAGATTGCTTTACATTTTGCGAGCAGGGCGGGCTATACGAACCTATGGTCGATCTGGGAGATCCCGTTGGAGAAGGTGACATTATTGCCCGTGTTTGGCCAATGGACAGAACCGGTGTTGAACCAACCAGATACCACGCAAAGCGCAGCGGCATCCTCATCAGTCGCCATTTTCCCGGACTGATCAAATCCGGTGATTGTGCGGCTGTGATTGGCGTTCCTGAAGTGTGAGAGATATCAAAAGATGAGCATGCAACTTGATCAGCGTGATCTAGATATCCTGCGAATACTCTCAAATGAGGGCCGCATCACCAAAGCCGCTTTGGCGGACCGAATCGGATTGTCTCCAACACCTTGTTGGGACCGGCTGAAGAAGCTGGAGAAATCTGGTCTGATCGAAAGTTATGGTGCAAGGATTAATCTCAAAAAACTGGGGCCTCACGTCACTGTTTTCGTCGCTGCTGAACTGGTGGACCACACGGCTGCGAGCTTTTACGCCTTTGAAACAGCCATGCAGAACTACGAGGAAGTCGTGGCTTGCTGGGCATTAGGGGGCGGATTTGACTATCTGATACAGATCGTGACCAGAGACGTAGACGCTTATCAGAGGCTGATCGACACCATGCTGGATGCACGCATCGGGTTATCCCGCTACTTCACGTACATTGTGACAAAGCCTGTAAAGGGAAATGCGGCACCTCCGTTGAATCTTCTTTTCGCGGCCGATTAGCAGACGATTATTCTGTAACGAACACTTCATTCGGTCACATCCTCCGCCAAAAACAGGCAAATTCTGTTGTAGAGCAAGGAGGATGCGCCATGTCAGAAACAGCCTTGTCTGCACGGACGGACATTCAAGACAAAGCCCTAGTGCGTTCCTTTTCCTACATAAATGGGAAGTGGTGTGCTGCAAAAACAGATGAGACATTTGCGGTTATTGATCCAGCAAACGGGGATTACCTAGGAGATGTTGCAGGTCTTTCAGCAGATGAATCGTCTGCTGCGGTGACTGCAGCTTCAGATGCCTTTCCCAAATGGTCGGGATTACTACCGCAAGAACGAGCGTCTATTTTGCGACGCTGGTTTGAGCTTCAGCTTACGCATAAAGAAGACCTCGCACGGATCATGGTTCTGGAACAGGGCAAACCCTTGTCAGAAGCCCGTGGTGAAATAGAGTATGGTGCAGCGTTTGTTGAGTTCTATGCCGAGGAAGCCAAGCGTCCCAACATTGAAGGCGTCACCAGTCATCTAGCAGATGCAGAAGTGGAGCTTTGGCGGGAACCCGTTGGGGTTGCTGCCCTTATCACACCCTGGAACTTCCCAAGTGCGATGTTGACACGGAAAGCTGCCGCTGCCTTGGCAGCAGGTTGTACGATCGTTGCCCACCCATCAGCAGAAACCCCGTACAGCGCACTCGCCCTAGCGGAACTGGCTGAGCGAGCTGGAGTTCCCGCAGGTGTGTTTAATGTGGTGACTGGCTCAGCTCCAGAAATTGTCGAGCCCTGGACTAGCGATAGCCGCGTACGGGCGCTGTCCTTCACGGGGTCTACCCCTGTCGGCAAACTGCTTTATAGCCAATCCGCCTCCACCATAAAACGCCTTATCCTGGAACTTGGCGGACATGCTCCGGTTATTGTCTTTAAAGGGGCAGATCTGAAGAACGCGGTTGCTGAGGCCATAAAATCCAAGTTCGCAACATCCGGTCAGGATTGTCTGGGGGCGAACCGAATATTTGTTGAGCGTCCGATCTACGAAGAGTTTTGTAGGAATTTTACCAAAGCCGCTCAATCTCTTTCCATAGGTGCTGGATTGGATGATCCGGACATTGGTCCGTTGATGAACGAAAAAGCTGTTCTGAAACAAGAAGAACATGTCGCCGATGCGGTTGCCAAAGGCGCAAAGATTGCCTGTGGTGGCACCCGACATTCATTGGGACCACTGTTTTTTGAGCCGACGGTGCTTATTGATGTGCCCGCTGAGGCCCTCATTATGCGTGAAGAGACCTTTGGGCCAGTTGCTGCGATAGCTCCTTTTGACAGTGAAGAGGAAGTCATCGCCCGCGCCAATGACAGTGAATATGGGCTGGTTGCTTATCTGCACAGCGATGATCCGCGCAGGATTTATAGGGTTAGCCGTGCTCTTCAATTCGGAATGGTTGCAGTCAATCGCACAAAGGTAACTGGCGCACCGATTCCATTTGGAGGCACCAAACAATCTGGTCTGGGCCGGGAAGGCGCACGACTGGGCATGGAAGAGTTTACTGAAGTTAAATACGTTTGCCGCGACTGGGCATAAGGGAGGAAAGTTATGTTACGAAACGATCAGCTGGCACAATGGGATCGGGAGAATTTCTTCCACCCTTCAACTCATCTGGCTCAGCACGCCCGAGGTGAAACGTCAACTCGAGTGATCAAGACTGCCTCAGGTTCTTACATAGAGGACCGTGAAGGGCGCCGAATGCTGGACGCGTTCGCCGGATTGTACTGTGTGAATGTAGGATATGGCCGTCAGGAAATTGCTGAGGCAATCGCCGAACAGGCCAAAGAGTTGGCCTATTATCACTCCTATGTCGGACATGGCACAGAAGCCTCGATCACACTTTCCAAGATGATTTTGGATCGTGCGCCGAGTAATATGTCTAAGGTTTACTTCGGGTTGAGCGGCTCAGATGCCAATGAAACCAACATCAAACTGATCTGGTATTACAACAATATTTTAGGTCGGCCGGAGAAAAAGCGAATTATCTCCCGCTGGCGTGGCTACCACGGTTCGGGTCTGGTTACTGGTTCGCTGACAGGCCTTGAGCTGTTTCATAAGAAGTTTGATCTGCCCGTCGAACAGGTCATTCATACAGAGGCTCCCTATTATTTCCGCCGTGACAATTTGGAGCAAAGTGAAGAGCAATTTGTCGCCCATTGTGTTGCTGAGTTGGAGGCTCTGATTGAGCAAGAAGGGGCCGACACGATTGCGGCGTTTATTGGCGAGCCGGTACTGGGAACCGGCGGGATTGTTCCACCACCAGCGGGTTATTGGGCGGCTATTCAAGCCGTTTTGAAAAAATACGATATTCTGCTGATTGCTGATGAAGTGGTGACAGGTTTTGGGCGCCTCGGATCCATGTTTGGTTCTGATCATTATGGATTGGAAGCAGACATCATCACCATTGCCAAAGGCCTGACATCCGCCTACGCACCGCTCTCCGGTTCTATTGTCTCAGACAAGGTCTGGAAGGTTCTTGAACAGGGCACAGATGAAAATGGACCAATCGGCCATGGTTGGACGTATTCAGCTCATCCCATTGGCGCCGCAGCCGGTGTCGCAAACCTCAAATTGCTTGACGACCTGAACCTTGTTGAGAAGGCCGGAACCACTGGTGCATATCTCAACAAATCCATGAAGGAAGCTTTGGGTGATCATGCCAATGTAGGAGATGTACGCGGCGAGGGATTACTCTGCGCCGTAGAGTTTGTCAAAGACCGCGACGACCATAGTTTCTTCGAGGCATCCGACAAAATTGGGGCTCAAATCTCCGCAGCCTTGCTGTCTCAGGACGCAGTCATCGCACGCGCAATGCCCCAAGGCGACATCCTCGGCTTCGCCCCCCCATTCTGCTTAACACACGAAGAAGCAGACACAGTCGTTGCCGCAACAGTAAGAGCAGTGAAGGCTGTATTAAGTTGATACTGATTTAGTGTAGGCTGGTGTCTCAATCAGCCTACATGACCGTTCTTATCTCAAAAGATATAGAGATCTTTATACGAGCAGATTATCTGGTCTCTTAAGGGACACGAGGCAGAGTTCAGGTTACTGAGGTCTGAGATGACAGCTATGATTGAAGTGCGTCTCCTGCTTGTTTTCGGGTAAGCGTTGAGGTCATGATGCCATCATTTCTCTCGAAGGGCTTTGCTCGGGTCTTCCACCCAAGGAACTTCTGGGTGTGTTGATAAGACGATCGGAGATCTTCTTGAGGTCCGGCTCAAGGACCCACCGCATGTCGAGCTTGCGCGGAAACCATCGTCTTGACCACGGGTCAGGTTTTCTTGCTACTGCTCCTCTATAGCACCATGAATCGACTAACCCGCTCGATGAGGGAGGTGTCGTTACTCTGAACAAACTGTTGCTTGACAGCATTAAGTCTGCCTCCCGGTGCCCGAGTTCAATGCGATTAGCTACATTCTCAGACCGGAATTACGTACTCACGTCAAGGTGAAACTTAGAGGTTCTGCGCTTTCAAACGGATAAGGGACGGCGGAATTTGCGGAGAGTGGCAAATGCCACCACAGCTCTTGACGCATGCGGTGGGTAATTTGTTCCGGGGTCCACCCATCTACAATGCGCTCAACCATAGTTGTTACAAAGCCTGCTGCAACAGATGAGTTTACGCTACCTTGAACGGCAACTTTGTGTCTCCTTGTAAGCGGCTACACCGAAATGCTCAATCACGTCTGGCAGTTCTTTGTCTTCAAAGTAGTCTTTGGAGCTCACGAAATACAGTTGACCGATGGCGACTACGAGTACGCGCTCTTGTAGTGACTGGCATATTCGCAAGCTGGCAAGTTTCAATTTTGACCCGTTCAGCCGGTGTAAGATGCTGGTATTCTGCTCCCATGATTAAATCCGTCTTATTGATAACCTATTGGTTTAATAAGGAAGTGCATTTCAAAGTAGCGCGTATATGTTGATAGTTTCATCTCGCAGAATCGACATTATGGAACCTTAGTTCTGCGCCTTAAATCTCACTTGCCCCTCTTACCCAAAGCAGTGAGTTTATTGTTAGGAGGGCGATGAAGGTGGTGAAGAGGAGGGTGGGGTTGTTTTGTTCCAGGAGGATTCCGGTGAGGAAGAGGCCTAGGGGGACGCCTGTGTAGCGTAGGGAGGAGAAGGCGGAGAAGACTGTGCCGCGTTTGTCCTCGGGAACGAGTTTTTGAAGTACGGTCGCATCCACGACGCTACCAACGCCCAAGTTCACACCATACACAAACATTCCCAGTGAAATGACGATTGCCGCGGTCTCGACATTGCCGCTTGTCCAATCCGTACTTAACATCCAGAGCAGCAAGGCTAGGCCAAGTGCTTGTCCGATGGGTGTGAGTTGCAGGAGCCTGAGTGAGGACACTCTGTGGCCCAGAAACGTGTAGGCCAGTGTTGTGAGTGTGGTTCCGCAGGCAAAGCATGTGAGCCAGATTCCAAGCAAGACTGCTTGCTTGTCATTTGAATTTGCCAGAACTGGCAAGGTCAATGAAAGCAAGGAGACCGCCACTGTATTGATGATCAAGTCATAAAGGCCGAGCTTTAAGATGCCCGGAGTTGAGAGTATCCATTTCCAGACTTCTTTCACTGGCTGTTTATTTGTATTAGCTGCGTCTTGCTGACGAGTGGCTTTGATGCCTATGGATACAATCATAAGCGCCATCAGGAAACTCAGTGAGTCTAAGATCAGGACTGTGGTCGCGCCAAAGGCGGCGATCAGGATGCCAGCCATCGATGGGGTTAGAAGGTCAGCCACAGTCTCAAGAAGCGAGTTCATTCCGTTCACCCGTTCGCGAGGCAAGCCTTCTCGATCAATCAACGCCGGGATCATAACGTTTTTTGCGGTTTGTCCGGGAACATCGATGACCTGCGAGAGGAAGACGAGAAATCCAAGGAGGGCAAGATCCAGCAGATCAACGGAGTATAGCAGCGGTATCAAAAGTACGGCGAAGGCGTTTACTGTATCGCAGAAAATACTGGTGGTTCTGGCAGAGAACTTGTCGATCAACGGCCCGCTGAAGAGACCGACAACGATGTTTGGAAGCTGTCCGGCAATGGCGATTGTTGCAGTGATGACAGCGTTGCCCGTCAGGTCATAGACAAACCACGGTATTGCGATTGCAGACAGGCCATTTCCCAATAAAGACAAAAAGTTGGCTGAAAACAGGAGGCTGATCTGTCCCCATTTAGCCTTTAAGGTAACATCAGACAAAACAACCTCACTCTGCGAAATACAGCATAAATTCAATGGCTTGAGTGCGCGCAATCATGAGTATCGGAAAAAATTCAAATATCATTCTTATCTTATACTGATAAAAGCGAGTGCTTGGGAGTGCAACTCAAAGCCGGTCAGTTATTCGATTTGAGCCTGCTGCAGACATGACACCACGTGAATATCGCAGGAACTCTGGTGGGTATTGTTAGGCTTTACGCGGCCAAGGTCTTTGTCATGAGAAAGTTTGTGAGCGCTACTCCTCGAACAACGGGTGCTTGCTCGCGCTCAACTTGCCAGCCTTGGTGAAGGAAGAAAGCTTTTGCAGCCACGCTAATGTCTGCTGAAAGGGTGGAGATGTTGCGCTGTTCCGCCCAGTTTTGCAACTGGTCATAGATGGCGGTGCCGACACCTTGGCGGGTGTGGTAGGGGCTGGTGAATGCGAATTCCACATAACCTTTTGCATCGATGGTCATGAAACCGATTACTGACTTATCTTTGACAGCAACAAAGCCAGTCATATCGTGGAGTTTGGCAGACCAACGCTCTGGTGCGGGTGCAGGCCCAGCCCATGCGGCGAGCTGCTCCTCGGAGTAATGCTCCTTTGCTCCGATCGTGACGGCCTCATAAAACACGCGTGCGCAGTCTGGGGCATCTGAATTCTTCAGTGGGCGGATCTCTACAGGCATTGGTGGCTTTCACTCAGCTGGGTTTAGAGGCAGCCTCTTGCCACAAACTCTGACAAGGTGAAAGAGGATTGAGCGACCAAATCCTCCATCTTCTGATTTGGTTTATCTCACTGCTGAATGATCGCGTTTTGCCATTCCTGAAGGAAGTGTTGCCGTTTCAGGTTGTCTTGATAAACCAACAGACCTGGTCCAAGGCGGATGGCCCGTAGGGATAGGTTTGGGGCAATCTCGTTGCGGTTGAGTTTTGGATAGGGGTAGTAGTCAGCCCCCTCCTCGCTCCAGGATGCAGTGATCAAATGATCTATGAAGGCGCCCGCGATTTCGGGTTGTTCTGCCCCCGCTGGAATGATGGCAGAGCGCAGCATGAGTGTGGTGAAATCTTCCAGTTCGAGAATGCCGATATCAGGATCACTGGCGGCCCGTGCAGAGGCGTAGGAGCCGAGCACGTTGTAGGCAACGGCCAGATCGCCCTTTGTGATGTCAGAAATCATATCAGCGGAGCAGCAGTAGAGACGGGCATTCAAGGAGCCCATTACCTCGTTCAGACGCCAGAAAGTGTCTGATGTGCGGGCATCTTGCGTGGCAAACAGAAAACCAAGGCCGCTCTGGCGGATGTCATAGGTGCCGACTTTGTTGAGGAAGCGTTCCGGATGGTTGCGCAGAGTTGAAATCAAATTTTGCCGTGATGTTGGAACTTCCAATCCTGCAAAGGCGGATTTGGAATAGACCACCGAAGCTGGTTCCTGCGTGAAGGCGAATACATGATTGCGCCAGCGGGCCCAGTCCGGCATCAAACCGGCGACTGAGGAGTTGTGCGGCAGGGTGAAACCGTCGTTCGCCAACTTCACCTGCAGGTCCATAGCGGATGATATGGCAACGTCAAAAACCTGTTTTTCATCATAAAGAGCTGTCATCAACTCGGTGCTGCTGACAACAGTGTAGTCTATAGAAACGCTAGGGTATTTGCGTTGAAACGCTACCACCATGGGCGAGAAAATGTCGATGTCTGAGTTGGAGATAATACGCAGATTCGCGCCCTCTTGCGGAGCGGGAAACACTTTGTGCTGTTCAATCTCGTAGGCACCTGCGGAAAGCAATGAGGCCAGCAACACGATCAGGACTGAGGGAAATAGAAGGATACGCATGCGCCTCTGACATTTTTTCTGTTCGAAAGTTTCAGGTGTCCGCCATGAGCTTGTGTCACCTCTTCGGCAATTGTAAGCCCAAGCCCGGAACCGACCGTGTCTTCGGCGTTTTTGCCGCGAGAGAACCGTTCCGTCAACTGGTCTATGTCTTCCGGAGCAAAGCCCGGGCCTTGGTCATAAACCGATAACACAACCCAATTGTCTTCGGAGGTAACGACAACCTGTACGTCCTCGCCCTGCGGGGCGTACTTGATCGCATTGTCTAAAATGTTGCTCAGCGCGTTTTGGATAAGGATCGCATCTCCGGAGATCAGCGTCGTTTCCTCACCATGCGAGCTCAGGGTTTTATCTTGCATCTCTGCCAGTGGGCGCAGCCGTTCAAGGGTTTCCTCGGCCAGGTCCAGCAGGTTGATGTCCTTGACCTCCAGATGGTCCGTGCGGAAGGAAACCATGGCGTGATCCAGCAACTGGCCTGCTGCGCGTGAACTCTCGTCAATGGCCCGGATCATCTCTTTCAAAGCCGCTCTGTTTTCTGGTCGCTCCACGCGGCGTAAGGCAATTTCCGCTTGCGTTCGCAGCACTGCAAGCGGCGTGCGGATGCGGTGAGCAGCTTCTGCGATGAACTCTTCGGAGCGTGTGAGTGACTTCTTAAGCCGTGCCATGAACCGGTTGAGCGCCACCACAAGCGGTGCCATCTCACCCGGCACTGGGGCTTGTACTGCCCTCAGATCCTGCGGCCCTCTTTTAGAGACAGAGTTTGCCAATGTCTGGACAGGGCGCACAGCTGATTGAGCTGTCAAAACACCTAGCACGGCAGCTGCAATAAAGAACCCGAAACCGAGATAGGCAGCATTCGCAGAGATGCGCTCCAGTGTCTCTCGCTGACGCTTCAGTGTTTGAGCCACAGATACAGTGACTTCAACAGGGCCGGATGCGTTAGAAAGACGGCGTGTGGCGGAGACCATACGAATGCTCTCACCTAGGTAATGAGAGGTGATGAACCTGTGACTGTCCTGCCCTTTTGATGCCTTGGCAATGGGTAAGCTTTCATATCCGGTGAGGTACTTTCCATTGACGACAACGCGGTAGAACACGCGGTCATCACTCACATTGCCAAGCATGGAGAGTGCGGAGTAAGGAATATCGACCGTCACCTCCCCGCTCTGAATTGCTGCACTGTCCAAAATAGACGTGGCGGAGGCCGACAGGATGTTGTCCTGAGATTCTTCTGCGACCTGCTTGGCATAGGTCATCACCATCACAAACAGCAGGGCTGCAAGCACGGCAGCAATGCCGAGGAGCTGTAGGGTCAGGCGGCGGCGGATTGAGCCGGATATGTTGGCACCAGAGTTCATGTCAGGCTTAACCGATACCCCAGTCCACGCACGGTGATAATCTGGACTGAGGAAGATGAAATATGCCTGCGTAAACGAGCAACATAGACCTCAATGGCATTTTCCGAGACGTCTTCGTCATAAGAAAATAATCTGTCTACAAGCTTTGTTTTTGAGAAAATAACGTCCGGTGCACCGAAAAATATCTCCAAAAGACGCAGTTCTTTGTTGCGCAGGCTTACTGTTTTGCTGCCAATTTTGAGTGTGCCAGCCAGTGAATCAAACACCAGATCGCCGAATCGCTTGGCATTTGTCACTCCGCCGGATCTCCGCCGTATGACAGCACGGCATCTTGCCTCTAACTCCGAGAAATCAAAGGGTTTTGTGATGTAATCATCAGCCCCGAGATCGAGCACCCCTACTCTGTCTGAGACCTCTGAACGTGCTGTCAAAACGATCACCGGAGTGTCATCCTGACGGCCTCGATGTTCATTTAGAAAATCTCGCCCATCGCCATCCGGAAGCATGATATCGAGCAAAATCATGTCGTAATCTGCTGTCGAGATGTAGTCCTCGGCAGTAGATATTTCAGCAGCGTGATCAACAACATGACCATCCAATGTCAATCGTTCGACAATGGATGTCGCCAGCTTGGCGTTATCTTCAACGAGAAGAAATCTCATCTTTTGCTTCCCCAAAAAATCAAGGAGGTGACAGGTTTGTGTCAGGTTTCCGTGTTTTCACGTAAGTCATGGGTGACAAATGCTGCCCTTGTCAAATGGGAGGACACAATGAGTTTTATTCGGGCGCGCCGCGTGGTTGCGGCAGCGGCTTTGGCTGCGATGACATTTTCCATGCCAACGGCTTCAATTGCGGAGCCTGTGGTTGATAGCATTCACTTCCTCATTCCAGGCGGTGCTGGTGGTGGCTGGGACGGCACTGCACGCGGTACAGGCGAAGCACTGACCAAGTCCGGGCTTGCAGGCACGGCCTCTTTCGAAAACATGTCCGGCGGTGGCGGTGGTAAGGCCATCGGTTATCTGATCGAGAACGCTGCAAGCCAGCACGGCACTTTGATGGTGAATTCTACGCCAATCGTGATCCGCTCACTGACTGGCGTATTCCCACACAACTTCCGTGATCTGACACTGGTTGCAGGCACCATTGGCGATTATGCAGCCATCGTGGTTGGCAAGGACAGCCCAATCAACTCCATGAGTGATCTGCTGGCAACCTATAAAGCTGACAAGCGTGGTACTGCAATTGGTGGTGGTTCTGTCCCAGGCGGTATGGATCACCTTGTTGCGGCCATGGTGATGGAAGCAGCTGGCGAAGATGCGACTATGGTGAAGTACATTCCGTATGATGCGGGCGGTAAGGCCATGGCGGCGCTGCTTTCTGGCGAAATCTCCGCACTTTCTACTGGCTTTTCCGAGGCGATTGATCTTGCCAACGCGGGCGAAGTGAAAATCATTGGCGTCACTGCTGATGAGCGCGTTGCAGCCTACAAAGATGCGCCAACCATGAAGGAACAGGGCATCGACACCACCTTCGTCAACTGGCGTGGTTTCTTCGGCGCACCGGGCCTGCCAGAGGCACAGGTGGCTGCCTATCAGGAAGCCCTTGCGAAGATGTACGATACCCCTGAGTGGGAAGAAGTGCGCGCACGTAATGGCTGGGTCAACATCCACAACTCTGGTGAAGACTTCCACGCGTTCCTTGAAGGTCAGGAAAAGACCATCGGTGATCTCATGAAGAAGCTGGGCTTCCTCTAAATCAATAAGAATAAATGGATGCGCTCTTGGCAGCGCATCCACTTGTCACGCCAACGGGAGGGGATGATGGCACTGGACCGATGGATTGCACTTGTCATTCTGGCAGTGAGTTTAAGCTATGGATACACCGCGTTTTTTCTGATGGACGCTGGTTTGCCACCGTTTATGCGGTTTAACCCAATCTGGCCGAGCACGTTTCCAAAAGTCATTGCGGTGCTGGCTGCAATCACAAGCCTCGCCATTTTGCTCGGGTTTGAGAAAAAGCCTGCAGATTCAGATGCAGACGAGATCGATTTCAGCAGATTGTGGGATTACAACATCGGTCAGGCCGTGTTCCTGCTGGTTCTGATGGCGGGATACGCTTTGTTGCTGCGCCCCGCTGGCTTCCTGCTCTCCACCCTGCTCTTTTTAGTGATCTCGGCTGCTCTGCTCGGAGAACGGCGTTTTGTGATCCTGGTGCCCGTTGCAGCTGTTGCCGCTGGTGGTGTCTGGTATCTGGTTCAGCAAACACTGGGTATTTACCTCAGCCCTCTTCCAACATTTTTCAACTAGGAGGCCACGATGTTAGACGGTATTTGGGTTGGCCTCTCGACGGCTTTCTCGTTTTCTAATCTTTTAATGGTGATCGGCGGCTGTCTGATCGGCACGTTCATCGGCATGTTGCCGGGTCTTGGACCCATGTCTATCATCGCCATCATGATCCCTGTAGCGATCTCTATCGGTGACCCTTCCGCAGCCTTGATCCTGCTCGCAGGTGTTTATTACGGCGCGATCTTTGGGGGCTCCACGTCCTCCATCCTCATCAACGCACCGGGCGTGGCATCCACTGTTGCAACAAGCTTCGATGGATACCCTTTAGCTCGCCAAGGCAAGGCAGGCAAAGCGCTGACAGTTGCGGCGATTGCTTCTTTCGCGGGTGGCAGCATCGGCGCAATCTTGCTGATGATTTTTGCACCTGCGCTCGCATCCGTCGCGCTGCTCTTCCATTCTGCTGAATACTTCGCATTGATGGTCGTCGGTCTTTCCGCAATCGCTGCTTTTGCTGGTAGCGGACAGGTGGGCAAAGCCTTGCTCATGACGTTGGTGGGCCTGATGATGGCAACCGTTGGTGAAGGGGCGTTGTTCAACCAACCGCGCTTCACCATGGGTATACTAGATCTGCAATCCGGCTTCGGGTTCATCACACTTGCTATGGCCATGTTCGCCTTACCAGAAGCATTGTTCCTTGTATTGGACCCGTCCCGTTCAAACTCTGGTGGAAGTAGTGGTGACATCAAGGATCTGCGCATCACAAAAGCAGAGGCCAAGAAGATTGCGCCAGTGATTGGTCGCCAGTCTATTCAAGGCTTCCTTATTGGGGTTCTTCCGGGAGCTGGCGCAACAATCGCGTCTTTCCTCGGCTATGCAGTGGAACGCAACATCGCACCAAAGGAAGAACAGGCTGAGTTCGGTAAAGGCTCTATCAAAGGCCTTGCTGCTCCAGAATCTGCGAACAACGCAGCATGTACTGGTTCCTTCGTTCCTCTGTTGACCCTTGGCATTCCGGGTTCCGGGACAACGGCGATCCTGCTCGGCGCCCTGATCGCTTTGAATGTCTCGCCGGGACCGCGCCTGATGATCGATCAGCCGGAGATTTTCTGGTCCGTGATCATCTCCATGTATGTGGGCAATGTGATCTTGTTGATCCTGAACCTGCCGCTCATCCCTTACATCGCCAAAGTGCTGGCTGTGCCGCGCAACTACCTCATTCCGTTCATTCTGTTCTTCACCCTCATGGGTGCCTATATTGGACAAAACAATGCAACGGAACTGCTGATGCTCGTGGGCTTTGGTGTATGTGCAACGCTCCTGCGCTTTGCCAACTATCCGCTCGCGCCACTGCTGATTGGGTTCATTCTGGGCAGCATGCTGGAAGATAATTTCTCCCGGTCTATGCAGCTATATGATGGGATTAGCTTTATCATGGAACGCCCGATGACCATGGGCTTGCTGGCTCTGGCTGTTATTCTGGTCGTTTTACCAACCATCCGTGCCCGCCGTGTGCGCAAGCAGGAATTGGAAGTCGCCGAAAGCGACTGATCAAACCGCAGCTGGGAAACTGAGTTTTGGCAATTGAGAAGAAAGACTGGTCCAATCTGTCCATAACGCTTGCCATTGCAGGCGCAGGGGCTGGTCTTTTTTCTCTCCTCGGGTTCCCGGCAGCTCCCCTCACCGGTTCCGCTCTTGCCGTTTCGCTCGGTGGCTTGCTGGGCGCGCCCGTCATCGTTCCGCTCTGGTTGCGCACGCTCTGCTTCATTGTTCTGGGTACGAGCATTGGTTCTGGTGTGTCGCCTGCCGTTATCGATGCCGCGATTACATGGCCTGCGAGCTTCTTGGCACTGGGGATCAGTCTTATCCTGAGCATGCTGATCAGCCGTGCGATCCTGGTACGGTTTTTCGGGTTTGATGCCTATAACGCCTCACTTGCATCTTCACCGGGGCACTTGAGCTACATCCTCAGCATGGCGGCAGATAGCAAGGCGGACGTCACCCGCATCGGGCTTGCACAAAGCACGCGGGTCTTGTTTCTCACCATCTGTGTTCCGCTCTTTGTCTCGCTGCTTTTTGAGGAAACAGGCGCTTCCTTCCTGCCCGTGCAAAACATCAGTCTACTCTCAGCTGTCTATCTGTTGCTCGGAGCGGCTGTCGTTGGAACCATCTTCCTGAAGATGAAACTCCCCGCCGCCTATCTGCTCGGTGGGATGCTTGTGTCTTCTCTGGGGCACGTGAGTGCACTCACACCCGGCAAAATGCCGGATTGGGCGACGCTCAGCTCATTTCTGGTGATGGGGGCTTTGATTGGAACCCGCTTCAAAGGTGCCAGTCTTGACCTTTTCGCCAAAGCCATAGGCGCGGGCATTGTGGTTACGCTCATCACAGTTGGTATGGCAATCCTCGGGGTCGTGCTGGTGATGCCACTGGTTGGACTGGACCCAAGCCTGTTGTTCGTTGCGTTCGCTCCAGGCGGTGTTGAGGCTATGGCTGCCATCGCCGTGCAAAGCGGTCTCGACCCCACCTTCGTCGCCGCCCACCACGTCTTCCGCCTGCTGCTGCTGACCTTCGTTGTGCCTTTGTTGTTGAGGCGCTCAAAGACCGCACTCCCCGCAAAAGGTCAGCCGTGAATCTACGTAGCATATGAGCTGAAAAGTGCATTACGAATAGGTTAGGTGGAAGTATTTTCCTTAAATTCGATCAAAGCTCAAAAATTTCCCTTATTCATGAAGGTATATCAGTTGGCTCAAGAGATTAATTCTCAAGGCAATCTGATAGCCTCGCGGAATAAAAATATTCCAATGAAACCGACGGGGAGTTTAATGAGCGCAGCTTCACTGGATACTTTGGGTACGCTGGAAAGCCGAGTGCGATGGCTTGCCTCCTGGACCATTCACAATGCCAACCATCTCCGCGGTTCTGACGTTGGTGATGTGAAAGTTGGCGGCCATCAGGCGTCTTGTGCATCTATCAGCACCATCATGACTGCGCTCTATTTCCATAGTTTGAGCCCACAAGACCGGGTGGCGGTGAAGCCGCATGCCGGGCCAATCTTCCATGCCATTCAGTATCTGGCCGGGAACCAGACTCTAGAGAAACTGCAGAATTTTCGTGGGTTTCATGGCGCTCAATCTTACCCCTCTCGCACCAAGGATATTGATGACGTTGATTTTTCAACTGGCTCTGTTGGCCTTGGGGTCGCGCAGACGCTGTTTTCATCACTGGTGCAAGACTATGTGAAGGCGCATGGCGGGCTTAACAAAGCGCCGGAAGGTCGTATGATCTCGCTGGTTGGCGATGCGGAAATGGATGAAGGCAACATCTACGAGGCACTGCTAGAAGGCTGGAAACATGGCCTGTGCAATTGCTGGTGGATCGTGGATTATAACCGTCAGTCATTGGATGCAGTGATCCGCGAAGGCCTTTGGGAGAAGTTTGAGAGCATCTTCCGCAATTTCGGCTGGGAAGTCGTTACGCTCAAATACGGGAGCCTACAGGAAGAAGCCTTCAAAGAACCAGGTGGCAGCAAACTGCGCGATTGGATCGATCTGTGCCCCAATCAGCTTTACTGCGCCCTGGCCTATCAAGGCGGGGCAGCATGGCGTAAGCGACTGCTGGATGATTTGGGAGATCAGGGCGAGGTCAACGAGCTGATCAATCGGCGCAGTGATGCTGAGCTGTCCAAGCTCATGTGCAATCTGGGAGGTCATGATTTGCCGTCTCTGATTGAGGCGTTTGAGAGTGCCAAGACCCATGATCGCCCTGTCTTGTTCCTGTGCTACACCGTGAAAGGCTTTGGCTTGCCGCTGGCAGGGCACAAAGATAATCATGCAGGCCTGATGACCTCCAGGCAGATGGAAGAATACCGCAAGCTGGAAGGCATTCGCGAAGGGCATGAGTGGGACAAGTGGGAAAGCACATCTGACCCGCACAACCTTCAGACTTTCGTGACTGAAGCTCCCTTCTTCTCAAAAGGCAGCCGTCGCTATTCTGCGAAAACGGTGCCTGTACCGGCAAAATTGCCGGCACCCAATGCAGCAGAGAAGATGCTTTCCACGCAGATGGGGTTCGGTCAGATTCTGCATGAAATTTCCAAGCAGGATGAAGAGCTTGCCAAGCATATTGTAACGACCGCGCCAGACGTGACGGTCTCCACCAATCTTGGCCCATGGGTCAACCAACGGGGGTTGTTTGCCAAGGAAGAACTGGCGGATACGTTTAAGGCTGAACGGATCCCCTCCACTTTCAAATGGGCATTTTCTCCGCAAGGCCAGCATATCGAGCTGGGTATTGCAGAATCCAACCTGTTCCTCCTCCTTTCAGCACTTGGGTTGTCTCACAGCATCAACGGTCAGCGCTTGCTGCCCATTGGCACAGTTTATGATCCGTTCATACTTCGTGCGGCTGACCAGCTTAACTATGCTTGTTATCAGGATGCCCGCTTCATGTTGGTGGCAACACCATCCGGTGTGACGTTGGCACCGGAAGGTGGGGCACACCAGTCCATCAGCACGCCGTTGATTGGCATGGCTCAGGACGGGCTTGCCGCGTTTGAACCTGCCTTCGTCGATGAGCTGGCAACCATCATGCGCTTTGGATTTGATTACATGCAGCGCGATGGTGAAGGCGATCCTGATGAGCGCACATGGTTGCGGGATCAGACAGGAGGTTCCATCTACCTGCGCCTGTCCACCCGCCCGCTGGAGCAGCCCCAACGGACGATCTCACCTGAAGACGAACAGGACATTGTCGATGGAGCCTATTGGCTGCGCAAGCCGGGACCGAATGCGGAAGTTGTGATCGCTTACACGGGTGCCGTCGCACCGGAGGCAATCAACGCTGTTGGGATGATGGCGGAAGACCGCCGTGATGTTGGTCTGCTGGCAATCACGTCTGCCGACCGCCTCAATGCTGGTTGGACAGCTGCGCAGCGCGCTCGGGACCGTGGGGCAATGCATGCACGCAGCCACATTGAGCGCTTGTTTGATGATGTGCCGAACAATTGCTCGCTCATTACAGTGCTGGATGGGCACCCTGCTACCCTTGCATGGCTTGGTGCGGTGAAAGGCAACACAATCCGCACTCTTGGCGTAGAGCACTTTGGTCAGACTGGCACCATTGCCGATCTTTATGCTCATTACGGCATCGACACCCAATCCATATTGCGGGCGGCTGAAACGATTTCGACAGGTGGCAAGATTCGCTACATCAAGGCGAGCTAGACTTGCAGGCGGAAGCGGTGTGTGGTGCATTGCTTCTGCCGTTCTAACTGTTCAGTTTCGTTCTTACTGAACTCATGCCTGCTGCAAGGACTTCGCTGTGACCTCTGATCTTTCCCAGTACACGCTTGGCTATGACATCCCTGCCCTACCGGGAATGAAGCTGGACGACGTGCAAACGCCTGCTTTGATTGTTGATCTTGATGCTTTTGATCATAACCTGCTGAAAATGCGTGATGAGATTGCCAAGTATGGTGTTCGCCATCGGGCGCACTGCAAAATGCATAAGTCTGCTGAAGTTGCAAAACTACAGATAGAGCGAGGCAATGCTTGCGGCGTGTGCTGCCAAAAGGTGAGCGAAGCAGAGGCTCTGGCGAAAGCGGGTCTCACAGACATTATGGTGTCCAACGAAGTGTGCGATCCTTACAAGATTGATCGTTTGGCACAGCTTCCCAAGCTTGGTGCACGTATCCTAGTCTGCACCGACAATCTGGCAAATATTGAATATCTTTCACAAGCTGCAGTCAAACACGCAACACAGCTGGAAGTTCTGGTGGAACTGGATTGCGGAGGTGCCCGGTGCGGCGTGGCAGATAGTGCTGCTGTGTTGGAGCTGGCAACTGCAATCATTGCAGCCTCCAACTTACGGTTTGCGGGCATTCAGTCTTATCAGGGCGCTGCGCAACATGCCTTTGATTACGCTGATCGAAAAGCGCTGCTGGATACGGCAATCACGATCACCAAGGATGCTGTAGACCTGCTGGAAAGCAAAGAGATCCACTGTGATATCGTTGGCGGCGCAGGGACTGGCTCATACCCGTTTGAAGCAGCCTCCGGTGTGTTCAACGAGTTGCAATGCGGGTCCTATCTCTTCATGGATGCGGACTACCGCAAAGTGAAAGACAAAGATGGCAAGCACTTACCTGCTTTTGAGCATGCCCTGTTCCTGCTGGCTTCGATCATGTCCACTGACATCGATGGGCAAGCCGTTTGCGATGCAGGGCTGAAGGCACACAGCATCGATTCCGGGCTGCCGACTGTGTTTGAGAGACCTGACCTGCAAAGTCTTGATTATTCAGATGAGCATGGCGTCCTGAAGGATCCGCAAAACTCGTTGAAGATCAACGATAAGATCAAGCTCGTTCCTGGGCATTGCGACCCGACCTGTAACCTGCATGACTGGTATGTGGGTGTACGTGACGGTGTCGTGGAAACGCTTTGGCAGGTGACAGCCCGTGGTAAGTTTTACTAGGCGTACAGAACCTTGGTTTGACAGCAACACCCATCCTCTGTAGGTTGCGCGGCGAGGGATCAGGCCCCTGCCGCTCGCAGAGCTATGCTCATGGTGAAGCCTGAAACAAAAGATGCGACTTCAGCCCAGACAAGCGGGTTGGTGGCAATGCGAGCTCCATCAAGTTGATCCCGCATAGTTTGAGGCTATGAAATGAACGGATCTCTTCCTTCCCTTTCCGCGTTAAAAACGCAAGCGAAGCAATTGCGTGCTGCGCTGGAAAAACGCGGCGAAGCAATTTCGCACTCCCAGACACTGGAGCTTATTGCTCGCCAACAAGGCTATAAGGACTGGAACACCCTTTATGCTGCCGTTGGCAACCGTCCACCTGTGTCGTTTCTGCGGCCCGGTGACAGGGTTGCCGGTAAGTATCTTGGACGGCGGTTTGCTGCCGAAGTTCTAGGCGTTCAAAGCTCCGTCGCCGCCCATCGGGTACGGTTGACACTGCACTTTGATGAGCCGGTTGATGTGGTGAGTTTCAAGAGCTTTTCCGCTTATCGGCAACGAGTGACTTGCACCGTAAATGCGGATGGCATGACGAGTGAAAAGACCTCTGATGGCGAACCGCACATGGTTCTAACAGGGCTCTGATCTTACCTCACAAAAGAACCGGGAGACGTGACGCCTCCCGGTTTGCCAGTGGACACAACCTTCCTGTGCATCAAAGCGATCTCAACCGCAAAATGCTTGGTGAGGTGAAACTGTTGCTTGAACATCCATGCTCAATTAAACTATACTATGATACTCATGTTTAAATTGCTGGCGATGTGATGCAATCGCCAGATGCACGAAAGAGGCGCTGGCCATGGATGTTGGGGCAAATGATGTTTACCTGGAACGTCAACCGGAACGACTGGTTCTGGAAGGGTATCGCCGCTGGTCATCCGGTTTCGAGACAGGTTCCATCACACCCTGGGAAATGGCATGGGACCTTTATAGCGAAGTTCTCGGTCATCAAAATGCAGGAGTAGCGCTCGCCAGTCTGTCTCAATACGTACGTACACTAAAACGCTGCGCAGCCTGCCCGCTACGCTCCTACCCTTATGATTCTCAGCACCTTTGTGTCGAAGAATGCCTGACCATGGGACTGATTGCAGGCTTGCAACATGATGTCGACACCGTTGAACTGTGCCTGCAGCACATTACCTGTCCGCAAAGATGCGAAGAAGTAGAACAGGCCGCTGCGAACTTCGCCGAGACCCTCAAATCCCTCGGTCAGGTCATGCTGCCTGTACCGTCTCATGTGCTGACTGATATTCTGAAAAAGAGCTCAGGCGGAAGCATGCATTAGGCTTGAACTAGAAAGCGTTTCTTAAAATATTGTGCGGCTCGTGTTTGTGAGCTGAAGCCTTCAGATTGATTTTATTACCAATTGCAATGGACGAGTCTTCGTCCGTGCAGGCCAATCTTTTCTAAAACGCCCTCCAAACCATCCGCCTTCTACCACATTAATATATCCGCTGCAGCTATCTGATATCTCACAGGTTTCCCTCTGGGTGCGCTGCGGTAAATCAGTGGTTGTGCACAGTAGGTATTTACAAGCGCAGATTCCTGTTTCTAAAATTGGTCTGACGTCTGATGGCAGACGAAATCAAATAGACATCTGTGCGGAGCCTAATGTGCCAAGCCCATCCAATAATAAAATTCGGCCAATCAAGACCGAGGACAGAAGCGACGCAATTCTGCAGTCGCTGACAGATTTCATCGTGGAGGAAGGCTTGCAACCCGGTGACAGATTGCCCACGGAACGAGAGTTGATGAACGGCCTGAAGGTTGGCCGCTCGTCCATTCGTGAGGTGATCCGCCATTTGCAAGCGTTGGGGATCGTGGAGATCCGCCGTGGGTCAGGGACATACTTGAAGCGCCCGCTCTCCGAGAAAACCGTTTATCTGCCACTGTCTATTGCAACCAAGCGCGATGGCCTGTTGCAAACGCTGGAAGTGCGCCGGGCGCTTGAAGTTGAAGCCTCTATTCTGGCAGCCAAGCGGGCGACGTCGGAAGAGATTGACGAGATGCGCACCAAGTTAGAGCACATGGAGTCGGTCCATCACCTTAATGGGACAGCCGGCCCGGAAGACCTTGAGTTTCACCTGTCTATTTACCGCGCTGCAGGCAATCCGCTGTTTGAGCAGTTGTTGCAGCAGATGCGGGAATCTTTTGAGAGCTTTTTTGATATGCCGTTCGACCGCAAAGATTTTGCCGGACGGTCTTTTCCATTTCACCGGCAATTATTTGACGCCATTGCCGCTGGAGACACGGAGATGGCCCGCAAACATACCTTGGAAATTTTGAGCGTGGTTGAAGAAGATATTGTGCAAATGGCACAGGAAACGGACGCAGTATGATCGACCTGTGGGGGGAGGACACAGCAACAATCGTGGCGCATGATGAAACATCCTTTGCGGATGCAGTTGTGCCACCGATCTTTCAAAACTCGCTTTTCACGTTCTCCTCCTATCAGGAGATGTGTGACACCTTCTCGGGTAAGATCAATCGCCCGGTTTACACGCGCGGTATCAATCCAACCGTTCGCGCCTTTGAGGAGAAGATCGCCAAGTTGGAAGGTGCTGAAGATGCGCTGGCGCTTTCCAGTGGTATGGCCGCTATTTCATCAGCCATCCTGTCTGTGGTGAAACCCGGTGACCGGATTCTGTCCGTCAAACATGTTTATCCAGATACTTTCCGTTTCTTTGAAATCTTCCTGCGCAAATTTGGTGTGAGCGTTGATTACATCGATGGCAGCAATCTGGCGACGGTTGAAGCTGCCTTGCCCGGGCATGCTCTGTTTTATCTGGAAAGCCCGACCAGCTGGATCATGGAGGCCCATGATGTGAAAGCGTTGTGCGCACGGGCCAGGGAAGCCGGTGTCACAACGATCATTGACAACAGCTGGGCTTCACCCATCTTCCAGAATCCGATCAAACTGGGCTGCGATATTGTGGTCCATTCTGCATCCAAGTACATCAGCGGCCACAGTGATGTGGTTGCGGGGGTGATCGCTACGTCTGCTGCGCGTGTGGCGCAAATCCGCGGGGAAGTGACCCAGTATCTGGGCAGCAAGATCGCACCGTTTGAGGCGTGGTTGTTGTTGCGCGGCCTGCGGACACTGCCAATCCGTATGAAAGCCCATGAGCAAGCTGGGATGGAGATTGCCAAGCGACTGGCCGAACATCCTCGCGTGAAAACTGTTTTTCATCCGGCGTTCCAGAATAAGGCCCATCCTGGCCTGCGTGGAACTTCCGGTCTCTTTTCAATTGAACTGGCAGACAATGTCAGCGTCGAAGCACTGTGTAACCACCTGAAAATTTTCAAAATGGGTGTGAGTTGGGGCGGGCATGAAAGCCTGATTTGCCCTGCGCAGGCCTCTCTCATTCAATCGGGAGGACCAAACTCAACCGCATTCTTTGGCGTGTCACCGCACGTCGTTCGCCTGAATGTTGGCCTTGAAGACCCTGAGGATCTCTGGGGGGACCTCGAAGAAGCGTTAGGGGCAGCATCAGAATAACATTGCTAGAGGAGAGGCAATTATGAGTTTGAAGAAATTATTGGCCGCAAGTCTTGTGGCAACAGCTATTGCAGGTCCGGCAGCTGCTGAAACCAATCTTCGACTGGTGGAAGTGATCACAAGCCCGGAACGTACCAAGGTTTTGCAGAGTATTGTTTCGCAGTTTGAAGCGGAAAACCCGGGCACCAATGTCGAAATCATCTCGTTACCTTGGGGACAGGCTTTCGAGAAATTCGCGACCATGGTTTCTGCTGGTCAAACACCGGATGTGGTTGAAATGCCAGACACATGGGCTGCGCTTTATGCCAATAACGGCGCTTTGGAAAGCCTTGAGCCCTACCTGAAGAGCTGGGATGGCACCGACAAGCTGAATGCCCGCACCATTGAGATGGCACGCAGTGGTTCCGGTACAGCTTACATGCTGCCCTACGGTTTCTATCTGCGCGCCATGTTCTACAACAAGAAGCTCTTCAAGGAAGCGGGTGTTGAAAAACCACCTGTGACATTGGATGACTTCCGTGATGCAGCTGAAAAAGTATCAGCTCTTCCAGGCAAGTACGGCTTCTGTTTGCGCGGTGGCTCTGGCGGTTTGAATGGCTGGGCCGTGTTTGGGGCAACGGCAGCTGGCACAGATCAGTTCTTTGATGAGGAAGGCAACAGCATCATGTCCACGGATGCGTGGATCAAGGGTGCACAGTTCATGGTGGACCTCTATCAGGATGGTCTTGCACCAAAAGACAGCCTGAACTGGGGCTTCAACGAGATCGTGGCAGGCTTTTACTCCGGCACATGTGCCATGCTTGATCAGGACCCGGATGCACTGATTGGCATTTCGCAGCGCATGGACCCGAATGATTTCGGTGTGACCACCATGCCAAAAGGTCCAAATGGCAAGGCCTACCCAACCATCGGGTATGCGGGCTGGTCCATGTTTGCTGACAGCGAAGACAAAGACGCCTCCTGGAAGCTGATTGCGAAGCTTCAAAGCCGTGATGCGAACCTTGAGTGGTCAAAGCGTGTGGGAACTCTGCCGATCTACAAAGATGCAGAAAGTGATCCGCACTACAACACGCCGCAGTTTGCTGGCTGGTTTGAAGAGCTGTCCGATCCGGACGTCCACCCGCTGACAATGCCAACACATCTTGAAGAATTTGCGTTCTTCAAAGATTCCATCTCCATCCGCACCAGTCAGGAGGCTCTGCTGGGTCGCAAGTCTGCGGAAGAGCTTGGCAAGGAGTGGGGGGATTACCTCACAACAGCACAGAAAAAGTGGCTGGCTAAACAGTGATGACAGCTGCCACAGACCTTGGAACACACCCTGCCAGTCGGCAGGGTGTGACTTCCCGCAGATTCCTATCCCGATTTGAGCCCTACTTTTACGCAGCCCCTGCCATTGTGTTGTTGGTGACTGTGATGATGGTGCCGCTGGTGGTTGGCCTGACCTACACAGTCAGAGACATCCGCATCCTCAATCCGTTCAGTGGCGGTTATGTGGGCTTTGCGCATTTTGAGGCGGTCTGGCACGACCAGAACTTCCATAACGCCCTTTACAATACCTTCTGGTGGACAGTCAGCTCACTGTTCTTTCAGTTCTTTCTGGGGTTAACGCTCGCTCTGCTGCTCAATCGCACTTTTCCGGGACGGCGTATCATCCAGTCGCTTGTTTTTCTGCCATGGGCGGTGCCTGCATTCCTGTCTGGCCTCAACTGGGCGTGGATGTTCAATCCGGTCATCAGCCCCCTGCCCCAATGGCTGTTTGCGCTCGGCATCCTGAGCGAACCAACCAATATTCTGTCAGATCCTGACCTCGCCATGTGGGGACCCATCGTTGCCAACATTTGGTTCGGTATCCCATTTTTTGCGATCACTTTGCTGGCTGCGCTTCAATCCATTCCAGGTGAGATTTACGAGGCCGCATCCATCGATGGCGCGAGCCGCAAGCAGCAATTTGTCAGCATCACGCTGCCGTTTCTGGCGCCGACCATCGCAATAACGTTGATGCTGCGCACCATCTGGATCGCCAACTTTGCGGATCTCATCATCGTCATGACCAATGGTGGTCCCGCAGATTCAACACAGATCGTTTCCAGTTATATTTTCACGCAGGCTTTCCGTCGTCTGGACTTTGGCTATGCCTCCGCAATTGCGGCTGTGCTGCTGGTTCTGTTGATGGCCTATGCCGTCTCCACCATCTTCATCAGACGCAGTCTGCTGCGCGAAACCTGAGGCTCTGTTATGGCATACTATGCAAAATCAAAGGGCCAACGGGTGGTGGACTGGAGTGTTCATTACGGCCTGCTCGCCTGCTATCTGTTCTTTGCGCTGTTTCCGCTTTTTTGGCTGTTCAAGGTCGCGGTGACACCGACTAAACTGCTTTACTCAGAGGGCATCCGCATGTGGCCCTCAGAAATGACGTGGACCAACTTCACGCAGGTGATGACAGATACGGACTTTCCGCAGTTCTTTATCAACTCGGCTATCGTGTCAGGCTCAACCGCTTTCATTTCCACGCTGATTGCAGCGGCGGCAGGCTATTCATTCTCACGGTTTCATTATCGCGGTAAGGCAGTCATCATCGTGCTGATGCTGGTCACACAGATGTTCCCGCTGGTCATGCTGATTGCACCGATCTTCCGCATTCTCACGCCGCTGGGGCTGACGGACAGTCTGCTCGGCCTTGTGGTGGTCTACACCGCGTTCAACGTGCCGTTTGCAACGTTTTTGATGCAGTCGTTTTTTGATGGCATTCCCAAAGACCTTGAAGAAGCAGCCATGATTGACGGCAATACCCGCTTTGGGGCGCTGGTGAAGATCATCTTCCCGCTCACCCTGCCGGGCATTGCAGCCACGCTTGGCTTTGTGTTCACCGCAGCGTGGAGCGAGCTGCTCTTTGCGCTCATGTTGGTCAGCAGTCCGGATGCAGTGACCTTCCCGGTTGGTTTGCTCACGTTCGTCTCCAAGTTCTCTGTCGATTTCGGGCAGATGATGGCGGCGGGCTTTCTGGCGCTCATTCCAGCGGCAATCTTCTTCTTCCTCATCCAGCGTTATCTGGTGCAGGGTCTTACCGCCGGTGCGGTCAAAGGATAACGAGGTACCCTATGGCTTCTATTCAAATTTCTGAGGCAACCAAATCCTACGGAAACACCGCTGTTCTGCACGGGATCGACCTGAATATTCAGGATGGCGAGTTCATTGTACTGGTGGGACCATCTGGCTGCGGAAAGTCGACCTTGCTGCGCATGATCGCGGGGTTGGAGGAAGTGACTTCAGGTTCTATCTCCATCAACGAGCGGATCATAAATGATCTGCCGCCCCGTGACCGGGACATCGCCATGGTGTTCCAGTCTTACGCGCTCTACCCGCATATGAGTGTGGAGGAAAACATCAGCTATGCGATGACCCTTCGCAAATCACCGAAGGAAAAGATCGCCAGTGCAGTTAACGGTGTCTCCAGTATTCTTGGTCTGAACGGTCTTCTGGAACGGCGCCCCAAAGCACTCTCCGGCGGTCAACGTCAGCGTGTAGCCATGGGGCGGGCGATTGTGCGTGACCCGCAAGCGTTTTTGTTCGATGAGCCGCTTTCCAACCTGGATGCGCGCCTTCGCGAGCAAATGCGCTCGGAAATCCGCAAGTTGCATCGCAAGCTCAATGCCACGTCTATTTATGTGACGCACGATCAGATCGAAGCCATGACCATGGCTGACAGAATCGTCGCCATGCATGATGGATATATTCAGCAGGTTGGTACGCCGCTGGAAATCTACGACAAGCCAGCCAATGTTTTTGTGGCATCATTCATCGGCTCTCCAGCCATGAACTTTATTAAGGGCACAGCCTCGGCATCTGGTGACGGGTATCACCTTCAGACAGATCAGGGACACCAGATTATTCTGCCGGAAAGCTCGGGTTTGAAGGATCGGATGGACGTCATTCTGGGCGTAAGACCAGAACATCTAATGATTGTAGAGGAAGGGCCTGCAAGTCTGCCGGCAACTGTGGATCTGATTGAACCCATGGGTCTTTCCACGCTGGTTCATGTGCGTGTTGGACAAGACAGCCTTAAAATCTTCACACTCGACCGGCCTGATATCGCTGAAGGCACGCAGGTTCATGTGTCTTACATTAAAGAAAAGCTGCATATGTTTGATGCTCGGACGGAAATGCGGCTGGAGTCTCCTGTATAAGTTCCCCTGAACTGGTTCGTTGCTGCGGCAACGAACCGTTTTTCTGGACTCAGGGTTTCCACGTTCTTCTGGGGCAACCTAAACTGGTATAAATACTGCCTGATATATGTACCGCAGAAGGAATTCCTCTGAATGCCCTCGATCAGTCTGGCCGTCGTTGGTTTGGGAATGGCCGCAAAACCACATCTGGAAGCGCTTGACCTGCTGAGAAATCACATTGAAGTCGCAGGTCTTTATACCCGAACAAAAGCCAGGGCAGAGGCTGTCTCTCAGCAATACGGCTGGCCATGCTTTGACAGCCCCGAGCAGATTGCCGGTGATCCGGAGATTGACGCGGTCCTTCTGCTGACCCCGCCCGATCAACGCCATGATCTGGTTGAGCTGTTCTCTGGTGCAGGCAAACACATCCTGACAGAAAAGCCGCTGGAACGGACCTATGATGCTGCGGCTGAGCTGGTGGAGCTGTGCGACTATGCAGGCGTCAAATACGGTGTCGTGTTTCAACACCGTTTCCGCGAAGGCGCAAAGCAACTGAGGACGTTGCTTTCAGAGGGAGCTTTGGGCGATATCCATCTGGTGCGGGCGAACATCCCGTGGTGGCGAGATCAGGCCTATTATGACCAGGCAGGCCGCGGCACCTACGCACGCGATGGCGGCGGTGTGCTGATCACGCAGGCCATTCATGTGCTGGACCTGATGCTGAGTCTGACCGGCCCGGCAAAATCCGTGCAAGCCATGTGTGCAACAACCACGGCGCATAAGATGGAAGCAGAGGACTTCGCCACGGCTGGTATTGAGTTTCACAGCGGGGCTGTCGGGTCCATCATGGCGACAACAGCTACCTTTCCCGATGCAAAAGAAACGCTGGTACTGGATGGTTCAAAGGCCTCTGCCCATCTGGAGGGCAGCAAGCTGACGGTGACGTATCGCGACGGGTCTATCGATGTGTTTGGTGAACGCAGCGGGACGAAGGATGGAACGGGTGGCGGGGCTAACCCAATGGCGTTTCCATGTGACTGGCACCGGGATCTTATTGACGATTTCGCCCTCAGCATCATTGAACACCGCGACCCGAAAGTAACCGGTCATGATGCGCTGATGGTGCATGCGCTCATTGAGGCGATTGAGAGCTCTTCCCGCACCGGATCAAAGGTTGATGTGCGTGAGGCCGAGTTGTCGAAGGCCTATATATAACGGTTGGAAAGCGGTTTTAAGCCCTGCAGATAAAAAATGAGCAGGAGGCCGGACGAGGGCTCTCCTGCTCGGGTATTAGGCATAATCCGTGGGAGGTTTTAGCCTAAATTCTTTCGCGGTTTGATCAAACCTTGGCCCGCTTGCGCTGGCGATACTGATCAGCAACCACTGCAGCTACAATGATACCACCTTTCACGATGTCCTGGATGTAAGCATCAATACCAAGGAACGTGAAACCACTCATCATTGTACCCAGAATAATGGTTCCGATAACGGTGCCTGTGATGCGGCCAACGCCGCCTGCAAGGCTTGTTCCGCCAATAACAGCTGCAGCGATGGCGTCAAGCTCATATGCAAGGCCCATACCTGCCTGTCCACTGCCAGCTCGCGCAGCGGCAACCACACCGCCAAGACCAGCCAGCAAACCAGCAAGGGTGTACACTTTGATCAGGTGACGACCAACGTTGATGCCGGAGACTTTTGCCGCCTGAACATTTGCACCTGTTGCATAGGTGAATTTGCCATAGCGGGTGAAACGCAGAGCTATGTGGAAGATAAACGCAGCCATCAGGAAGATGATCACCGGAATGGTGCCGGAACCGAGCCACATGTACTCTTCAGAAAGCAGGCTGATTGGCTGACCCTTGGTGTAGTAACGTGCCAGACCGCGCGCTGTTACCATCATGCCGAGAGTTGCGATAAACGGAGGGATGGCCGTGTAGGCTATCAACGACCCGTTTATGAACCCGGCTAAGGCCCCGACGGCGATACCAGCCAATACTGGTACGAGGAACGGCATGTCCGTGAACATTGGAAAGACGGCACGGGTATAGTCAGAGGTTTGCGCAAAACTGGCGGCAACCATGGCCGAAAGGGCAAGCACTGAGCCTGAGGACAGGTCAATACCGCCGGTGATGATCACCTGCGTCACGCCAATAGCCAGAAGGCCGATGATGGAAACCTGCAGAACCATGATCAGCAGGCGCTGTGGGTTAAACAGGAAGGTGTCACCCTTCACAATCCAGCCCAGAATTTCAAAAAAGACTGCAATGCCGATCAGTACGAGGAAGATGTTAGCCTCTACCGGCAGTTTTCGAGCTGGAGCATTTGTCTCAGCTGCATCAGTTGCATTTGCCATCTGGCAAGTCCTTTCAATCTCTACCTCGGGCGCTTAAAGCTGCCGCGCATGAAAACTCTTAGTTGGAAGCAAGGCGCATAACGCTGACCTGATCTGCTTCAGCTCGATCCAGAATTCCGGTGACATGTCCCTCATGCATCACCATCACGCGGTCACTCATGCCCAGCACCTCCGGCATCTCGGAGGAGATCATGAGAACAGCAACGCCCTCACCTGCTAGTTTGGTAATGAGCTTATGGATTTCAGCCTTGGCGCCCACGTCAATCCCGCGGGTTGGCTCATCCAGAATGAGGATGCGAGGTTTGGTCAGCAGCCAGCGACCAATCAGAACCTTCTGCTGGTTGCCCCCAGACAGGTTCTCGATGCGCTCGTTCATGCCCGGTGTTTTGACGCGAAGGGCTTCGCTCATTTCCGTGCACAGCTTGGAGACAGCGCTTTCGGCCACAAACCCGGCTTTCACATGATCCTGACTGAGAAGCGCGATCTGCATGTTCTCCTGAATGTCGAGCATCATGAACAGACCGGTGTCCTTGCGGTCCTCGGTCAGCAACGCTATGCCATGAGCCATGGCCTCTGCTGGCGTTTTGATCTCAACAGTCTCGCCGAATACGGTGATGCTGCCACCCGTTGCCGGGGTTACGCCGTAGATGGTTTCTGCCACGTTGGTACGACCTGAGCCTACCAGACCTGCAACACCGAGAATTTCACCTGCACGCAGCTCGAAGTTCACGTTCTCGAACACACCGTCCAAATACAGATCCTTCACGGAAAGGACCACATCACCGATCGGCACTTCTTCTTTCGGGAACATCTGGGTGATTTCGCGGCCCACCATCATGCGGATGAGCTGATCACTGTCCAAGTTGCTGGCCAGATCTGTGCCGATGTATTTGCCATCACGGAAGACGGAGACATCATCAGCAATCTCGAAGACCTCATCCATCTTATGAGTGATGTAGACGATGCCTTTTCCCTCTGCCTTCAGGCTCGCGATGATCTGGAACAGGTGCTCCACTTCGCGATCTGTCAAAGCCGATGTTGGCTCGTCCATGATCAGCACATCAGATTCATAGGAAATGGCTTTTGCAATCTCGACCATCTGCCGGTTGGCGATGGACAGGTCACGAACCTCAGTTTCCGGATCTAGATTGATATTCAGCCGGTCAAACAGCTTCTTTGTGTTCTCACGCAGTGCTTTATGATCAACAAACCCGAGCTTTGTGAGTGGCTCTCTGCGGATCCAGATGTTTTCGGCGATTGTCATGAACGGCATCAGGTTGAGTTCCTGATGGATCATGGCGACGCCCTGTTCCAGTGCATCCAGTGGCGTGGCCATTTGGACCTGTTTGCCACCCAGACGAACTTCTCCGCGGTCTGGTTGATAGATGCCTGCAATAATCTTCATCAGGGTGGACTTGCCCGCCCCGTTTTCTCCCATGAGGGCATGAACTGTGCCGGGTCGGATGCGCAGGTTCACATCATCCAGTGCAACAACACCGGGGAACTCCTTGCGCACACTATCGACTTCTAGCAGGTATTTTTGTTGGGCTGCGGCACCCTTATTCTCACGTACCGCCTCTTGTGTGCTTAAACTCACAGTCCGTGAACTCCATTTTTCTGCTGGCAGTGTGAGGGGCTTCCGGGTGCCTGGCCCGGAAGCTTGATCACTTAGAGGCTGGGCGCGGTCTTCTCATGAGACAAAAGCCGAGAGAAGGAAACGCGCGCCAGAGCAAGGCGAAAGGCTGCAAAGCCTTCCGCTCAGCTGCTTACTTGTCGAGGAACTCGCCAAGGTTTGCTTTGTTTACCAGCTTGAATGGGATCCAAACGATGGTGTCCACTTTCTCGCCGCGAGCCAGTTTCAGAGCAGCTTTCACAGAGCCTGCGCCCTGGCCTTTAGCGTCCTGGAATACAGTTGCGAACATTTCGCCACGGTCCATGGAAACGAGTGCATCTGGAGTAGCATCAACACCAGCAACTGCGATGTCGCTGGAAGCAATGCCAGCCTGCTTCATGGCGATCAGAGCGCCCAGAGCCATTTCGTCGTTGTTTGCAGCAACAGCGTCGATTTTGGTGCCGGACACGATCCAGTTGTTCATCAGGTCGATTGCTTCAGAACGCTGGAAGTCAGCAGTCTGCTCTTCAACAACCTTGATGTCCGGGTAGCTGCCAAGAACTTCTTTAACGCCCTGTGTACGACCACGTGTGCCGTTGGACGCCAGTTCGCCGAGCATGATAGCAACGTTACCCTTGCCACCCATCTGCTTGGCCAGTTCTTCCATCTGCAAACGACCAGCAACAACTTCATCAGAGCCCACGAACACAACCTTTTCAGGCAGTTCTTTGTCTTCTGGCTTACGGTTTACGTAAACAAGTGGGATACCGGCACTGTTGGCCAGTTTGGTGATGCGTGGTGTTGCAGACGTGTCAGCAGGGTTCACGATGATCGCATCAACGCCCTGTGCAACGAAGTTCTGTACCTGGTCGATCTGCTTACCGATGTCGCCGCGTGCGTCTTCAAACTGAATTTCAACTCCGCCTGCACTTGCAGCTTCGTCGCCCATCGCGTTGCGCAGGATGGTCAAGAAGTTGTCATCAAAATAAGCCATTGAAACGCCGATGTTCTCAGCCATGACGCTGGTTGTCATCATTGCCGATGCAGCTAGAGCCAATAGAGTACGTTTCATTACTTCCTCCTCCGTGCCGAAAATTGGCACTTCTCCCAAGATTAGGTTGGCGCGGATCCCCATCTACGCCAATTTATTTAGCGAAATCAGTCGCCTGGATGATCAGGCAGCGTTTGCTGCCTGCAGTTCTTTTTTCAGGAAATCAAAGCTTGCCTGCGTGGCGTCCACCACGTTTTCAAGGGCATGCACAACTGGAGAAAATGGCTCCAGAGACACGTGACCTGTGTACCCGTTGGCAAGCATGGTTTTGATTTGCGCGGCGTTGCCCAAACGGTCAGCTTCCCCCACCAATAGACGGTGATCATCCAACATTTGCGCAATGGAAAGGTCTGGATCTTCCACACCGGAAATGTGCATGAGGCCTGTCTGATCCGCGAAGAACTCTGTTTCTTCTGCAAGGTGATGGTGGAATGTGTCATGCACCAGCTTGAACACACCCTCCCCGTTCACATCGCGGATTGCTGCAACAGCATCTGCCTTGCGGCGCAAAGAGCACTGAGGAAAGCCCAGAGGCTCCACGAGGCCGGTGATCCCAGCGGTCTCCAGCAGTGGTTTGAGTTCTGTCAGAGATTGGCGCAGGTTTGCCGCCAGCTCATCATCGCTCTTGCCATAGTCATGGTCGTTGACCGGGCACATGACGAGAGCCCTGGAGCCACACCGCTCAGCAAAGCCGATGAGTTCGTTTGCTTCAGCAAGACGAACATCTGACCACTCGTTAAAACGCTGAAGGGCATTGATGCTGATGATTTCGACGCTATGCTTTTCAGCAAGTGCTTTGACGTCTTCTGCTGGTGTTTTCTGCTCAAACGGATTGCCAGCAATGTCATTGCGGATTTCTACGGCATTGATCTCCATGGAGGCAGCCATGCCAAAAAACGCGTCCAGCGTCATTTGAGGTGCAAGCATATGGTTCAACGCGAAGTTGATGTTTCCCGACAAACGACTTCTCCCAATGTCCGATGTATAAACATCAATTTGATCTGCTAAAGATCATATGTAAGTACTGGTACCTGTCAATTTAGAGTCTGAAATTACATGTAAAATCGGGATGAGAGAACGAATATTCCATCATTTCAATATTTTGGAAGGTTTGCTCCCGTGAAGTCAAAATGTGAATTCCGACGTCAAGATTGATCGTTTTGATGGCTTAACAATCAAAGGTGATATATATGAGGCGTGGCAGCTGGCAGAATCCGAGTGTGTTGGACATCGCAAACAAGGCAGGAGTTTCGACCGCTACAGTTGACCGCGTCCTCAATAAACGAGGGGGCGTTTCCAAGGTCAAAGTGGGGTTGGTTCACAAGGCACTGGCAGGGCTAAAAGAGCCCGAAGAGGTTGCTTTGGAAAAAGTTTCTCCGATAACCGTGGGGTTGCTGGTGGATTCCGGAACGAGCTTCATTGAAGAGCTAATGGAACTGGTGGAACAGCGTTATGGGGATGACCCAAACGTGCGGTTCAAATGCTTTTCTTCACACACAAAGGACTTTGAGCCGAGTGTGTTTTCAGAGCAGATGATCTCCTGGGCGAACAAGTATGACGGCATCATTATTGCTGTGCGGGAACATCCTGCCATCACCCGTGCTATTGAAGAAATCAGCGAAAACGGGACACCTGTGATCTGCTTGACGACGGACCAGCAAAGCAGCAAACACCTTGGTTACGTTGGGATGGATCAGATTGCGGCAGGTCTGTGTGCAGCCCAGTTGCTGGGTAAACTTTCTGGCGGCAAGACAGGTGAGGTCTTCCTTGCAACCAGTGCTCACTATCACTGTCAGGAAGGGCGCGAGACTGGATTTCGGCGGTTGTTACGCAAGGACTACCCCAATATTACGATCTGCGAGATCATCAACTCCAACGATGACGCCGAAACCGTCTATAAGCTGATTAAAAGCCGACTGGATGAAGGCGCGACACCGCTTGGAATATATAATGTAGCAGGCGGAAATACGGGCATTGCAAAGGCGATTGGTGAGACGGGTTCGCCGATTACCTTTATCGGTCACGAGTTGAATAAGAACTCGCGCAAACTACTTGAGAATGACCGGATGGACTTCGTGATTACACACGACATGGAAACCGAGCTGAAACGGTGCATAAAACTCATTAGACGGCAAAAAGATTTTCCTGATGGGATTCAACCTGAATACGAGGTTCTGCCACCTGTTTTGAAGACCCGCTTCAATATCTGATGTATTTATGATGCAGATATTTGGATGATATAGACTGTGATTTCATAAAATGGAATATATTTTCCACCATTCCAAGTGTGCGGATTACTGCGAGTTTGCGCAAAAATGCCGCGTTTTCCGCTTGTTACGCTCGTTTTGAGCCCGTTCACAGAGCGGCATCATGGCAGGGTGATCGGATAAGTTCGATCCGTAGTATCGCTATACGTAGTATTTCTGATGTTATTCACATCAAAAATGAGGTGTCCCCTCAGGCAACTTGGTTTGGTGCTGTGAATAATATGCGGACCAACCGATCTTGTTCCACGTTGGAATGAGTGAAGCTGCAAGAGTGACAGTTGTTTTGAAGAATGAAACTATGGTCATTCCTGTTACTGGATGTATGACATGGCCCGCCGTCGTCGTCGACCTGACAATGACGTAGTAACAGCCCTCAATTCCCGCCAATTGCAAAGGTGGGGTCTTATTCCTTAGGCTCACTCAACGATGATCTGACGTATGCGTCATGGACTCACTTCATTTTATTTGCTAAACGTTCAACAATTAAAATGAGTGAATGTTGGTTGATTTGGAAAAGAAGAAGACACAGGCCGAACGACGGGAGGAATCCGAACGCAAGCTCTTTGATGCGCTGGTGAGCATCATCAATGCGGAAGGTGTTCAGATGGCGACCTGTGAGAGCATCGGCCTGAAAGCGGGGTATAGCCGCGGTCTTACTATTCAAAGACTTGGCAAGAAGGACGAGATGTTCGTCAAGCTGATCGACCGCATGGTGAGCGAGACCGAGGCACACGTTACCCAGCAGATTCCACCGGAGACAAACGCGAGGGAGGCGATCCGGCGGTATATCGACATTCACTTTGATGATTTGCAGAACAAGCCCAGCTATCAAGCTTATTTCGCGCTGATGGCTGGCAGCGTTACAGACTACGCTCTTTTAGGAGATGCGGTGAAACGCGCACACGAGTTCGTAAAGTGGCTGCTTGTCTCTTATCTGGAGCGCGGCAAAGCGGAAGGCGTGTTCCCGCAGGATCTGGATTCAGCCATTCAGGCCGTTTCCATCGGAAGTTATTTGCTTGGGGTCGCGTTGCAGCAAAAACTGCATCCAAGCCTCGATATCACTCTGCTGAAACCGGCAGCGTATTCACTGATACCATCATTGCCTGAAAAAGAATAAGCGCCAAAACCAGCGCACCACGAGGAGAACAGGCGTCACATTTTAATACGCACAGCGCACATCTGCGTTGTTCAACCTATGACTTGGGAGGGGATTATGGTTGGAACACATACTGGGGTACCGGCAGGTGCCATGAATTTTGATATGCTCGTGAACCATCTGCAGAAGGTGGACACCGGCATTCCAGTGTTTAAAGACCTGGGTGGTCGCGCCTTCAGCAATCCGCAGTTTGCGAAGCGCACTCGCCAGTTTGCAAAGGGTTTGCAAGACCTTGGCCTTGAGCCGGGCGCCCGCGTTGCCATTCTCAGCCTCAACTCCGCTGAGTATGTGGAAGCGATGATTGGCACCATGATTGCGGGCATGATCTCCGTTCCGCTCAACATCCGCTGGTCTGCGGAAGAGATGCTTTACGCCATCGGCCACTCCAGCATGGAGGCCATCGTTTATGACGACACGTTCTCGCCTATGGTGGCGGCTATCAAAGAGCGTGCGGATAGCCTGAAGCATTTCATCCATGTGGGAGAGAAGGAGCAGCCTGAAGGCACCAAAGCCTATGCGGACTGTCTGAGTGAGCCGATTGCGCTGGAGTTGGGCCGTGATGTGGAGACCGAGTGCTTCATGAGCTACACCGGCGGCACCACCGGATTCCCGAAAGGTGTCGTTCACACCCATAGTTCCATGCTCGCCAGTGCCAACATTGTTGCTGCCAACGGCGTTCCTTATCATGACCGGCCTGCGCTTCTGGTCATGCCGCTGTTCCATCTTTCCGGTTATGGCCTGCTGCTGGCTCGCCTCATCCAGAACAAGCCGTCACTGATCGTGCCGATGTTCCGTCCGGATATTGTGGTGGCTGCGGTTAAGAACTTCGACGTCTCGTCCTTCCTCATGGCACCGGCCATGTTCCAGATGCTGATGCACGCTCCGGAGTTTAACTCTGAAGACTTCTTGCGTGTGTCACAGCTTTATTACGGCGCCTCGCCTATTTCTGAGGCCCTGCTGAAGCTGATTCAGGAGAAATTCCCAAAGACCGATCTCATGCAGGTTTACGGCATGACAGAAGCTGGGGCGGCGACGTTCCTTGCAAGGCAATTTCACGAAGGCGAACTCATGCGCTTTGGTGCCGCGGGGCAGGCCGCCTCGCCGCTCATCCAACTGCGCATTGAAGATGAGGACGGCAATGAACTGCCAACCAACACAATTGGTGAGGTGGTGTTGTATTCACCAGCTGTCATGAAACGCTATTACAATGCTCCGGACCAGACAGCCGCCGTGCTGCGCAATGGCGGCTACCGCACAGGTGATGTCGGCATGGTGGATGACATGGGTATCCTCTCGCTGAAAGACCGGCTCAAGGACATGATCATTACAGGTGCAGAGAACGTGTACACCGCCGAGGTGGAAAGCGCGATCTCCACGCACCCGGATGTGTCCATGGTGGCAGTGATCGGTATTCCTGACGAGACCTATGGTGAGGCCGTTCATGCGGTGATTGTACCAAAGGAAGGCAGGACCCCGACTTTTGAAGAGATCCGCGCCCACACAAAAGAGCGCATTGCTGGCTACAAATGCCCGCGCTCCATGTCGCTGGTAGAGGAACTGCCACTCTCTGCCATGAACAAAGTTTTGAAGAACAAACTTCGCGAACCGTTCTGGGAAGATCAGAACCGCGAAATTGCATGAGTCCAATCGGGGCAACCTGGTTGCCCCGGTCCTTAATCTGTTTGAAGATCACAAGACACGGTAGAAACACATGGCGACGACAGCATACGTTTATGATGCGATCCGCACTCCGCGTTCCAAAGGAAAGCCGGATGGATCCCTCAACGAAGTCAAACCAATCAATCTGGTGACCACCCTGCTCTCCGAGATGCAGGGTCGACACGACCTCGACACCTCCCGGGTGGATGATGTCGTGATGGGCTGCGTAACCCCGGTACGTGAACAGGGCGCTGTTCTGCCAAAGATCGCTCTGCAGAAAGCGGGCTGGGATCAGACCGTGGCTGGCGCTCAGGTCAACCGTTTCTGCGCCTCTGGCCTGGATACCTTCAACACCGCCGCAGCGCGTATTGCATCCGGCTGGGAAGATATGATCTGCGCAGGCGGATATGAAAGCATGAGCCGCGTGCCCATGGGGACTGATGGCGGACCGTTCAGCGAAGACCCTGAAACCGTGCTCGCCACAGGGTTCGTACCGCAGGGCATTGGTGCAGACCTGATTGCCACTATTGAGGGCTGGAGCCGTGATGATGTGGACGCAGCAGCCGTTGCCAGCCAGCAGCGGGCAGCGCACGCACGCGATAACGGTTGGTTCGACAAATCCGTTGTGCCGGTCAAAGACGAGAACGGCATCATCGTTTTAGAAAAAGACGACTTCATCAAGCCGAAAACAGACATGCAGACCCTCGGCTCCCTGCGTGCAAGCTTTGAAAAGCACGGCGCCATGGGCTTTGATGCAGTTGCGCTGGCGCGCTATCCGGAAGTTGAAAAAATCAACCACGTCCACACTCCAGGCAACTCCTCCGGCATCGTGGATGGAGCGTCCTTGATCCTGCTCGGCAGCGAACAGGCCGGTAACGACATGGGCCTGACACCTCGCGCCCGCGTGCTGTCAGTTGCTGTGACCGCATCTGATCCAACCATCATGCTTACCGGACCGGGACCAGCTTCCAAGAAGGCACTCGCCAAGGCAGGCCTGACCATCGACGATATCGATCTGGTTGAGATCAATGAGGCTTTTGCCTCTGTCATGATGCGTCTGCAGAAGGACCTCAACGTACCGGACGAGAAGCTGAACGTGGTTGGCGGTGCGATTGCCATGGGTCACCCACTGGGCGCAACTGGCGGCATGCTGGTGTCCACCATGATTGACGAGCTGGAACGCCGGAACCAGAAGCGTGCCTTGATCACCATGTGTGTTGGTGGCGGCATGGGCATCGCGTCCATCGTTGAGCGCGTATAACGGGGAAGACCATGTCTGAATACACTTACGAAAAAGACGCCAGCGGCATTGTTACAATCACGTTTGACTCAGCTGGCAAGTCCGCAAACACCATGACCCGTGCCTGGTTTGAAGGCATGAAAGAGCTGATGGCCAAGCTGTCCGCTGAAGAAGGCCTTTCCGGTGTCATCATCGCCTCTGCCAAAAAGACCTTCTTTGCAGGTGGTGATCTGGAAGAGATGCTCCACGGCAGTATGGACCCGGAAGACATCTTCGCCTACGTGGAAGAGATGAAAGCCCCGTTGCGCCAGCTGGAAAAGCTGCCAGTACCAGTGGTTGCGGCCATCAACGGTGCTGCGCTTGGTGGGGGCTTTGAGATTTGCCTCGCCTGTAACCATCGCATTTTGCTCAACTCTCCAAAGGCCGTTGTTGGCCTGCCAGAGGCGACACTCGGCCTGTTGCCGGGTGCTGGCGGTGTTGTCCGCCTCACCGCAAAGGTGGGACTGGAAGCAGCCCTGCCACTGCTGGCAGAAGGCAAGCAGCTGCGTCAGGAAAAGGCGTTGAAAGCCGGTTTGGTGGACGAGCTGGTTGATATGCCGGAAAAGCTGATCCCAGCTGCAAAGGCATGGATCAAAGCCAACCCTGAGGCTGCTGTTCAGCCGTGGGATCAAAAAGGCTTCCGCTATCCAGGTGGTAATGCGGAAAGCGCCAATGTGCGCATGGTGGCCGCGATGGCACCGACCATGCTTTACAACAAAACCCGCGGTCTGATGCCCGCACCTGAAAAAGTGATGGATATTGCCGTCAATTCCATGCGCATGGGCTTTGACAGCGCGCTGCGCAATGAAAGCCGCGGCTTTGCTGCTCTGCTGCGCTCTACTGAGGCCCGTGCCGCGATCACCACGTTCTTCTTCGGCATGCAGGCCATTAAGTCCGGCAAGGTTCGCCCGCAAGGTGATGCCTGGAAAGCAGGCAGCTCTGCTATTCTTGGCGCAGGTATGATGGGCTCGGGCATTGCATGGGCACATGCAAGCCGTGGTCTGCCAACCACACTCAAGGACATGAGCCTGGAGAATGCTGAAAAAGGCAAAGGCTACTCCGTAAAACTGGCAGATAAGGCCATCAAACGGGGCCGCATGGATGAGGCGAAGAAGGAAGCCCTCCTTGGCTGCATCACTCCGACAGATAGCGATGACACCTTTGCTGGCACCGACATCATCATCGAGGCGGTCTTTGAGGATATCTCTTTGAAAGAGAAGGTTATCCCTGAAACTTACAAGCAGCTTTCTGATACCGGTATCTATGGCTCGAACACCTCGACCCTGCCGATCTCCATTCTGGCGGAAAGCTGTCCCGATCCGACTCGTTTAATCGGCCTGCACTTCTTCTCGCCGGTTGATAAAATGAAGATCGTCGAGATCATTGTCGGCGATAAAACCAGCATCGATACCCTGCGCAAAGCCTATGATTACGTGCAGCAGATCGGCTACTTGCCAATCGTGGTCAACGACAAACGTGGCTTCTTCACCAGCCGTGTGTTCGGCACTTATCTGGATGAAGGTCTGGCTCTGATGCGTGATGGCATGAGCCCGGTTGCTATTGAGCGTGCTGCGTGGAAAATCGGCATGCCGGTTGGTCCGCTGGCCGTGCATGATGAAGTCTCCATGGTTCTTACCAAGAAGATCCACGAGACCCACATCGCGCTAGATAAACGCCTTGGTGTTGAAAACGGCTTCCCGGCAGATGACAGCTCCAACGTAAAGGTTGGCCAGTCCATGGTGAACATGGGCCGTGGTGGCCGTCATTACGGCGGCGGTTTCTACGAGTACGCTGGCGATGGCTCCAAGAAACTGTGGGATGGTCTTTCCCAGTTCAAAGAGCGTGATCTGAATGTTTCCATGCAGGATGCGGAAGATCGCATGATGTACCGTCAGGCCATTGAGACCCTGCGCTGTCTGGATGAAGGCGTGCTGCGTACCGAGGTGGAAGCCAACATCGGCTCCATCTTCGCCATCGGCTTTCCGGCACACACTGGCGGTGCTCTCCAATTCATCCACGGCATCGGCCTTGAGGCCTTCAAAAAACGTGCTGACGAGCTGGCAGCAGCTTATGGCCCACGCTTTAAAGTCACAGAAACGGCTCTTGATAAACTGCGCAGCGAAAAACTCGCAGCTGCCTGAGCTTAAGCCGACTTAACAACAAGCCCGCGAAGCCATCGTTTCGCGGGCTTTTTTGTGCGCGGTTGCCTGCCGTTGATCCACGCCTCATCTCTGCACTGATAAAAATACGACATACTCTTCAGATTAACTTCAGGCTCGCAAGGAAGAAGGGCATTGGAGGTGGAGAGTTTGTCTGAGTGTTGTTGAGTTATCGTGAGATCGCCTGTTGGCACTCCGGTTGACCTGACTGTGCCCGACCCTCTGTTCCCCATCCTAAGAATAAGCGATGTAACCTGATCATGAGGCAGCTGATGATTGACAGAACCGTCACACCAGCCCGTGTTGCCATTGTTGTTTTCATTATAATTTTTTCTGCAGTGCTCGCCCGATTTTACGGGGCTGCCATGTTGGGTCTGGGCGTTGATGAAAGCTATATGGTTGTCATGGCCCGACATCCGTCTCTCAGCTATTTTGACCATCCTCCGCTGACCTTCTGGATTGTCCATGTGACCGCTTGGCTGACAGGCTCTGAGGCAGGCTTTGTGCTCCGCACGCCCTTCATCGCCATGTCGGTTGTCTCCACCCTGCTGCTATACCAGCTGACCGCCCGCTTCTACGGTGCGAAGGCTGGGGCATGGGCAATAGCGTGGTTCTCCATCTCCCCGTTTTTTCTTCTGTCGGCTGGAAGCTGGATCGTACCGGATGGGCCCATGATGCTCTTCTTGTTGGTTGCGGCCAGTCTTCTGGTTCCGCTGGTAAACCCTGACAGATCGCACATAAGCAAGATGCGTTGGGGAATTGCCGGATTGGCATTCGGGTTGGCGCTGCTTTCTAAATACATGGCGGTTTTGAGTGGGCTTGGTGTCTTGCTTTTCCTGCTTTCCAACAGAACAAGATGGCCCCTGCTCCGCAGCTCAGGCCTATACATTGCCGTCACGATTGCGCTGCTGGTCTTCAGCCCGGTTATCTATTGGAATGCAGTGAACGGCTGGCAGCCCTTCGGATTTCAGCTCTCACGTTCAGTCTCTTCCAGTGATTTTGAACCTGTGGTGCATCTCATCAATTCCGGACGCATGCTGTTGGGACAACTGGCCTATCTTCAACCGGTTACGCTGATTGTGTTCCTATGGCTCCTGCTGAGGCACTTCAGATCAGCTGAGAAAACAAGAGCCGATCGATATCTCCTGTGCCTTGCGATTGTTCCGATCGTGGTTTTCAACGCGGTGGCTTTGCTTTCCAGAAACACGCTTCCCCACTGGCCTATGGCTGGATATCTGTTCCTCTTCCCTCTCTTGGGGAGTTGGTTCGCCAGCCTCAAACCAACTGGTGCAGCAACCGCAAAACGTGCGTTTGCGGCATCCGCAGGGGTGATCCTCACTGTCGTGGTGCTGGGCGGACTGCATTTTAAAACGGGAATTCTGACGCGTCCGCTGGTGTCTGCTGCCCGTTGGGATGATACCATCCGCGCAATGGACTGGTTTGATGTGAGGGAGGCTCTCCACCGCCGCGGTTTCTTGCAGGCTGATGAGCCCAGACTGATTTATACGCTGAACTGGATTGACGGCGCTAAGATTGCTTATGCACTTGGCGATCAAGCGCATGTCAGAGTATTGGGCAGTGATCAGCGTCATTTCGGCCTGCTGCCAGAGCTAACAAGTGATCTGGAGCGCAAAGTGCTCGTCGCGGGGCTTCTCCCCTCTGACGATTGGGAAGAGAGACTGCGCAGAGTTCATGCAGCACTGGCCGGATCGTATTGCTCGATCACCCCCGATGAGCCGATTACGATTAACCGGGGTGGCTTACCCTATCGGGCACTCTTCTTGCTCTCAGCCTCTTCCTGCTGAGAGGCTGGGCTCTTTTCAGGGGCCTCTGGTTTGTAATCCTTGTTGGTGAGAGCTTGATAAAACGGCTTGCTCCTCAGCATCTTTCGGTTCTCTTCGAGCTGGTCTTCGTCGTCCACACCAACACCGCGCGAGCCTTCTTCATTGCGGAAGGTTGCAAAGCTCAGGCCTTCCAGGCCGGCATCGGAATCCGGGTTCTTGCCCGGTTGAATTCCAGCGGCTGCCAGTTCCTGTTCCAGCAGTTTCAGGAAAAAGCCAAAGTCCTCAGCGCCATCAGGATAGCTGGTGTCCTTAGCATAAGGATAAAGCGTGATCTGCGCGCCTTGGGTGACCCGATCAAAATATGCTTTTTGCTCGGCTATTTTTGCTTTGGCCTCAGGCGTGTCAGCGGAATACTTCTCCTGATCATCTTTAATCGCGGCTACCGCTCCGTCTATATTGGTGACTTTGAACGAAAGGAAGGGGTTATCCGGTGAGAGCAAAAGTGGCGTCAGGATGTTTCCAGCTTGTGCCAGTTGATCCATCTGGACACTCAAATGGATCTTGTTACCGGCTTTCTCGTATTCGCCGCTATCAAGAACGGACCTGCCGTCCTCTCCTAAAGGCTCAAACTGGGTAAAGATTCCATCATGGTCGGCATTGTTGATCCGGTGATCGGGGTTTTTGAGCAACTCTCTTTGGGCCGATATCTTCTCCCTGCTCCGTGCGTACTCTTCTCTATCCGTGAATGGGATCTTGTGCTGCTCTTCATACAATCTATTCAGTTCAGTGAGTACTTCCTGAGCCGCAGCCACTGAGTTGCCGCCGGTATAAGCCCTTACGGAAGTTTCCTTGCGTGGTTTTTGAGTTTCTTTCGACGGTACTTCTTTAAGTGTCAGCTCCAGCATTTCCAGATAGGTTTGCAATGCTAGAAAGGTATCCCGGCTGTCTTTGATTTCGCCAGCTTTCAGCTGTGCCTCTGCTTTATCTGCATTGGTTTTGATGAGCCCGGCCAGTCGAGGAGCCTCCTCCTGACGGCCCTGTGAAAAGCCCTCCAGGTCAAAACTCGCAAGGAACTTCAAACGGGCTCTGATATCTGCCAGTTCCTGCTTGCGGTGCAGCAGCACACAAGCGGAATCAACACCGCGGGCATAAGTCTCCTCGATCTCCTGCAGAGTGAGGTTTGCATTGTCCAACATATCCTCTGCTGCATCGACATTCTGCAGCTTGTTCAGATCAGTGGCTTTGTCCAGAAGACCCGCTGTTTTCTTTACGTAATTGTCGAAGATTTCAAGATCACGGACATCCTTGAAGATATTCCGGCGCTTCTTGTAGGCCTCAAACTTGGCACGGACTTTTTTGATTTCCGGCGACAGGTCCGGGATTTGGGGCTCTGGTGGCATATGGTTCCCGGCCGGGCCGTCAACGTGCTCTGTCGGCTCTCCATTGGGAACGCCTTGCGGGCTGGAGCCTTCAACCGTGGTGCCCTGCACACCATCCATGTTGAGATGAAGAATTTCAGAGACAGAATGGATCCACTCCTCTGCTTTCTGATCACCGGAAGTGTTGTCCGTTTCAGGGTTGTTTTTGGGCATCCATAGGCTCCGTTTCGCACCGGGAGAACGCCGCTATTTTGGAGTATCCCGCAGGTAAGCCAACTATCGCAGTGGTTTCAGAGCGAACGAAAAGTCAATGGAAACGATAAAATATCGGGATATCTGATTGTCTGGATTGAGCTGGCAATTCCTGCTTGCGCACGGTTTTAGCACATCGGCCCAGACTCTGGCCGTGATGTGTGCCCAACGTAAACCTCGGCATAACAACAAAAAAACAGCCCGCGCTGGAGGCTTGGCGAGCTGTTTTGAAGCAAATGACTTAGAATATAGTCCAGTCTAAGGTTCATCTCTGCTTGATATAGATTTCAAGTATAAATACAATAAGTTATGCAACATCCATTCTAATATTCTCTTCCCCCCATAACAGTTAAAACATAGCAGGATCTCATTTCGGCTTGCTCAAACCATCTGCTCAATGACCCATCAGCTGAGATAAATAATCCCGCCATGGGGCCACGAAAAACACAGTGTTTGTTTTGAAATGCGATCAGCTTACCTGCAAGATTAAGAGAAACGTGGGCCTCCAACCATTCCCCAAATGGGGGCTTGCAGAAGAAAAAGAGCACCCCTCCGACAGATACTCGGCGTGTTCTGATCCGTCGATTAATAGGCCTGCCTCACCTGTGTTACTCCGCAAAAGCTATCTACCACCTAAATCCTGTTTGATATTTATTGGCACTACGCTACGGTAACTGTATCGAATATTTAAGGAATCATTGCTGTTTACACATTTAGAGGCATGGAAAAGAATTTTGAACTCTTTCTCACTCAGTTGTATGAGTCTGTAGAGCACCCCGATCTGTTTGAGGACGCCCTCACCACGGCCAGTGACATGCTGGGAACATCTGGCGTTCATCTTTACACGTATGATGCTGCAAAACCTGAGGAGCGTCTCAACTATGTGGCGCGGATTGATACCGCATTCGAGCTTGAATACACCACAGACTACTTCCCCCATGATTACAGAATAGAGCGGGTTCACAAATCTCCCTATGGACAGGTGATAACCGACGCGGAGATAACGACGGAGCATGGCTTAAAAACCAACCCGGTCCACCAGTTGCTCCCCAAATATGAGGTTTATGACCTTATGGGGACGAACCTGACCAAGGGCGATAACTTTGGCTGGTTTGGTGTGTCTTCCCTCAGGGCCGGAGATGGCTTCACACCTTTGCAGCGGAAGATGTTCGAGCGCATGATACCGCATGCCAGCCGGGCTCTGCATTATCGGCAAAGGGTCAAGAGCCTTGAGATGAGGCTGTCGTTGCAAGACCGCGTTGCCGCAGAGCTGCCATTTGGCCTCATCGTCTTTTCACAGCATACCATCAGTTCCATCAATCCAGAGGCACTTGAGATTCTGGAGCACGGGTTTTTGAAGCTGAAGAAAGCAGGCCTTGCTTGTGCTGAGCGTAAGCACAACAGAAAACTGGCAGAGGCGCATGTCAGCGCCCTTCACGGTGGCCTGCCCCTGTTGAAGCTGACGGATGAGCGATCCGGCATAACCTATTTGATCCAGATGTTTAACCCAAAACCACAGGCGGCAGGCGGAGCTGTTGAGGCCGCGCAGTATCTGGCGGTGAAGATCATGATGACGGGTACTACGGAGCAGGCAGATCGTGCTGTGCTGGAGAACATGGCAGATGCCTTCCGGCTCTCAAAAGCTGAGACAAATGTGATCTGCGCCGTCCTCTCCAACCAGTCCCTGCAAACCTATTCAACAAGCCGCTCCGTCCGGCTCGACACTGTCCGCAAACAACTCAGAAGTGCCCTTTACAAAATGAACATCAACTCCCAAAAACAACTCTTCCAGCTTTATGAAGTGTTTCGTTCGTTCTCGCGGTAATCGCCTTATGTTTGGCACTGAAGACAACAGCCGACCGAAATTATCGCATTAGATGCAAAGAAATTAGGATGCCTTGCGGACGTGTAATGCTGACATCATGAAGCATCCCATCAGCGAAACGAGAGTGGAGTAGAGATAGAACCGGCAAGGCAAGCGGGGTCCGGAAAAGGAATTTTGGTGTCATGTTCAATCTTTGTGTTGCAGCTGTTGGAGAGAACCGCTCAAAACAAACATTTCATCCCTCAAAGGCCATAAAACACAAAGCCAGAACCCGCCGGAAGGACACATGACCGCAACATCCGGACACTCGACGCCAAAGCTGTGTTAGGCTGTTCCTGTAAAGGATCAGCTAAGAAGGAAACTTGCGGGCTCCTTAGCGTGGAGGCTGTTTTGCTTCGTTCAGCTTACTCTCTGCTGTCTTACGAGCGAGACTATCAGCAGCTTCGTTAAAAGGGTCCCCCGCGTGCCCTTTTACCCATAGGATTTTAAACGTGCGGCCCTTTGAAACTTCTTGAAACTCTTCCCAGAGATCATGGTTGTTCTTCACTATGTGTTCGTTGTGGACCGCGTTCACCACATAACGGCTATCAGTGCGAATAATTACAGGTGTGTTTGGAGAATTACTTTTAAGTGCCTCAATAACGGCCTTCAACTCCATCCTGTTGTTTGTAGTATGAAACTCGAAGCCGGTTTTTTCGATCTCGCTGATATGATGTTTGTAGGCCCACGCACCCACAGGTCGCTTTTTCTCTTTCGTTGATTTTCCGACGGTCGAGCCGTCTGTAGAAATTATGATTGCCGACTTGCTTTGCCGCATCCTCTTAGGCGGAGAAAGAACAAAGGGGGCCTCTTTCAACGACTTGGGTACTACATCGCAAAGTAAACCCACTCCTGTTGTTCTACGGCGGTCCTGTGAGTTTAAAGAACGATACTGCCGAAAGTACCAAGCACGAAAAGCTGTTAGCTGTTCGTCAACTTGCTTATCGAGTATATTAAGTATCTGAGGATTGTTTCCATAAGCAAATGCTTCACCCCAGCCTCGCAGCACGCTATCGATTACCGTTAGTGTCTGGGAGTATCTGCTTCTTGCTGCGAAGCTATTTTGCCTTTGACGTACGGTGTTGATCGCATCTTTTCCTACTTTGATCCGATCTGATATTTTGGCGATTAAAGAATTGCGCGCCTTTTTATTTGGTTGAAACAAACCAGGTATGCAGTCGTAGCCAAGGAATGAAAAACCACCTTGCTGGGCATTACCATGTTGTGCTTTTTCCTGAGAAGCTTTATCTGAAAAAGGATCATGACAATCAAGACCTAGTTCTTTGAGGCGTTTTTGTGCAGACAAAAATGCCTTTCGAGATTTTCCCTCCGAGTTCGACATGATGACAAAATCATCAATAAAGCGAATGCATATCACGCCTCGCTCATTAAACTGCTGATCAAATTGGTTAAGTAGAATGTTGCCGAACAAAGGAGAGAGAGGTGAACCCTGAGCAACTCCGTCGTATCCGGTGGGAAATATTTTTCGGTCTTCACCTAAGTTGGCTTCGTTCCCCAATACTACTGTTGATGCCTGGTCTAGCAAATCAATAAACTCAGCATCATGTACTTGCCTTGCAATCTGCTCCAATACTAAATCTCGTGGGATCCCATCAAAGAAGCCTGAAATGTCTGACCGTACAAAATAGATTAAGCCTTCGCTGAAAGCTTGATCGATTAGTTTTAGGCCATGTGGAACACTTCTGTCTGGCACACCGCCTACGCTTGTCGGCTGATTGTTTACGGATTTTACAAACTTAGATTTTGCTTGAAGAGTGTCAAGTAAGGCGCGTTCCACGATGCGATTGCTAGCTGAGGCCATGACGATACCTCGTTTGCCTCCACTCGATTTCCCTAAAGTCACGCCATGTTGCGGCTCAAAAGAGAATGATTTAGAACGTAGTCGCTTTTGGATTGCTCGTAAGTTACCGATCGAGTCTCGATCAAAAAGTTCAATGGCTTCGCGAGTCTCATCTAGTGATGAACGCAGTCCATTGGATTTTATTTTCTGCCAAGCTTTAAAAAGAGTTCGTTGCTTGGTGGCCTCTTCAAAAAATAGCCCCATGAAATTCTCTCTTTGGTAGGCGACTTCAGTATGCCACGCCTCACCTCATGAATTGACGTTTGCTCATCAGGACCTTGGCCGCCAATCATCTTGGATCGGCCCTCGGCACCCTGTAGGACTATGAACGGTTCAGTACCGTTCGACGCCCCGCCCGATCCGATCGTCACGGCGCTCACAAAGAGCCCGCTGATCAGAGTACAAAGGATGAACAATTAGTAATGTAGTGTGTTGTGTAAAGCTTTCAAGGGTTGTTTGAAAATAATTTACACAATCAAATGTAGTCTGAATGCAGTTAGAAAATTTGAATGCTGGTAAATATGCAATTTCTTGATGTTAAATATGTATACTGAATATATATATTAAGTGCATAATGGTGATGCTGATGCTTGAGTTGATTGTAACTAGAGACAGTGTTTGTGCTGGAGATGATTGTGACGCCCCACATAGAGCGCACTTTTCTATCAATGAAGCTGCGTCGATAAGCAATCTCGTAGAGTATTTGAGAGAAAATTACCCTCTTAGTAACGTATTCGGTGATCACTTAACTTGGACACTTACAGCTAGGTCAAAGATAGCTATGTTCGGGGAAAATTGGCGAGAGCTGCATTTCCTAGTTCCGGAGGGTGCAAGTTGTAGCTCCTATGCTAGTGAAGATAAGACTCTCCATGTGCACTTCGATCATCAATCGGGTGTGTATCCAAAGCAACTTTATGAAAAACAAGATCAAGACTTGAGAGGGTAGCTGTAACTCGTTCCTAAACTTGATCCCGCACTGCACAATGAAATCCTTAAAAAACGCAGGAAAACACGAAAGAACGCAAACGAACGCGTTGCTATGTGAGGCTGATTGCTGAGCGAGTTTCATGGAGGTGGCGCTCTGGTTTTGGGTACTGGGAGAGGTTTATGCCCGGTGCGCGGAAAAGTTATCAACTGCCTCTGTGCAGGGCAGAAAAACGCGGTTGGGAGGATAAGTGTGAGAGCGCGCAATTTTCTTACGGGGATAACGTGGTGTCCGCCAAAAAGTGTCGCAAAGAGAGGTTCCACTGCAAATAACTTGGAATAATTGGCTCCTGTGAAATTTAACAGGAAAGAAATCTCTGAGATATCAAGAGTTCGTGGCGGTGCCCGTGTATCTTCTATTGATTTATGCGCTTCACTCTTGGGCGTCTTCAGGCGGTTTTGCCTAAAGGCCCTACAAAAAATCTTGATTTGAAGGGGAATATAAGAATTTACAAAATTATTTACTGTGTGACATCGAATATTACAGCGTCTGTTAATGCCTCATGAAGTCTATACTGATCTTTATACTTGTTCTAGGGGCAACCCCGTAGGAAAGACGTAGAATAGCTGCTTGACACATGGGTAAATGTGGTTTCATATGCCTTTGCTATCACATGATATGCAGTAAAGATGAGGAATAGGCCATGAGCCGGTCAGTACTGGTTCTTCAGTATCGCAATAAAAAGAGTTTGGCATGGTTTACGCAAGATGTTCGTCTTGCCTATGACTTCCCAAATGCGTGCGTATAAGCCTACAGGCCCATTAGTCCCTTTAAAAATTTGAATGTTTGACGCCCAATCTACTTGGAGCAACGGGAAAACTACATCTACCCTTGCGCTTTATCGGGCAAAACTACTCACGCCGTCTCTGACAGTGAACGGGTGAGCTGCGTCTTACTTTCAAATCTGGTGACTGCTGCCGCAAAATACAAATTCCAAGATAACCGCCTGTAATTTCAGGTGCTTGAAAACTTTCGCGCCCAATGGTTGGAGAGCGACCCAACTCGTGCGCCGCTGCGTGTTCCCCAAGGTGGGAGCCAGTATTTGGATAAAGAATGCGCAGTAAAAACATGACGTAAGGACTAGAACAATGAAACGTATCCCTGAGCCGTTCCGCATCAAAATGGTTGAGCCAATCAAGATGACCACCTTCGCAGACCGCGAAAAGGCATTGGCTGAAGCAGGTTACAACCCATTCCTGCTCGCAAGTGATGACGTTTACATCGATCTGCTGACAGACTCCGGCACAGGCGCCATGTCTGACTACCAGTGGGCGGGCATGATGATGGGTGATGAAGCCTATGCCGGATCCCGCAACTTCTACAACCTCAAAGAAGCTGTCCATCACTTCTTCCGTTATGAATATATGGTGCCAACCCACCAGGGGCGTGGTGCAGAGCAGATCCTGTTCCCGGCGCTGATCCGCCGCGCCAAGGAAGTGCGCGATGCAGATAAGCACGTGTTCATCTCCAATTACCACTTCGACACCACAGCCGCACATGTAGAGCTGAACGGCGGTGAAGTCGTCAACGTGGTGGATGAACGGGCTTATGACACAACCACTTACTACGACTGGAAGGGTGACTTCGATCTTGAGAAGCTGGAAGCGTCGATCAAGGAAAATGGTGCGAAGAACATCACCGCGATCATCACCACAGTGACCTGTAACAGCTCCGGCGGTCAGCCTGTTTCCATGGCCAACATGCGGGCTGTTTACGAGATCGGCCAGAAATACGATATTCCGGTTGTGATCGACTCCGCCCGTTACTGCGAAAACGCGTATTTCATCAAGCAGCGTGAGGAAGGTTACGCGGATAAGTCCATCACCGACATCATCCGCGAAATGTACTCCTACGGCGATATGCTCACCATGTCCGCCAAGAAAGACCCGCTGGTCAACATCGGCGGCATGTGCGCCATCCGGGAGAAGAAAGAGCTGTTCCAGGCCGTCCAGACCCTCTGCGTCCCAATGGAAGGCTTCGTAACATACGGGGGATTAGCAGGTCGCGACATGGAAGCGCTGGCACGGGGTATGCATGAAGGTGCGGACGAGAGCTTTCTGCACTATCGTATTGGCCAGGTTAAGTATTTAGGCGATCGTCTCGTTGAAGGCGGCGTGCCAATTCAGTACCCAACCGGTGGTCACGCGGTGTTCGTAGACGCGAAGAAGATCGTTCCGCACATCCCGGGAGACCAGTTCCCTGCGCAGGCTTTGTGTAACGCGCTCTATCTGGAATCCGGTGTACGCCCAGTTGAAATTGGCTCATTCTTACTTGGCCGCGATCCAGCCACCGGCCTGCAAAAAGAGTCACCACTGGAACTCATGCGCCTTACAATCCCGCGCCGTGTGTACACCAATGACCACATGGATTACATCGCGGATGCTCTGATCAACGTTGCGAAAAACGCGAAGGACATCAAAGGCTTCGACTTTGAATATGAACCACCTGTGCTTCGTCACTTCACTGCACGTCTGAAGCCAATCAAATAATTTGGCAACTTGGGAGGCGCTGCTCTGTGCCTCCCTTCTTTCCTCACGGATATAACAAAACTACTTCACGGGAGAGAAGTAAATGTCTGAGGGCACACAAGTCGGTGGTTTGGGAAAATCCACTGCAACAGTCAGTCCATCCTTCCTAGGCGGGGCTATGATCATCGCCGGCACAGCAGTCGGCGCTGGTATGTTTTCCGTTCCAACCGTTAGTGCTGGTATGTGGAGCATCTGGGCCATTCTGGCTCTGGCCTTTACCTGGTTCTGTATGCTGCATTCCGGCCTTATGATATTGGAAACAAACCTGAATTATCCGGTCGGATCCAGTTTCGATACCATGGTGAAAGACACCCTTGGGACTGGATGGAACACCGTAAACAACATTGCCGTTGCATTTGTCGGCTACATTCTCTGCTACGCTTACATCTCCGGTGGCGGGTCTATTGTGGTTCACACACTGGATGCTACATTGGGTGTTGCACCTCCGCAGATGTTGGCTGGTCTGATCTTTGCGCTGGGTCTGGCGTTCTTCGTCTGGTGGTCTACCAAGGCAGTTGATCGCATCACAACCATCCTTCTTGGTGGCATGATCATCACATTCTTCATGTCTGTGACAGGTTACACCTTCAACATGAAGGCTGCAGTCTTCTTTGACAGCGACAATAATATGGGAATGGGGAGTTACTTCCCATATCTGTTTGCAGCAATGCCGTTCTGCCTGGCTTCCTTCGGGTATCACCACAACGTACCAAGCCTGATGAAGTACTATGGCAAGGAGCCAAAGAAGATCTTACTCTGCCTTGGTACAGGCACTTTCCTTGCACTGGTACTTTACATTGTCTGGTTGTTTGCCACATTGGGTAACATCTCACGAGCTGATTTTGGCCCAATCATCGAACAGGGTGGTAACATCGGCGTACTGGTGGAAGCTCTTGGCCGTGCAGTAGAAAACACCTCTGCATCCAACATGTTGTCCGCATTCGGTAACATGGCTGTGGCCAGCTCCTTCCTGGGCGTCGCGCTTGGTTTGTTCGACTTTTTGGCGGACTTCCTGAAGTTTGATGACAGCCCTGCTGGTCGTGCGAAAACCGCAGCTGTGACCTTCGTTCCTCCGTTGATCGGTGGCATCTTCTTTCCAGATGGTTTCATCATCGCGATTGGCTACGCTGGCCTTGCAGCAACAGTTTGGACGGCGATCGTCCCTGCTCTGATGGTGCGTGTCAGCCGCAAGAAATTCGGCAATCCTCAGTTCCGCGTTTGGGGCGGCGAGGCTCTTGTCTGGGTGGTCTTTGGCTTCGGCATTTTGGTCGCCGTCAGTCACATTCTGGGGATGTTCAACGCACTTCCAGTCTATCCATAAGCGCCGAGAATGGCATGACGCTCTGCTGGGGCTCGCGGTTGTGAGCCTCAGTTCCGAAACGAGGTATTTGAAATGAAAGGCATACTCTCCATCCAATCCCACGTGACATATGGCCATGCTGGCAACGGCTGTGCTGTATTTCCAATGCAACGTATGGGGCATGAGGTCTGGGCTATCAACACCGTCCAGTTTTCAAATCACACCCAGCATCCGCAAGGTTGGACCGGACAGGCCCATGATGCCAAGCAGATCTCTGAAATCTTTGAGGGTCTGGCAAAACTGAATGTCCTCTCTCAAATCAAAGGTATTGTAACAGGTTACCTTGGTGGCCCTTCTCACTGTGACGTCATTGTTGACATCGTGAAGGAAGTCCGGCGGCACAATCCTGAGTGTCTCTACTTCTGTGATCCGGTGATGGGTGCGCCTGACAAAGGCTGCATTGTCAGTGAAGGTGTTGCCGAGTTGCTGGTGAGCAAGGTGATGCCGATTGCGGATGTGATCGTGCCCAACCAGTTTGAGCTTTCACAGTTCATTGGTGAACCGATTGAAACACTGGAACAGGCCAAACAAGCATGCGCTAAGGCTATGGAAATTGGACCTAAAATGGTTCTGGCCAAGCACTTGCACAGTGTTTCTGATGATGCCTTCACCATGATGTTTGCAAGCGAGCAAGGCAGTCATCTGGCACAGCGCCCGCATTTGCCGTTTGAACGCCAACCAGTTGGCGTCGGAGATCTAATCACATCTGTATTTGCCGCTGGTTATCTGAATGGTCTTTCTGAAGTAGAAGCATTCCAGCACTGTAATAACGCGGTGTATGGCGTGCTTAAAACCACGCAGGAAAAAGACGAGTGGGAGCTGCAAACTATTGCGGCGCAACAGGAATTCGTCTCACCATCTGAACAGTTCCACTTAACAAGCCTATAAAACTGGAAAAATAATGACAGCTATCGATACCTCCAAAGCTCCTGCAGCAATTGGCCCGTATGTTCAGGGCGTGAACCTTGGTCAGATGATCATCACGTCCGGCCAGTTGCCGATCAATCCGGAAACCGGTGAGATGCCTGCGGATGTTGCTGAGCAGACCCTTCAGTCTTTGAAGAACGGTCTGGCGATTGTTGAAGAAGCAGGTCTTGCAGCAAAAAACATCAAGAAGACAACGGTTTTCGTGAAGGACCTCAATGACTTCGCTCGCGTGAACGAAGTTTACGGCAAGTTCTTTGAAGACAACAATGCGCCGTTCCCAGCACGGTCCTGTGTGGAAGTTGCGCGTCTGCCAAAAGACGCTCTCGTCGAGATTGAAGTGATTGCCTGCCCATAACGGGTAGGATTTCCCCTGCAATGCTCGTGGTCCAACACGAGCATTGCCCTCAATATGTTGAGCTACAAAGTCGTTTGTTTGCAGCTCTTTAGGGCGTTCTCGTCTGATCAGAGCAGCTGACACACGCACGAAAAAACCCTGAAATTGAAGTGCGTTAAACAGGCAATGGCCAAATCCAGCGGCTACTCGAAGGCCCTCGAATAGGTCAGTGTCCGCATGTGAAAACATGTTTGCACATATCTCGCTGGTTGGAGTTGCTCGTTGTGCCTGCGCTGCTGCTTGCAGTGGCTGGGTGCTCGGAAATTCCAGGACATGGCCCAAGCGCTTATCAGGTGGAGAATGCAACTTCTCAACGTAATGCGCAGTCGCTGAGCTATGTCATGCTGGATGTTGATGTTCCGACAGTTCAGCATTTATCCAATTACGCCAGCAACTTACCTCCCAAAGAATTCCGCGTTGGCAAGGGCAAGAGAAGCACGATCCGCGTCGGTGTTGGTGATCAGCTCTCCGTTGGGATTTGGGAGTCCATTCCAAACGGGCTTTTCTCAACACAAGGTCAGAAACGGACTGAGCTTGGCCTTGTGGTTGACGACCAAGGCAATATTTACGTGCCTTATGTTGGGGAACTCAAAGTCGAGAACAAGAGTATCTCTGAGGTTCGCGAACAGATTCTCAGTGGGTTGGAAGGTAAGGCTGTCGATCCACAAGTGGTTGTAAACCTTCAGGCAAATGGATCGCACAAGGTCATTGTTATTGGTGATGTGATGCGTCCGGGCCAGTTCCGTGTGCATGAAGATGGTCTGAGTCTGGTTGAGGCAATCTCAGAAGCTGGCGGAACGCGGAATCCAGACTATGAGTCATTTGTTACTGTCATGAGAGATGACAAGAAGTTCCGCTTTAGTCTGGACGATATTTCGGAGCAACCAGCTAACAATATCTGGCTTCGACCGAAGGACATTGTCTCCATTACGCACCAGCCTAAATCCTTCACTGTGTTTGGTGCCGTTGTTGCCCGGCGCAAATATGACTTCCCTTCCTCGCGGGTGAATCTCTCGGAAGCCATTGGAATGTCAGGTGGTTTGCATGATGGAACTGCGGATGCGACAGGGGTTTTCCTGTTCCGGTTTGAGGACCGACAAAAGATGATGCCGTTGCTTCCTCCGCATGAGCAACATGATGAGTTTGGAACTGTGCCTGTTGTCTACCGCCTCAATTTGAGAGAGCCAAGTGGCATGTTTTTGACGCAAGCGTTTGAAATTAGAGATAAAGATGTGATCTATGTGGCGAATTCATCAGTCTCTGAGGTCAACAAATTCATCAGCATCCTCATTTCTCCTGTAACGGGTACATTGCGGTCTGGTGTTGCGCTCGCAGGTGTGCCTTAATTTTACGATGAGTTGTTGCGGTGTGTAGATAAAGATGATGAAATATCAGTAAGTTAGATGAGTGTATTATTTGGTGTAGGTATTTTTCTAAAGGATAGTCTTGAGTGATCTCACCAATTCTTCATCGGTCCGTTTTTCTCCAGCGCTTTCAAAACCAAAATCCAGCAGACGCCGGTCCTGCGGATAAGTTTTGCCGCAGCCTGCATGAATCTCAGTGAAATCAGCAGCTTGCAGGATAATAGGCGCCGTCTGAGTGTTAACACCTGACCCCGGCATCACAGAGAGCCTGCCAGCTGCGGCTTTGTGCATGGCGGCTAGGTTCTCAATCCCATCAACCGCTTTGTAAGCACCGCCGGAACTGAGGATGCGTTCGAAGCCGAGTTCAACGGCAGCGTGGGTGGCCTCGATCAGATCTGGGGCAAGGTCAATGACGCGGTGGAGCGTTACACCAAGATCGCCAGCATGATCCACTAGTGTATTCAATAGGTTAGTGTCGAGTGCGGTGTTGTGTTGGTTTGCGCCCAGAACAACACCGGCCAAATTGGTATTACGGGCAGCATCGATTTCGCGCTTCATCTGGTCCACCTCTCGTGGGGAGAAGATGAAGTTACCCCCGCGCGGGCGGATCATGGCGTAGACCGGGATGGGGGCTTTGGCTGCCAGTTCCATCAGGCCAACGGACGGCGTCAGGCCGCCCATGGCGAGGCACGAACACAGCTCAATCCGGTCAGCTCCGCCAGCAACAACAGCATTCAACCCGGCAATGGTGTCAACACACACTTCCAGCTTCATGACTGAACCTCCATCTGACCCGCCATCAAATCCTCTGCCCGAATGGCCTTGCGTTTTTCAGGCTGGCCGAGCTCCGGTGTCCAGACCCAATAGACGATCTCCTCGTCACACCCCACATTGACCACGCGGTGTTTGCCCGCTGCATCAATGGCATGGATCACAACACCGCCGATGTAACCGCTCTCCAGCTCCTGCAACTCAGAGATCGCCAGCCGCAACGCATCATCCAGCGAAATGCCGAGCTTCATGGCCAGCACAACGGTGCGGGCGGTACCGCAGCGCATGGTCATTTCACCTGTATGAGTGCATGCGGCCGCGCCATAGCGGCTGTCAGCATAAAAGCCAGCACCGGGAATGGGAGAGTCGCCTACACGCCCCGGATACTTCCAGGCCCAACCTGATGTAGAGGTGGCGGTGCAGATGTTTTTCTGGCTGTCTTTACAAAGGAAAACGGTGGTGTCTCGCACCTTTTCAGGGTCGGTGATTGCTTTGGTCAACGGTGCCAGATCCGTGTTGGGAAAGGCGGCTTTCTGCTCGTCGCTCATCACCTCTTCCAGCTTGCGCCACCACACCTGTTTGCTGTGTTCCAGCAAAGCTGGATCCTTTGCAAACCCAAGCTCATCTGCGTAACGGCGGGCCCCCTCACCCACAAGCATGGTGTGTGGCAAGTTATCCAGCACCGCCTTTGCCAGACGGGTGACCTCCAGCGTCATCGGCACGCCTGCAACCGCGCCGTAGTCTCGCGTGGTGCCGTCCATTACGCTGGCGTCAAACTCCATGTTACCCAACAGGTTTGGCCAACCGCCATAGCCTACACTGCGCACCTTGGTTTCAGCTTCCACCAAAGATAGTCCGGGCACCAAGGCATCAAGCCCATGTGCTCCATTTTGCAAGTGACTGGCGGTGGTGCCAATGCCGGGCCAGCTTTCAGAATTACCAAGTACGATCATTGCGCCGCTCAAAACTTATCAGAGAATAAATCACGGTAACTCTTTGATGATGCCCTCGCCCTGTCAATGCTACCAATCCGGCTTTAGCCGGAAATGTCGTGTCTATGCCTTCAACGGCGGTGATCTAACATTCTGATATATAGATGATATTCACGTTGAAAATTGGTAGCATCCAAAAGCTGTGAGCGTTTGCGTTGTTTTGTGCGTTCGTTTGAAAGCTTTTGCGTTTTTCTGCGTTGCTATGTTTTCACCCACAAATCACGCCAGATCCTAATGATGCGGACCTCTCGGTTGGTCACTTTGGACCGCTCTATGAAGTGGATATCGGGCAATTTGTGAAGGTACGAAGGTACTGTGTCGCTGTGATACCCAGGGTCAACTTGAACTCAGAGGATCAAGCTACCCTCAGTTCAGCTTCGCCTCTTTTAGCGAGGTGAGCCAGTTGGAGAAGATGCCGCTGGAGATGCGGGTTTTGTGGTCTTGTCCGGCGGCGACGTCCATCAGGATGTCGCGAGGAGAAACGCCATAGTGTTCTTTGAAGCTGCGGGTGAAGCTGGAAGCGTGCGAAAAACCACAGCTCTCGGCGATCTGCTGGATTTTGATTGTATCGCTTCCGGAGCGCAGCAGCTTGCGCATGGCGTGTTTCATGCGGATGTAACGCAGGAAGGCCATGAAGCCGCCCATGGGCTCAAACAGGCGGTAGAGGGTGGTGCGAGACACGTTGAGGTGATGCGCCACTTCTGTGCTGTTCAGGCGTGGGTTGGTATAGGTTCGGCTGATGTACTCGGCGGCTTGTAAAAACCGCGCTGCAGTCTGATTGTTTTCATCCAGTGCAAATGAGATTCTCGGGCCGTTGTTCATCTGGTTGGCGACCAGCTTGGCGATGCATTCCACGATTGAGGTGACATCCTCATCTGACAGGTGACCCAGTTGACCGCGAAGCAGCTGCATCATGCTGATCACTGCATTGGTCGAGCCGCCTGTTGCGGGAAGGCATAGGGTTGGGTAGGTGCGATCGCCATGGAGGAACGGTGCCAGTGCCGTTCGCGGCAAAGCCAGTGTCATCAGCTTGTAAGAGCTGTAGTCTACCACAAACGGCTCGGCCATATCCTGCACGATCAGATGACCAGGCTGGAGTTCCACGCTCTCCTGGCCCATGTGGGTGACGCAATTGTGGGTGTGATCGTAAAATTGCACAAACACAGCATCCATGCCATCGCGGGCAATGCGTTGGCTGGAGCGGATGAACCTGTGCGGGGTCGCGTTGATGGTTGCCACAAAGCCACTTTTATAGCGAAATCCGCGCACGCCCGCGCCAAAGGCATCTGGAGAAGCGGTGTTGGAAGCCAGACAAGCCTCTCCCGTCGCTTCGGCGACCCCCTCGCGCCATTCATCCCAGTTGATGCTGGGCCGGTAAATCACCTCAGGTCTCGGCTCATTCATTGAGTTGTTCGATTCAACAGACATTCTACCCGGTACTATACTGCAACTTGTGCGTGGTAATTCCAATCTGCGCTTAAAATATTCCTGAAGGCTGGAGAACGAAGGAGCTACAGTCCCGATTGAGAAAGGGACCTGCGAGGCCACATCGTTCTGTCAGTTTTGCGTCCCCTCCCGTTGAAAAAGATTCAAAACGGGCATTGATACCGTGGTCCTGCTTATGGTTGGAGGCAAGGCGGTGTTGAGCAATGTGTCCTACGCTAAGTCTGACAGGAATGGTGTCCCTCCAGCCTTCAGATGACCAAATTTCAGGAAGCGACCCCCGAGCCTCGGCCATAAAAAAAGAATTCTGAAAATGAATGCAGTGCTGACCAACAGATCAAGGCACCGAAAACAAAGTCACCACCATGTCGCCCATCCATAATACCACAGTAGGTTTATTCTTCTAAAGGATCGCAATGAAAACAAGGGCGTGAAACAAATTGCTAAAACAAAGCTGTGCTTTGAAACGACAGGCTAAGAGACCTGAGCAGCGGGAAGAAGATGGGGTTGGTAAAGATCGAATCGATTTTTAATGAATGAGCTGTTTGAGTTCTCGGTTTGCCCATTGGCTAAGGTTTTGGATGAGCAGAAAAAGGCGAGCACAAAGGCCCGCCTTTTTCGAGATGGAACGTTGAAAGAGGTCAGGCGCTGACGCGGGCAGCGAGCTTGGCGTTGTTTTCCAGCAGCTTGTCCAGCCGCGCTTTTTTGATGACTGGGTTGAGTTCAGGGTCCAGAACATGTGCGAGCAATGCTGTATTGGAAGCTTCGATCGCGGCGTCATCAACCACTGCAAGGCCGTGCAAGACGAAGGGGCGCAGGTAAACCATTCCAGTCAGCAGGGCAGTCTGTTGAAAGGGTTTGAGCAACTCATCCATGCTGAAATTGTTGTAGCCGCCTGCGTGATAGCTGTCCTCCGGTCCGCCGGTAGAGATAGCCAGCAGCAGTTCCCGGCCAGCCAGTTTGGTGCCACCCGGGCCATAGGCAAAGCCGTAGGTCAGGACCTGATCTTGCCATGCTTTCAGCGCTGGCGGGGCGGAATACCAATAAAACGGAAACTGGAAGACGATGCGATCGTGAGAGAGCAGGAGGTGCTGTTGTTCTTCAACGTTAAAGCTCAGAGTTGGGCCGCCAACACGGGCCAGATCAAGCACGGTGATGTCATCTGTTGCGGCAAATGCTTCAAACCAGGAGTGGTTGATACGGGATTTTGAAAGGTCGGGATGGGCAGTGAGCACAAGGGTTTTCATCGCAGGAAGGCCTCATTGAATATCTGATCTCTCCTTTATAATCGGATGCATGCATGCTATTAATTGCCTCCATATCAATCCAATAGATGTATGGTATCAAATAATGCGTTTACCTCTTGCCATGCTGGAAGTGTTTAACGCCATTGCACAGAACGGCAGTCTCAAAGGGGCAGCTCAGGCGCTTGGCATCAAACCGTCCACGGTGTCTCATCAGTTGAAATCGCTGGAAGAGCAGCTCGGGACGGCCCTTTTTGTGCGCACCACCCGATCGGTAACCCTGACGGATGCGGGCCGTGCGTTGCAAAGTGGGGCGGGCGCAGCGTTTGACTTGCTGGGGCAAGCGGTAAATGATGCAAAGGAACATGGCAGCAGCGCCCGTGGCAGTTTAAAACTGACCTTGCCTGAGTTTGTGTTTCACTCCTTCCTTGCAGATCTTCTGCCCAGCTTTCAGGCTGCTTATCCGGAGATACAGCTGGAACTTTCTCTGACGGACGCCATTGTCGACATCGTTGCAGATGGCTTGCACGGCGGGCTTCGTCTGGGAGGAAAGATTGCGCAGGATATGATTGCGATCCGTATCTCTGACCCGCAACCCCTGACCGTCCTTGGCAGCAAGGCATATCTGGCTGAGCATGGTGTTCCGGAAAAACCTGAAGACCTCCTCGCGCACAATTGCCTTCACTATCGGTTTCAAACATCAGGACGGTTGGCGCCGTGGGTGTTTGAGGTGGATGGCAACACCGTGGAGATTGATATCAAAGGAGGGCTGATCCTCAACACCCTGCCCTCTCAGTTGCAACTGATGGAACAAGGCATGGGATTGGTGCTGACCTTCCGCGAATACGCGCTGATGCAATGCGACCTGACAAAGGTGCAATGCCTGCTGGAGGATTACCTGAAACCAACAGAGCCGATCTATCTGTTTTACCCGCGCGAATACAAAAACCTGCAGGCCCTGCGCCTGTTCATCGACCACATCAAGGCCCACCGGCAGTTGGTGTAACGGGCAGGGTTAAGCAGCAGGCGCTTTATACGGTGGCACTTGCCGCAGGACCATGCCGTGTTTTTGGTCGGCTTTGTAACCGAGGCTTTCGTAAAAGCCTCTTGCGCCGCGGTCTTGTCCGGTCAGCAGCATGATTTTGTAGGCGTTGGCTTGCCAGGCGGCATCTCGCAGAGCATCCATGACCATGCGGCCAAAGCCTCTGCCCCGATAAGCTTTCAGCGTCACCACGTTCTCGGCAAGGCAATACGAGCGGCCACCATAGGTCATGTTGGGTAGAATATGGAGCGTGGCGCAGGAGACGATCTGGTCGTAAATCTCCACACCAAACAGAGAGGTGCCGTCATGTTGCAAAAGCTTGGCGAATTGCGCTGGCCCGTCTTTGCCATAAACAAGCGGAATGCCATCTGTCAGCTCATTCAGGAGCATGACGACATCCTCATAATCATCGAGAGAGAGCTGGCGGACGGTGATGGTTGGCGAGAGGACGGACATAACGGGACTCACTGAGAACGTGTAGCATTGATTATGCAGCAAGTTTACCGCGAAGTTGTTCTGAAGCCCAGTCGCTTACTGTTGAGTTTTCATGGCAGCTTTTGCGACGGCCCGTGCGATCACCTGCTCCTCGTTGGTGGGCATGATGAAGACGCGTACCGGTCCGGTCCCGATTTCCGGTGCGTTGGCCTTGTTTTTCTCCTGATCGATGGTGATGCCCAAAAACTCCAGTGGTTCGCACACGCTGGAGCGCACCCGAGCTGAATTCTCGCCAATACCAGCGCTGAAGATCAGGGCGTCGATACCCTCCAGACTGGCCGCCATGGCGCCCACTTCGCGGCGGATCTGGTAGCAATAGTAGTTGATGGCTTGCTTGGAAAACAGCTCTTCTGAATGTTCCAGCACGCGCATGTCAGAAGATTCCTCCGACAATCCCAAGAGCCCGCTGCGGCGGTAGATGATGCTCTCGATTTCTGCTGCCGACAGTTCTTTTTCCTGCATCAGATAGAGCATGACGCCCGGGTCCAGCCGTCCGCACCGTGTGCCCATGGGCAGGCCATCTACGGCAGAAAAGCTGGTGCTGGCGTTGATGGAGCGGCCATCTTCTACGGCGCACATGGAAGCGCCATTGCCCAGATGGGCGATCACGAGGCGCCCGCGTGCAACATCGGGATATTCGCGGCGCATTTCGCTGCAGATGTAATCAAAGGAAAGCCCGTGGAAGCCATAACGGCGCACGCCTTCCTCATAAAAATGCCGCGGAATGGCGAACGCGTCATTGGGGAAGGTGTGACCGGCATGGAAAGCCGTATCAAAACACCCGATCTGCAGCACGCCCGGAAACACCTGCTTGGCAGCGCGGATGGTTGCCAGGCTGTAGGGTTGGTGCAGCGGTGCCAGTGGAACGAGCTGCTCAAGCTCCTGCACCACCTCGGAGGTCAGCTCTGTGGGTTTATAAAATGCATTGCCGCCATGGACGATGCGGTGACCAATACCCACTACGGATTTACCTTGCAGGTAGGGCTCTACCCTTGTGAAGATGGAGACGACAGCTCCCGCATGATCGACGTGGCCCAGCTCCTCCACGATGTCAGCGTCGGGGGCCTGCATCTTCAGGCGGGCGTTGGGGCCCAGACGCTCTATGATGCCGGAGATGAAAAGGTCAGGCTCTGCCTGCGCTTTGTAAAGCGCGAACTTGACGGAGGACGATCCGGTATTGAGCGTAAAATAAAAACTCATGCTTTCTGGCTCGCAGCGTAAAGAAGCGCAACAGCGCAAGACATTAACCGGGCCTTGTCGTCATCTGCGCGGCTGGTGAGGATCACCGGACACCGGGCGCCCATAACCACTCCGCACACTTCTGCATGGGCAACAAAGGCCAATTCCTTGGCTAGCATATTGCCAGATTCCAGATTGGGCACAACCAGTACATCTGCCCTACCAGCAACCAAGGAGGTGATACCTTTTGTTACCGCGGCATCAATGTCGATGGCGTTGTCCATGGCCAGCGGGCCATCCACGATGCCACCCTTGATCTGGCCGCGTTCTGCCATTTTGGAAAGGATCGCTGCATCCATGGTGGAGGGGATTTTGGTGTTCACCGTTTCCACGGCTGAAAGGATGCCCACCTTGGGCTGTTGCTGTCCAAGGGCCAGTGCCAGATTGATGGCGTTTTGGACAATATCCACCTTGGTTTCCAGATCCGGTGAGATGTTGATGGCCGCATCGGTGATAAACAGCAAATGGTCCAATCCCGGCACATCCATCACAAACACATGGCTGAGGCGATTGTCAGTGCGCAGGCCCACATCCCGTTTCACGATCTCCGCCAACAACACGTCGGTGTGGAGTTGGCCTTTCATGATGGCCTGTGCTTTGCCTTCGCGCACCATGGCCACGGCCTGTGCTGCCGCCTGACTGTGGCTTGCAACGTCAATGATGTCGCAGTGGGCCAGATCTTTGCCAAGACGCTCTGCGGCATCCTCGATCTTTTCGCGAGAGCCAATCAGGACCGGCTCGATCAACGTGTTTTCTGCAGCCAGCAGAGCGCCGCCCAGTGACTTGCGGTCTTCTGGCGCCACAACGGCGGTGATGAGAGGTGGCAACGGGCGGGCCTGATCCAGCAGTCTATCGAAGTGCTCATGACTGCGCACGGTCAGACCCGGCAAGCTGACGGCCTTGGCGATTTTGCTGGTGCGTGGGGCGATAACCTCGGCCTCGCCTTCTACAATCACCTGACCGTCCGCGCGTTCCACAGTGGTTTGCAGTGTGACGACGTAATCGGGCAGCTTTTCCGTCACCTTCACGCGGGCTGTCAGATGGTCTCCTTCATAGGCACGGCCCAGAAAGCGCAGGCTCTGGCTTTTGTAGAGCGTGCCCGGTCCGGGCATCTGGTTGCCCAGCACGGCAGAGATCAGGCTGGCGACCCAGAGGGAGGGGGCGACGCCTTCAAAGTCGCCTTCGCCCTCGCGATCTTCCTTGGGCAGGTGGATGGGGTTGAGGTCGCCGGAGGCATGGGCGGAGACGTAAAAATCATCCGCAGAGCAGGTCCGCTCGTAAATGGCTTCCATGCCAACTTCGATCTGGTCATACGGAGTATTCTTGTAGGTTGTTGTCATCAAACCTTCCTAACCCCATTTGAGCGATTTCTTCAGACAGTGCCACAGTTCCAGTGACGTCGGCGCCATATTCTCTTCCTTGCCAATAATGTAGGACACGGCCTTATACGCAAAGGTCTTGTCCTTCTCGCTTTTCAGCAAGCCCGGCAGGGCATTGTAACCTGCTTCCATTTCGAAACGGGAAATGAGAGTCTGATCGTGAATGAGGAAGTTGCGCTCTTTCGGATCCATGGATTTGAACGGTGCCCATGTGGTCAACACTTCGTTGAACCGCTCCAGCTTTTCGCCGCGGACTTCGGTACGGGTGTCGGCAATCATCAGCACAATGCGTACGATGGCTGCAGCTGCCCCGCCCTTCTCGATCTTCTTGAGCGCGTTCTGGATGCTTGTCAGGCTATGCAGGTCCTGCATTGGCACCTTTGGCCGGCGGAAGGACAAGGCCTTGCCGTATTCCACGGCGGGCGGTGAGGCCCAGAAGGTGAGGAAGCTGTTTTCAATGAAGGCTTCGCGCATGTCCTTCAGTGCATCCCAGCCATATTCAATGCTGTCGGCCATCAGCTCCTCCCAGTAATGGAAGGGCGTTTTGGCCATGTTGGGTGTGTGGTTTTCCTTGACCGCGGCGGCGGCCATGGTGGGCCAGAACATCAAGGGATTGGTGGAGGCAAAGGCGCCATTTGCCAGCCGCATGGGGTGCATATCGCGGGTTGCATCCGCTGCCTGCGTGCTGTTCATAGTCTTCAGAACAGGGCCAATGGTGCTGTCATACACGTCCTCCCAACTCTCGGAAAAGCGGGCGACACCGGCAAACGCTTTTTCTTCGTCGCGCTCACCAGTTTCCAGCAGCATTTCATCAATGGTTTTGCGGGCAAAGCTCACCTTGAACTTGGCATCACAGCCTTTGCCCTTCTGCTCTTCAATCTGCAGTTTGTAGAGCCCGGGAGGCATGGCCTCGATGGTCTTCAGCGTGGAAGCGACCTGGGTATGTTCGCGCTTGGCCACGCTGGAAGACACGAAGATGCCCAGATGCCCGACCTGATCATGAAGCATATAGAGGATACGCTGGCCGAGGATCTCGATTTCCGCTTCATCCGTGTAGGTGTCGGCAATCCAGTTGAGTGCCTGATCGGGCGGGGTGATGTTATCACCGTAGGAGGAAAACACGATAATTGGCGACTTGATGGTCTTTAAGTCAATGGGGCGTCCCGGTTCCAGAAAGGCTTCATTCTTCGCCAGCTTGTTGCCGATGAAAAGGTTGTCCAGAATCCAGCGGAATTCTTCCTCTGTCATGTAATAGAAGCCGCTCCACCATTTCTGGAATTCCAGGTAGCGCTCTTCGTCCTTGTCGATGTTGGTGTAAAGGTCATAGTACTTGCGGAACCAGTTGCGGCCCGGGTTCAGCATCTCGAAGTTCTGCACCAGATTGGCACCGTCAAAGACGCCGTTGCCAAGGTCTGCGGAGAGCAAGGCAGGTACGATGCCGCCCGTCAGGCCTGCGGAGTAGCGCATGGGGTCCTGCCCCATTTTGCCGCTCCAATAAGACATGGGCGCACCGTTGAGTACAATCGGCCCCACCAGATCCGGATAGACCGCTGCCAGAATAGCAGTTGCCCACCCGCCCTGACAGTTGCCAACTACGATGGGTTTAGGGCTGTCTGGATGGCGCGAAATGATCTCGCGCAGGAAGGCCGCTTCGGCATGGGTGACGTGTGACAGTTCCTGATTGGGCTCTGGCATGGGGTGAAAGGCGACAAAGTACACGGGGTGCCCGTCACGCAGGGCAACCCCCACCTGACTGTCATTTTTGAACCCGCCAATGCCTGCGCCGTGGCCTGCACGCGGATCGATGATCACATAGGGGCGCTTCCAGTCCAGCACCTCCACGCCGTCAGGTGGAATGACCTTCAAAAGCATGTAGTTGCAGGGGCGCGGCAGGTTACGGCCCTCAACAACCACCTCGTAATCATAAATGAGAACCGGAGGACAGCCCTTGGCCATGTGGTCAAAGTATGTGTCACTGGCTTCGCGCAGGGCATCCATGGTCAGGATGGCGCGTTCGCTGGATTCTTTGAGATAATGCGACCAGGCATCCAGCAGTTTCTTGGGCGTGTCGTACGGGCCCCAGGATGCGGCCAGTGCGTCGCTTTTGGTTTTTGATTTGGCCTGTTTCTTCTGAAGGTCGTTCATCAGGCGCGTGGAGCGTCGTGAGTTGGCGACCTGCAAAAACTGGTTTTGTTCAGCGAGGGCCTCAAAGTACTGGGCGGTTCGCTTGCTAAAGAGTTCTACTTGCATAATCTACCTCGGTGCCGGCCTAACCAATGATGCGGTAACCACCGTCAATGGGGTGAACCACGCCGGTGATGTTTCGGGCTTCATCACTGGCCAGAAAGGCGGCATATGCGCCAATGTCTTCAATACTTGCGAGTTTTCGGGTGGGGGCACGTTCGGTCGCGTCGGCCAGCATCTCGTCAAAGCTGGCGATGCCGCTGGCGGCCCGTGTTGCCAGCGGGCCGGGGGACAGCGCGTTGACAGAGATGCCCTTCTGGCCCAGTTCGGCAGCCACATAGCGCGTGGTGCTTTCCAGCGCGGCTTTCACCGGACCCATGATGTTGTAGTGGCTGATCACCTTTTCCGAGCCATGGAACGTCACGGTCATGACGCTGGATCCGGAAGGCATCAGCGGTTCTGATTTGCGGATGAGGCGCAGGAAGGAGTGCACGGAAATGTCCATGGCCACGCCAAACCCCTCTGCCGAGCAATCCACCACGCGGCCATGCAGGTCAGCCTGCGGGCAAAAGGCGATGGAATGCAGCAAAATGTCCAGCGACCCCCAGACCTGCTCGATTTGCTGGTAAAGAGCATCCACCTCGTCAGGTTTCGTCACATCCAGCGGCGCAAAAATGGCTGCATCGGCTTCTTCTGCCAGTGGGGCCACATGCTTTTTCGCTTTGTCATTCAGGTATGTAAGAGCCAGTTCCGCGCCTTGTGCCTTCATGGCTTTGGCGCATCCCCATGCAATGGACTGGCTGTTCGCCACCCCAACAATAAGGGCTTTTTTGCCCTTCAATGAAAACATGCGGTCATTACCCTGTTGGTTGAAACCTGTCATTTGGAAGGAAAACAACAAGACTAGAAATAGCTATACAGGAGAAATAAGGAAAACCAAGGTGCGAAATCTAGTAAATGAATTGGGCGATCGAAATATTCAAAGAGAGACTATTTATGTAACTAAGTAATTTTGTAATTAATTTTAAGTCATTTCTCGGTGAGCGTTGAGCGACTTAGTTTTCCAAGACAAATATGTCCGTCGTTTACTTTTTTCGGTTGGCGACCCGAGTTGAGTGCCTGTCAGCACAGACGCGCCCGGCAGGGGATTCTAATAGTTTGATTAAAACGTGATCCCGGAGTGTTTCTGTAGTTTTCGGGAAAGAAGATATTACCAAGCGATGGTGCTTTCATGACCGGATCAACTTTATCTGTTTCAACCACTCAGCCAACTGTCCCTCAACCCGATCTTGCGCAGTATCAGGATGTGGTTCCTCCTAAGCCAAGTGAGCGGATTGTTGAGTATTCGCTCAACTATGTGACGAAGAAAACGGCGCAGCATGAAGCGGTTCTGGATGAAATAAAGCGCGAGCTCAATTCTTATTTCAGCACTGAGGTCACGGAGAAGGTGGTTGATCACTTCCTCTCCACAAAGCCACATCTGCCAAAGTCCAGCGTGCTCGCCATGCTCCTTCACGTGCCAAGCAAAGCTTCGCAGCAAGCGCAGGAAAAAGTGACAGCGCTCTTTGAAGAGGCCCATGCCTATGGCAGCAGGCTGACGATGGAAACCTTTTTTGAAGGCGCCGCAATTCCGGATGACCCCAAAAAAGCAGCTGAAGTTCTCACAGCCCGCATTGTTGAGCTGGCAAAAACAGCGGATGCGGATGGTATTTCCAGCATCACGCGGTCGCTGAGCTTTCTTGGCGGCTCAGACAACGCAGTGTTGAAAGAGGCCGTACCGATCGCGCTGAAGGCTGTTCATTCCACGCTTGTCTATCCCGAGAGCGTCCGGACACAGAATGCAGCGCAGGGTGGAGACGTTGCGCGCGTGCCGGGTGAGGTGACAACCCATCTGCTCGCACTCATCAGAAATGAAGCGCAAACCCCGGGTCTGGACCCGGAAACAGCTGGCAATTTGGCTGAGGTTGACGGGTATGTGAAGGATCAGGTTCTGGGCCATAAGATCTCCGTGCCGGAAACCCGCGAGCTGTTGACTGCTGTTGCAGAGCGATTTGAGGAAATCGGCCTGAATGGCCTTGCCGATGAGACCAAAACGCTGCTGGGACAACTGGGCAAGAGCGATAACCCGCCGCTGACGCGCCTGCATGATGCGATTTACTCCCGCGTGCTCGACAGTACCTTTATTGCGGACATGGTTCACGACACGCCGCAGTCCGTAATGAACTCTGCACAGCTGGTGAAAGATGGCATCCGCGATGTGATTTCCATCCAGACCCCGCGGGTCCAAAACCAGACAGCCATGACCATGCACAGGATGATGGCGGGCAACGAGCGGTTCTGGATGCCGGAATGCCCAGAGCTGATGGAGTTTGTACAAGGCCCGCGTGACGATGCGCTGATGAATCTGGACAAGTTTTTGTCCGCTCCAACCCGCAATGGATATGACGCCATTGCTGTTCCCATGCTGGTTGTGAAGTCCACAGTTGCCTTGCATGCTTTGCTGACCAAGACGGTGCCAGCAGACCGCCAGCCACTGGTCGTCAACGGCAAGAAGGTCGCCGACTTGCCTGCTTATGTAAAGGTTGCAAACAAGGCCTATCAGGGGATCTGTCAGGAAGCCAATCGAACGAACGCTCCGGAAGATCCTGATTTGCAAAAAGCAGACAGATCCAAAGTTGGGCGCACGGACACGCCAAAGAGTGCGCATGCCGGGATCACCCTTGGCTATCAGCCCGGCAGTGTGACGTTTGAAGGAGATGCAGGCAAGATCCCGAGCACGCACCCTGCGGATGTGAACCTGCCAAAGCTGCAGGAACCGAGCAAGTCTCAGGTTGAAGCGCTGTCTCGCGGCATGCCGTTTGCCTCTGGCGTTTCCGGTTCAACCAACCTCAACCTGCATTTCCTGCATTATCTGAGGCACACCTCCCCTAACCCGGACCAGATTCCAGATTCCAAAGACTACATGGTCGCAAACACCATGTTCCTGAACTACGACGGTGGTCACTCCATCCATGAAGCGCTTTGGGTCGGGCAGGAGCTGGACGGTACGTTGGGGCTGGATCTTGGTCTGGCGCAAGGGAAGCTAGATGGAACTCAGATTGAGTCCTCAAGCTATGTCTCCGACCTCAATGAGTTCATCGACCTTTACGATGGCACGGAGACTGGTGACGCATTGGCACGAGCCAAGGAAAACGCCTGGGACGCGACACTGGATTACTTTGATGAGCACAGCTACGCCGCCGGTAAAACCGTGAGCGACGCCTGAGCCTCAAGCCAATTTGGAAATAGAAAATGAAACATGCTGAAACTCTCATTGCCGAGCTTGGCGAGAAAATCGGGCTGCCAAACCTTCAACTGGACGAGGAAGGGCTCTGCTCTTTTGACGTTGAGGACGAGTTTACGCTCACCTTGGGTGCAAACAATCAGGATGAAGTGATCCTGTTCGCCCTGCTGCCTGATATTGAGAAAGACAAACGTCAGGCGGGATACCAGCTGTTGCTGCAAGCCAACCTGCTGGGCAAAGGCACCGGAGATGCGGTTCTTGCCATGACGGAAGGCGACAACCAGCCAGCGTTGAACTCAAGGTTTTCTGCCAAGAGCCTTGGTATCGCGCAGCTTGAGGATAAGCTGGATAAATTCATCAAGCTCGTCAAACTGTGGCGCGTGACCATCCAGTCCCTCAATACCTCACAAAATGAGGGCACAACGCAGCTTCATCCCACAAACGATGAGTGGCTTCGCGCTTAAGCTTGAGCCTTGTCATCCTGTTGGGCTGTTCGCAGGCAGCCCAACGGTCCTTTGTCAGCGCCTTAAAGCGTGGGGGCAGACAGAGCCTGCTCGCAGATCTGTTTGCTGATCCGCTCGGCGATCAACGGGGCGAGGATGACGCCGGGGTGGCTGCCTGCCACGAAAGCGTTGGTGAAACCGTTGATGGGGCGGGCGAGTGGTTCGGTTGATAGGGTTGCCGGGCGTTGGCCGACCTGAATGGAAAGCAGCTCCACACGGCCCGCATTGGCAAACGTATCTTTGACCGCCTGAACAGCTGTCTCTCCGATGTGTGCCAGCTCTGCCGGGTCTTCGGTCTTTGGTGGGCATTCAGCAATGGCAAAATTGCCTGTTCCCAGACTACGCATCTCCACATCCGGTGTTTGCAGCACCGGAAGGAAGTCCGGCACCTCTGCACTCACTTCGATGTAGGTGCAGGGCGAGGTATAAAGATCGTGCTCCGGCTCAAATGGAGCGATCAACGCGCCATTGCCGCCACCAGAAGCAAGCACGGTAAAGTCGCTGGCTTGCAGCTCCCCTCCCATCATCACCCCTTTACAATGGTGATCGGAAGCGTCCAGCCCGCTGGCGGTGCTGTTCAAAACCACCTTGCCGCCAAGGCGCTCAAAGGCGTTGACCAGTTTGCCGATAACTTTGGGTGGGTACCACGAGACATCCTGCGTCGAATGAGCTGCAAACTCTGGCGGGTTGGCGAGAGCTGGCAGATGCTGCTGAAGCTCCTGTTTGCTCATGGTGCGGGTTTGTGTGCCCGCCTGTTGCTGCCGGTCGATCAGGTGCTGGGTCTCGCATGGTGTGGCGCGCCAGACAATAGCGCCGCCTTCTGCATCAAACAGCGTGCCGTCAAACTCCGCGTTCAGGGCTTTGTAACGCTGGATGCCATCAACTAACAACGGGAACAAATCCGGTTGGTCAATCGGATCATTGGCGATATGGCAGATCCAGCCGAAGGAAACACGTGAGACATCTCCGCCCACACAGTGGTTTGCATCAAACAGGGTGACTTTGAAACCTTGACGCGCGAGCTTATACGCAATCATGGCTCCCGTAATTCCGGCCCCGATCACGTTAACGCTTAAATTCTGCATAGATGCCTCAGTTCAAAGAAAAAGATACCGGCCAGCGACGAACATCGCTGATCAGCTGAAGAATTCAAAGGAATGGCTATGCGCAGACCCTAACGAACCCTCCTGCACGGTGGAACCGGCATCCTGAAAAATAAGAGGGTAGTGATATATTTGTCGCGACTAATATAGTTAGCGGGATAATTTCGGTAACCAATTGATACAGCGAGATAAACAACCGATCTCATGGCTTTTGATCGCCTGGATTGTAGGATCTACGTGAAATAATCCTTGAAATTTTCACGTAGATTAGTGAAAATATCGCGAAATATTTCACGGAATCACGTCACATGACTATCACAAGCACATTGGGAGAAGATCTGAAGGCGCTTCGCATCGCGCGCGGTATGACGCTGGAAGATCTGGCAAAACAACTCGGCCGCTCAGTGGGGTGGCTCTCTCAGGTAGAGCGGGATAAATCCACGCCGCGCCATACAGACTTGAAGCACTTTGCCGAGGTGTTCGGCGTCCAGCTCTCGCTGTTCTTCGGTAATGCAGAGGCGCCGGAAAATGAGAGAGGCCGCGTGGTGCGCGATGGCAACCGCCGCGTGATTGGAGAGCGGGATAAGGGCCTGCTTGAAACACTGGTGTCACCAGACCTGACCGACAGCTTTGAAATGATTCACTCTACCTTTCAACCTGGCTCTCACCGCAGCGCGGCGATTACACGCCCGACGCAAGAGGTGGCCTACATGGTCTCGGGCAAATTGGATGTGTGGATTGGGGAAGAGATGTTCACGGTGGAGGCAGGCGACAGTTTCCGCATCAAGGAGGCGTCTTACCGCTGGTCCAACCCATATGCAGAACCTGCCATTGCGATTTGGGTGATCTCACCACCGGTTTACTAGAGCTGCCGCTCACAGAAATGTTTGCAGACAAGAATGATACCCGTCTCACAGAGAAAAGCGGGAGAGGACTACATGACAAACGAATAGATTTTGGAGGAGGTGCGCATGTCTATCCCAACCACCGCGCGGGTTGTCATTATTGGCGGCGGCGTTGTCGGCGTTTCCACGCTATACCATCTGGCAAAGCTGGGCTGGAGCGACTGCGTGCTTCTGGAAAAGAATGAGCTGACGGCAGGTTCCACATGGCATGCGGCAGGCAACTGCCCCAACTTTGCCACCAGCTATGCCGTGATGAACATGCAGCGCTACGGCTTGGAGCTGTATCGCAGGTTGGCTGATGAGGTGGACTATCCCATCAACTATCATGTCACTGGCGCGGTCCGACTGGCACACAGCCACAACCGGATGATGGAGTTTGAGCATGTAGCGGCCATGGCTGAGCACATGGGCCTGACTATGGAAATGTGCACGCCTGACCAGCTGCAAAAACACTTCCCCTTTATGGAAACGCACGATCTGGAGGGCGGTCTTTGGGATCCGCTGGACGGCGATATCGATCCGGCGCAGGTGACACAGGCGCTGGCAAAAGGTGCGCGGGAGCTGGGTGCCCGCATCCTGCGGTTTACACCTGCCACAGGCGTGCGCCGTGAAGGCAGGGAATGGATTGTCTGTACTGAGACAGGTGAAATCCGCTGCGAATATGTGGTGAATGCAGCTGGCTACTATGCTGCCCGCGTCGGCGAATGGTTTGAGCCGTATGGCGGGCGTGCTGTGCCTTCCGTTACCATGAGCCATCAGTATTTCATGACTGAGGCTGTTCCAGAGGTGGAGGCATGGACCAAGGCACAGGGCCGCAAGCTGCCCATGCTGCGTGATCCTGATACCTCCTATTACCTGCGGCAGGAAACAGGTGGGTTCAACCTGGGCCCCTATGAGCGGGCCTGCCGAACGGCATGGACCTCATCAGATGACCCGATGCCGGATGACTTCAGTTTCCAGCTTTATCCGGATGATCTGGAGCGGCTTGAGTTCTACATTGAAGACGCCATGGCCCGCGTGCCCTTGCTCGGAACGCAAGGGGTGAAGCGCAACATCAACGGGCCTATTCCCTACGCACCTGATGGCCTGCCCATGATTGGCCCCATGCCCGGCGTGCCCAATGCGTTTGAGGCGCACTCCTTCACCTTTGGCATTGCGCAGGGCGGCGGCGCTGGCAAGGTGGCTGCAGAATGGATTGTACACGGCCAGACCGAGTGGGACATGTGGGCTGTCGATCCAAGACGCTACACCGATTACACTGACAAGCAGTACTGCATCGATAAAGCGAAGGAAGTCTACGGTCACGAATACGCCATGCACTTTCCCCATCACGAATGGCCAGCTGGTCGGGACCGCAAGCTCTCCCCCAACCACACCAAGCTACTGGAACTGGGTGGACAGATGGGGGCTTACAATGGTTGGGAACGGGCCAATTGGTTTGCGCAAACGGGCGACGATACCTCTCACGAGGCCACGCAAACATGGAGCCGCTCCGGTCCATGGCAACAGCGGGTGCGGGAGGAATGCGAGGCCGTGCGTGACCATGTTGGCGTGCTGGACCTCTCCGGCTTCTCGCGGTTCAAACTCTCGGGTACAGGCGCTGCTGACTGGCTGCGAGGGCAGATCGCCGGAGGTCTCCCCAAAGTTGGCCGCATGACCCTTGGCTACTTCCCCGATAATCGTGGCCGCGTCCTAACGGAAATGTCGGTTCTGCGTCATGGTGCAGACGAGTTCACGCTGATCACCGCCGCGTTGGCCCAGTGGCATGACTTTGAGCTGCTCAAAGCCTGCCTGCCAGAAGGATTGGGTCTGGAAGACCAGACAACGGACACAACAACACTGATCGTCACCGGCCCAAAGGCCCGTCAGCTGCTTGCTCCCATGCTTAAAGCGGACCTGTCTCTCAGTTGGCTGAGCCTGCAACAAGCCACCATGCTTGGTAAGGCTGTGATGTTGGTGCGCGTCTCTTTTGCGGGAGAATTGGGCTGGGAAATCCATGCGAGCAATGAGGATATGCCGGAGATTTATCAGGCGGTCCTTGCAGCTGGGGCCAAACCGTTTGGCATGTACGCGCTCAATGCCCTGCGGTTGGAGAAAGGCTATCGCAGTTGGAAGGGAGACCTCTCGACCGACTACACCTTGCTGGAGGCTGGTCTGGACCGGTTTGTTAAGCTTGATAAGCTGCAGAGCTTCCCCGGCAAAGCTGCGCTGCTGAAAGAACAGGTAGAAGGCGTGAAGCGTCGGTTTGTGACGATGATCGTGGAGGCTGGCGAGTATGACGCTCCTTACATGTCCACCATTTGGCATGGGGATCACATGGTGGGGGAAGTCACCTCCGGCGGGTGGGGCTACCGCGTCAATGCCTCCATCGCGCTTGGTGTCGTGCAGGCTGATCTGGCAAAACCGGGAACTGAGCTGACCATCAAAATCTACGGCAAGCCCTACAAGGCAATCGTACAGTCGGATGAGCCACTTTGGGATCCGGAGAATGAGCGCCTCAAAGATCAAAGCATGTCTGAGAGTGTCGTTTTGGAAGGGCACACGATGTAACCCCGTTCATCTGACATGTTCTGCGGCATCCATATCTCTCCTGCTCCACACGACTGAAGCAGAAAAATACGGATGCCGTAATAGTTGGGTGTGCGATCTATACTTATAATTCGCCAAGCTAATGTATTGATTAATCTCTATTTGTATTTGTGTGTACTTCGTATCGTGACTTAATATAGCTTTGCGTGATGAGTTTAGTGGCTGTATTTGCGTGTTGACATCTAAGTAGTCAGTCATATTTAATTGTATGTCAGACATGGATAGGCTCGTCTTATCTTTCCGCTCTATTGATGAGGCTGATGCGTGATGGTATCGACATACACTCAGGATCTGCGAGATCAGATCACCGAGGAACTGGCTCGGCAGTTGTTCTCTGCTGAGCTCAAGCCCGGTGACTTTCTGCCCAAGGAACTTGAGCTCACGGACCAGTTTGGTGTGAGCCGTGCCACCATGCGCAGCGCTCTGGCAACCTTCACCAATCACGGCATCATTGAGCGCATTTCCGGCTTTGGCACACGGGTCAAAGACTATCAGGAATGGAACATCCTTTCCCCGCAAGTGGCCAAGTGGATCGCGCAGTATGGTGGCAACACGTTGATTTTCGCGCGGGAGATCTTCCGGTTCCGCACGTCTGTTGAACCGTTCATCGCCATGGAAGCCGCCCGCCGGGCCACGGCAAAGGATCTGATGAAGATAGAAGCGGCTTGGAACGGCATGTATGCGGCCATGCAGAAGGATGACCTGACCTATCGCGGCAAGCACTTCCAGCAGTATGACATTCAGTTTCACGAGGCGATTTATCAGGCGACCCATAATCTGGTCTGGGTACAGATTGGGCGCAGCACCATGCCTGCGGTGTTTGTCCTGATTAAGAAAACCACGGAAGCTGCCAGCGAACTCAGTGACAGTCTGGAACGCCACCGCCACCTTTTGGAAGCCATTCGTCTGCGGGATGCGGAGGCGGCTCGGAAAGCGTCTGTCCGCATTATTGACCGTGCGGCCTATGATCTTGATCTGGATGAACTGAACGAAGAGATCCGCGAGAATTCACTGGCCAACGTCGTGATGCAGAATGAGCGTGACCGCCTCGCCTCTGATTGAGCTGTCATCCCCTCTCCCCAACTCCTTTCTCCGAGACACAACATGAAAATCACCGGTATTGAAACCATCAATCTCAAAGAATTTCGCAATGTAACCTGGGTGCGCGTGCATACGGATGCGGGCAGCTTTGGTCTGGGCGAGACCTTTTATGGCTCAGATGCGGTTTGCGGGTTCATCCACGAAACACTGGGTCAGGAACTGATTGGCCGTGATCCAACCCAGATTGATGCCATCTCCCGCCTGTTGCTCAACCCCATCTGCGGTTTCAACTCCACGGGAGCTGAAATGCGGGCCGCCTCCGCCATTGATATCGCGCTGTGGGACCTTGCGGGCAAGACACTTGGCGTACCCGTGCATCAGCTGCTGGGTGGCAGAAGCCGAGACAAGATCCGCGCCTACAACACCTGTGCAGGCTATGAATATGTGAAGGACAAGCAGGTCAACACCACAGAAGACTGGAGCACGGACTCTGTCTCTGAAGGCCCCTATGAGGATCTGGAGGCTTTCCTCTCCGATGCCGGCACTCTGGCGAAAAGTCTGCTGGAAATGGGCTTTCGCGGCATGAAGATCTGGCCGTTTGATCAGTTCGCAGTCAAAACCAACGGCACCTACATCTCGCCGGAAGATCTGGAGGCCGGTCTGCGCCCGTTCAAGCAAATTCGTGAGGCTGTTGGGGATGCAATGGACATCCATGTGGAGCTGCACAGCGTGTGGAACCTGCCCATGGCCGAAAAGATTGCTCGTGCACTGAAGCCCTACAACGTGTTCTGGCTGGAAGACCCGATTAAGATGACCAACGTGGATGCACTGGCAGAATACGCTCGCCGTGCTGAGACTTGGGTCACCGCCAGCGAGAACCTGGCCACACGCTGGTCTTTCCGCGAACTGTTTGAAAAGCGGGCCACGGATGTTTGCATGCTGGATATCGGCTGGTGCGGCGGCCTGACGGAGGCCAAGAAGATCGCCACCATGGCGGAAACCTACGAGTTGCCCGTCGCGCCGCATGATTGCACCGGACCAGGGCTTCTGACCGCAGCCGTGCACCTTTCCATAAACCTACCCAATGCGCTGGTTCAGGAGATGGTGCGGGCATTCTACTTCGGCTGGTACAGCGAGTTGATGGAAGGCCTGCCAGTATTCGAAAATGGCTACTTGCTCGCCCCAACCGCACCGGGCCTTGGCATCTCGCTCTCCCCAAAGGTCTTTGAACGTAGCGATGCAACAATCCGGATGACGGGCTCAAAGAACAGTTAGATTGCACATGGCATGACTGTGGGCGCCCGCTGGACATTAAGTCTGTCCTGCGGGCCTTCACCCGTTGTGCTTGTTACACGCTGGTCTGTGAGCTTACTCGTTGACTTCCTGAAGTGGTTTCTCACCCACTGCAATCTCAGGAATGGTATCTGTCAGCAGTTTTCCAGCCACTGCAATATTATCATATGAATGTTCCTCAAGATGAATCACGAGGTGGTCTCTGGCTAAACCTGTTGTGGTGCAAAATGCTTCGGTTAAAGCTGCAACACAGGCAGCTTTCTTTTCACGGCTAAGACGAGGGGAATAAACAACAATATGAGGCATGGCTTGTACTCCTTAAAATCAAGGCACTTTGAAGTATAAGGCAGCCGATTTTAAAGTGCTACAGAAGCACGCTTGGGAATATGTCTTGGGCAATCCCACTCAAGTGCTTTTGTTTTAATAGTAATAGCGCGCTCAGGATCAGCCTTATAGCTTTCAGGCATGAGATCCATGACAAACTCCCGGTCTTCCTCCAGGGAAGTTATCTGCGCCTCACCCCAGATTTTGAGCCTCTGCTGTGTTTCATAATCCACCAGTATGAGAGACACGCGGGCGTTTTGAGAGATGTTTCCAGCACTGAGATATTGCCGGTTGCCACGATAGTCGGCATACGCAAAATGCTGGTCATCCAGCACCTTCAAAAAACCTCTTGGCCCGCCTTTAAACTGCACATACGGCCAACCAGTCTGTGAGAGTGTTGAGAGGTAGAACCCATCCATGCGACTGATGAATGCGGCGTGGTCTGGTTCAATCTGATGACCCGTCAACTCCTCCCCTTCCAGAAATGTAGCGTAGGCTTCTTTGGTGCCATAACGGTCCTGAAAAGATTGAGCAGCAGGCGTAAAGGCAATCTTGGCAAAGGCTTTGGGCATAAAAACTCCCGAGATATCTGATGAATATCTTTGAATATGGGAGCTACAACAGAAAATGCGACGGTCCTTTGGGTAGAAGGAGCCGTCGCATTGCTCTGGGGGGAGCGGGAGGAACTGGGATAGGTCCGCCGTGTTCTGAAAAGGCCAAGTCGATGGGGCCGTGCTTGGCACTCTAAGCGGATGGACGCATTCCTCCGGTGGAGCTCGTTATAAGTTCATTTCGGACAAACCCGGGTGGTGATCCGGGCGGCGGCCAAAGGGCCAGGCAAACAGGCGTTCGTTTTCGTTGATCTCCGTATCGGTGATGCAGGTGATCCGTTTTTTCATCAAACCTTTGGTGTCAAATTCCCAGTTCTCGTTGCCGCAAGAGCGGAACCATTTGTTGTGTATGGTGCGCCATTCGCTGACAATGCGAATTGAGAAACGGTTTTGGTTATAACTCCAAAGCTCTTTGATGTGGCGATAGTGGAGCTGGGTTTTCCATTTGGCGGAAAGGAAACCCATAATCTGTGGTCGGCCTTCGATTGTCTGGTTCCGGTCATGCCACATGCAATCGCGAGACAGGTTTCGGATAACAATAGTCGGGCAGCGTGAATTCCACGCATCCTCCGCAGCTCTTACCTTTGCGAGTGCCGCATCTTCTGTCAGGGGGCGCATAGATAAGTTGAGCATATTGTTACCTCTTATTGTTTACTGATCGGTACAGTTGCTGATTGCTAAGGTGTACCGATCTGTTCATTTGGTCAATTCACCAAATCGCGAGGTGTGTGATGCCCGTCACGAGACTTAGCAAAGCCCTTTGATTTTGCGGCCAAATGAATTCCCTTGTTCGGCCATATTTTTTTCGTTATATGTACTGATCAGTAAACCCAGAGGTTGGTATGCGCAAAAATAAACGAGATGAACTCGTACAACAGGCGATGGAAACCTTCTACAGAAACGGATTTCACGCAACTGGTATGGATATGCTGGTGGCAGAATCCGGCATCTCCAAAACCTCCATGTACAAGCATTTCAAAAGCAAGGATGAACTGATCCTTGCTGCGCTAAAGCTGCGTGAGGAGCAGTTTCACAACTGGTCTGCACAGCGGGTTGCTGAGCTGGCGAGCGAACCCAGAGATCAACTGCTTGCGCTGTTTGATGTGCTGGATGAGTGGTTCAAGGAAGACACCTTCAAAAGCTGCATGTTCATCAAAGCCAGCTCGGAATACCCGGAACCTGACCACCCCATTCACCAGCAAACCGTTGAGCAGCGAAATGCCATGTACGAGGGTGTGCTGACACTGGTTGAAGCGGCTGCTCTGAAAAATCCAGAAGCGTTGGCGCGGCAACTGCTTATGCTACAGGAAGGCGCGATTATTACCGCGCATTTTGGCAACAGCAAAGACCCGGCAGGCGAAGCCAAGATTGCGGCCAAGGCGTTGATTGACGCTGCTTCCTGACAGCCTCTACCTGCGAAAAATAATAGTGTCCTCCCAGGATGTAAAAGACGGTTTGAGTACTGTGCGGTCCCATGCACGTGGCTGCACATCTGCAAGACTTACTCTGCGGAAAATATTTGCGTATACATATGAATATGTTTAGCGTGGTCCCTGAGAAATCTTACGGGACGGTTGGTTTCTCATATTAAAAATGTCCACTTTCTGGGAGGGAGAAAGAGGGATGCTGACCAAAAGCATATTGGAAGACCTTGGCACAAAACTGATTACTGGAGATGTGGAGGTGATTGACCTGTCAGGTCGATTGGGGCCAGAAACTCCCATTTTACAACTGCCACCTGACTTTGCCAAAAACACGCCGAATGTGGAGATTCATAAGATCTCCGAATATGATGCGGACGGACCGTTCTTTGCGTGGAACTGGATGAAGCTGGGTGAGCACTCCGGCACTCACTTTGATGCCCCGCATCACTGGATCACCGGAAAAGATTATGCAGATGGATATACCGACACCATCTCACCGCAGAATTTTGTGGCGCCTGTCAACGTGATTGATTGCTCCGCCGAGACTGCTGCAAACCCTGATTTCCTGCTGACGGCTGACCGTGTGAAGGAGTGGGAAGCTGAGCATGGATCGATCAATGCTGGCGAATGGGTTGTCATGCGCAGCGATTGGTATCACCGCAACACCGATGAAGCAAAGTTTCTCAATGTAGATGAGAATGGACCGCACTCACCGGGGCCAACCGTTGATTGCATTGAGTATATCCTCTCCAAAGGCATTCTCGGCTGGGGTAATGAGTGTATTGGCACAGATGCGGGATGCGCCGGAGGGATGGAACCACCCTACCCTGCGCACAACTTGCTGCACGCTTCCAACCGCTACGGCCTCGCCAGCCTCGCTAATCTGGACAAGCTACCTCCAAAAGGCGCCATCCTGATCGCCGCTCCACTCAAGATCGCCGATGGAACCGGCAGTCCCATCCGTGCACTCGCACTGGTTTCTGCGAGCTAGCGTAGATGCTCTGAAACGCGCTGATTGGCGGTGGCTTGTGAGCTGCCGCCGATCAAATGTGGTTTCTCAGGGGCTCTGAAGTTGATAGTCTCACCTTGTTTGCTGGCTTGCTTTACCTGTTTGGGGTTTATGGCACTATCAACACAATAGCCACGCTATTTGGATACAAAGGCGAAGCTGTTGCCTTAAGCAAATCTATATTTGCTCTTTGGCCGTCTGATGAAGAGGTATGCCGTATGAAGGCTGGAACTACCTCTAAGTTGTACGCTCTCTGCTCAACACTGATCAGACATTCGATTGCAAATGCGCTACTGATACATTACGCAGATACCTCTTCGGAGCAAGACAGCTCTTTGTAGGCTTCAATAATTGAAGGGCTATATCCGAAAATTCCGGCTCTTTTGGCAAATGCGATAATATCTACCGTCAAAGCACTGGATAGGACGTTTGAGAACTGTTCGTGAAGATAACAAGCAGCAAGTCCCCAAATAGCGTTAGGTGGTATCTGCAAAAAGAACAAGTTGAAGTAAAACTGACGTCCTTCTTCTTCAGTGTCGAATCCGAAAGACGCATAATTTGCCTCAATAATGAACTCAATTACGAGGGATGAATGCCAAGCATAGTTGGAGAAAGTGCTTTGGTGTGACGTGTAAAATCCCGTCCACTCGTAGCCAACTGTTTTGCTTTGTACCTGATGATTGTAATTTTCAAGGGTGACTTCAAAGGCAATCGCACCTTTGTTGTGAAATTTGCTCTTTGGATTACCTTCAGTAGCTACTTCAAGCACTTCTGTGTTTTTTCGCAAGAGCTCAAACAGATTGCTTTCGAATGCTTGTTTTCGATTAACCCTATTTTGCTCCTCTAATGCCTCTCGCTGCTCATCTAGCATAGTCTTGGTGCGAGTTGCCTCATGACGAGCGATATTCAGTTCATCCCGCGCTACGTTTAATGTCACTTGCTGCTGCAAAATTCCATAGACAAGACCAGTCAGAGCCAACCCTGAAAATAAAGCATTGACGGCTCCAAACTGGTCGCCAAAAGTCCCTCGTTCTCTTACTAGTTGCATCTCTGGAAGCCCAGGAACAGATAGTTCCAGATAAGGTAAATATAGGTTTCCTACCCATGCCAACAAAACCACCGACCCAGCGAAGAAGAGCCACCAGATTGATATCCCTTTGTGTTCAAAAACTCCGTCACGAGTTTTCGTATCGGTTACCATGTTACCTGTTACGCCTGCACCTACTTCTGAACTCATCATTCTAATTCCACAAACAATCTGAAGTTGAGTAACGTGACTCCGCTATGCGTCAAAAACCATTGGGGGCAGAAACTCTATGCGATAGTATTCCACACTGAGGCGGTACGTCCATTGCCATGATTGAACACGATGATGGGATGTCCCTTTCTTTAATTTCCAGCGATAGTGGATAGAAATGCTTTGCCTACGCGTTTGTAGATGAAAGCAGGGTAGCGAACAATGCGCTGACCACGTTGGAGAAATTTAGCTGAAGGTGTGACATGGGAAGGATTTTCCGAAAGTAGTGAACTATGAGTAATACACCAATAACATCGCATTTTCCGGGTGGTTTCAATGGTGTTGTGAAAGCTTGAGATGAGGAGAGTGCATGTCCCTCTCCAACGCGGATCCTTGAATATAGTTGATAAGCTATATAGTAATGTTGCTATATAGCTTATCAACTATATGTTATTTACATGAGCTTGATTGAAATCCTTAAAACTCTCGCCAATGAGAACAGGTTGACCATTCTGGAGTGGCTTCAGGACCCTGAGGCGCATTTTCCGCCGCAGAAGCATGGCGACCTGATTGAGCATGGGGTTTGTTTGGGAGCAATTGCTCGAAAACTCGGCATTTCTCAACCCACAGCAACCAACCATATGAAGGTGCTAGTGAATGCCGGTCTGGTGACGCTCACGCGCAACAGCAACTGGGTGTATTTCCGTGTAAACAAGGAGACTGTTTCTCTCTTTCTGGATGATCTTCAAACCAAGATCGCCCCATAAAAATAACTCGCCGACGTAACCTGCAAGCTGATCCTCCTAGGCTGATGGCCTTACCCCACCTCCCCTGATCTTCAGCGGATTGCTCTTGTGCCGCGAGCCCTACTATTCGTTCCTCATCCAATTATGACTGGAATACAGAGTGAAAAGCTCCGTTTTTGTGTTCTTTGGCTCCATGTTTGGTTCTCGTTTAGGAGACCAACTGCTGCTTTTCGTCGTTCCTCTTGTTGTCTTCCAAACCACTGGCAGTGTGTCGCTTTCCGGCCTTGCTTTTGCGGCTGAAACGCTGCCGCGCATTTTGTGCTTTCCCGTCTGCGGAATTCTGGCAGATCGTTTTTCTCCCGTCACATTGATCCGCATTTCTCAGGCAGGCCGCTCACTGGTCTGTGCCCTTGGCCTTGTTGGCCAATACTTTATGCCCCATGTGGGCTGGATTGTTGCCATTGCGGCCCTTTCAGGCGTGCTCACGACACAAGGGTTCATGGCTCGCGAAGTGATGCTGCCGCAAATCTTCAAAGACGTGACCTTCACTAAAGTGCAGTCCTACGCGCAGAGTGTTGACCAGATTTGCATCGTGTTGGGGCCGGTTATTGCCGCGGCTCTGTTCAACGTGTTCGGCTGGGAAATTGTCGTGGTCATGTCAGGTGCACTGTTTGTCAGTGCCGATGCGCTCATCTCCATCTGGCGCCGTCTCAGTGACGTGGAGTTGAAAGAGGCCAAGCCGCTGGATGGGCATTGGACCAAGCCATTCCGTATTGCGCTCAACCATCTGTTTTACCTGCCGGGGTTGAAGCGCATTGTGGCGCTCACTGCGCTGGTCAATCTGGTCTTCGGTGTCACACTGGCAACCTCTGCCAGTATGGTCACCGGTCTTTATGAGCAGTCTGAGGAATTCTACGCGCTGCTGCAATCCGTTGGGGCGATTGCCACCTTCGCGGTTTTGCTGGTTACAGGTGCGAGCCGCCTGAAGCTGACCCACATCGGCATCATCTCATACAGCGGGTTGGTTGTTGGCGGTGTGATAACCGGGTTCACGAGTAACTACTGGATTTACCTGTTGGGGTACTGTGTGATCCTTGGCTTTGACAGCATGTTTAACGTCTACATCCGCAGTGCACGGCAGAAGATCATTCCGCCAGATGACTACGGTAAGACGGTTGGTGTGATCATCCTGTTCAACAACTTCACTCTGCCGCTTTCCGGCTTGTTCGTTGGTTTCGTCACATCGGTTGAATACACCGGATGGCTGGTGCTTGCCCTCACTGCGTTCATTGCGTGTGCGGGACTGGCACTCAGCCTTGTTGGCGACTCTGTGCAGCAAGCAAAGGTTAGCGAAACACAATAGGCTCCCGCCAAACAGTCAGGCCACGCCCCCTGAATTGCCATGGGGTGTGGCGGTTTCTTTGGCTGGCGTAACCACTTCACCATGGAGCATCCTTATGGTGTCTGAAGTGCTTCTTAACAGAGGCACTGGGGACCAAAGGCACTTGCAAGGGTGAGTTTTATGCCAGCCGACTCCAGCCTGCCAGATCAACCGGAAAGCTCTGGCCCGTTCTTCTCCAAGTGGATGAAAGAGGGTCGTGAGATCATTCCCGGCCTTATCATTGCAACGGTGATCGCCATTGCTGCGCGTTATATCTCCGAGCATCAGGGCGGGCCGGTGATGCTGTACGCCCTGCTCATTGGTATGGCCGTGCATTCTATTTATGAGGATGGAAACTGTCAGGCAGGCCTGAGTTTTGCGGCTAAAAAGGTGCTGCGCCTTGGCGTGATCCTGCTTGGCCTGCGCGTCTCCTTTGCACAGATCCTTGCGCTCGGTTGGCAAACACTGGCTCTGGTGATCCTCTCGGTGCTGGCCATGCTGTTTGTTGGCCTTGTGGTGGCTCGCTTACTCGGTCGCTCGGCCAGTTTTGGATTGCTGACGGGAGGCGCTGTTGGCATTTGCGGAGCATCTGCAGCACTGGCGATTTCCTCCGTATTGCCAAACTCCAAGGAAAACGAACAAAACACGCTGTTCACGGTCATTGCCGTAACAGCCCTCTCAACCCTCGCGATGATCCTTTACCCCAGCATCGGACAGATGTTCGGCCTTACCGATGTGCAGCTCGGCATCTTCTTTGGCGCGACCATTCATGATGTGGCGCAGGTGGTAGGTGCTGGGTTTGCGGTGTCAGACAGCGCAGGTGAAATCGGCACCGTGGTCAAGCTGATGCGGGTGATGATGTTGCTTCCGGTGATTTTTATCATCTCGGTGTGGTCCGCCAAGTGGTTGCACACCAAAAGCAACGCCGGAACAACTGCTCTGCAGACCAAAGCCCCTGTCCCTTATTTCGCCTTCGGGTTCGCAGCACTGGTCGTGGTGAACTCACTGGGCTGGATACCTGAGACACCGCGCCTGATCCTCGTTGATGCCTCCACCTGGTGCCTCGTCATCGCGATCTCGGCACTCGGCGTCATGACCACCCTGAAAACCCTCGTCAGCCTCGGCCATCAGCACCTGTTTGTTATCGTCGCGGAAACACTACTGCTGCTTGGCGGGATCGTTCTGGCGATCAAGTATCTGCTTTAGAACGTTTTGGAATGCGCTGCCAATAGACGAATGCGTAACCTATTGTGCAGGCAATACCCATGAAGATGAGGAAACCTTCGAGGATTATAACTGACGGCGTTGCGATGATGGGCATGAGCAAAATGGCTGTGCTGGTGCCAGCCAGATAGCTAATGAGGGTGGCGCCAACGGGGAGCCAGAGCCGTGTTCTTCTGAGGAAGAGGTGAAAGACAATAGCAGCCGGTAGAGCGGGCCCTGCAATGAAAGGGATGATCGTTGTGAGCGGGATCCTGTCTTGCAGGATATACAAGATCACAAAGCCGACAGGAGGGAAGATGGCAAGCAGGTAGAAGGTGAGACAAGCCGTGATGCCTGCGAGCGTCAGCGCAAAAAGATAAACCGGATACCCGCGCGAAAACTCGAGAATCTTGCTCTTTGTCATGCCACTCATATTTTTCTCCTGAAGACAACAAAGCAATGATTGAATTGCGCAATGACGTCCACTCTGTGCACTCAAATATGTTGTTTGTTACTAACTTTAGTCTCTACGCAAAACTCCTGAATTCGCTGATGCAATTCGTGGTTCTGCGCGTTATAAGTTACTGGTGCAAGTTTAGGGGTGACACGCGGGAGGTGTGCGCCGCTTTAATCAATTTTGGGGAGGTCCCGCCACATCCGGCGGGTCTATAACAAGACGTATAGGTTCACAATATGGATACACGCGCCGCTGTTGCTTATAAAGCCGGAGCCCCTCTTTCTATCGAGACAGTTCAGCTGGACGGCCCGAAGCCTTTTGAGGTTCTGGTTGAAATCATGGCAACAGGTATCTGTCACACAGACGCCTTCACCCTGTCCGGTGATGATCCGGAAGGTCTGTTCCCGGCCATCTTAGGCCACGAAGGCGCAGGCATTGTGCGCGAAGTGGGCAAAGGCGTTACCTCGCTGAAGCCGGGCGATCATGTGATCCCGCTTTACACACCGGAATGCCGCGAGTGTGAGTACTGCCTTAACCCGAAGACCAACCTGTGTCAGTCCATCCGCTCCACACAGGGTGCAGGCGTAATGCCAGACGGGTCCAGCCGCTTCTCCATCAATGGTGAAAAGATTCACCACTACATGGGCACCAGCACCTTCTCCAACTTCACTGTTCTGCCTGAGATTTCTCTGGCGAAGATCCGCAAGGACGCACCGTTTGATAAGGTTTGCTACATCGGTTGTGGTGTGACCACTGGCGTTGGCGCCGTGATCAACACAGCAAAGGCTGAGCCAGGCTGTAAGGCTATTGTGTTTGGTCTTGGTGGTATTGGTCTTAACGTTGTGCAGGGCCTGCGTCTGATCGGTGCTGACCAGATTGTTGGTGTTGACCTCAACCCAGGCAAAAAAGCACTTGCAGAACAGTACGGCATGACTGACTTCGTCAACCCGAAGGAAGTTGAAGGCGATCTGGTTCCTTACCTGGTTGACGTGACAGGCGGCGGTGCGGATTACACCTTTGAGTGTATTGGCCACCCAACCACCATGCGTCAGGCGCTTGAGTGCAGCCACAAAGGCTGGGGCGAAAGCATCATCATCGGTGTTGCTGGCGCAGGTCAGGAAATCTCCACCCGTCCATTCCAGCTGGTGACTGGTCGTTCCTGGAGAGGCACTGCTTTCGGCGGTGCGCGTGGTCGTACGGATGTGCCAAAGATCGTGGACTGGTACATGGATGGCAAGATCGACATTGACCACATGATCACCCACACCATGCCGTTGGATGAGATCAACACTGCGTTTGATCTGATGCATGAAGGCAAGTCCATCCGTTCGGTTGTGACGTTCTAAGCCATACTCTGGGTTTTCGTATTGATAAGGTCTAAGCGGACATCTGCTCTGCTTAGGCCTTCATTTTAATGCATATTCTTATCCGAAAACCGGAACCGCTTTTCGGAAGTACGCTGTGAGAGAGCTATTATGATTGAGCTGATCCAAAGCTGGCGCTGTTTTGATGGCGAGCAGCGCGTTTATCGCCACGCTAGTAAAGCCACCGGTACGCCAATGGAATTTGCGGTGTTTCTACCGCGCCGTGCGCTGAATGGTGAAGAGTGTCCAACCCTGATGTTCCTCTCCGGTCTGACCTGTACCTGGGAAAACATGGTCTCCAAAGCTGGCAGCCAGCGTGCAGCAGCAGAGATGGGCATGATCATCGTTGCACCGGATACGTCTCCACTTGGTGACGATGTGGCGGATGATGATGGCTGGGACATGGGCAAAAGCGCGGGCTTTTACCTGAACGCCACGCAGGAGCCATGGGCCAAGCACTACCGCATGGAAGAGTATATCACGCAGGAGCTGCCGGAGATCTTGGAAGAACACTTCCCGGTCGATCTGAGCGCTCTGGGCCTGACGGGTCACTCCATGGGTGGTCATGGCGCGTTGACTCTTGCGTTGAAAAATCCGGGCCTGTTCAAAAGCGTGTCCGCGTTTGCACCGATTGTGAACCCAATTAACTGCCCATGGGGTGAGAAGGCTTTCTCTGGTTACCTCGGAGAAGATCGTTCCACATGGGCAAACTATGATGCTTGTGAGCTGGTCAAGTCTCGCGGCTGGAAAGGCCGCATCCTGATCGATCAGGGCTCAGCCGATGGGTTCTTGGAAGAACAGCTGAAGCCTTGGGTCTTTGAAAAGGCTTGCCGTGACGAAGGCGTTGACCTGACTCTGCGCATGCATGGTGGCTACGATCACAGCTACTATTGCATTGCATCCTTTATGCAAGACCATATTGCCTGGCACTATGACGAATTGGTTTAGCGGTTAACCTATACTAGACCATTGAGGCGCTTGTAGTTTGCAGGCAATAAGGTTAGGTAGCTGCAACAATTGGGAGGGTCCTGCCCTCCCTGAACAGAAAATAGCCAGAGGAACAGATGTCCGAATTCATCCAGAAGATCGTAACCGGGATCAACGGCAAACTTGATGGCGTCGATATGTCAAAATCGATTGCGCTCAACATCAAGGATGAGGGCTTCATCATCGTCGACGAGAACGGCGCGCGCGCAGAAGAAGCAGAGGCTGATTGCACAATCTCTTGCTCTGCGAAGACCTTCAAAGGCTTGGTGGATGGTTCCGTCAACCCGATGACAGCTGTGATGATGGGCAAGATCAAAATCGGCGGCGACAAGATGGTTGCCATGAGCCTTGGCAAAATCCTCGGCTAAGCAAATATAGCGTCAGTCCGCGGTACTGTGGACTGACGCCCCCGCCTCGACGCGAATACATTCCCGCCTTCTCAAGGCTCTTAGAGCCTCTTCAAATTCCATTTTAAAATTGCGATATGGCCAAGTTTCCTTGTGAGATCAAGAGCATGGAATAGTGGTAGCCAATCGCGCACTGATTACAGTTTTCGAAAGATCAACTGGACTGTGCGGATAGGTAATTAAGTGTTTTATGGCTCACTGCGCTCTAATAAAACCAGAGAGCTGTAGTCATGAAAAACGGTATTGACGACGAAAATCAGTTTGATCCGGTTGCAGATATTCTTTCCAGTTTTTTTGAGCTCAACAACGCTTTAGACTTGGAAGCTGCAGGCAAATTTGATGAAGCAGCAGAGGCCTTTGAGCACATTCTGCGCAATGATCCAGATGATAGTGTTGGTGCTTCACTTCATCTGGCAGCTATTGGCAAAGGCAATGTCCCCAGCTGTATGCCCGAGGCCCATGTGCTGATGCTGTTTGGCCAAATGTCTGAGACTTATGACAAAAGGCTGCTGGACGGCCTGAAGTACGCCCTCCCTGAAAAAGTTAAGGAGAGAATGGCTACGCTTGAGGTTGGACCCTTCAAGCGAATGCTGGACCTTGGTTGTGGAACAGGACTTTGCTGTGAGGTGCTCAAGGATCAGGTCACTCACAAAATTGGTTTAGACCTTTCTGCGGAGATGCTTGAGAAAGCAAGAGAGAAAGAGATTTATGATGTCTTGCATGAAGGCGAGATCACTCAATTTCTGAAGCAAAGCCGCCATGAGCCCTGGGACCTTGTGATCTCTACAGATGTCATTCCATACAATGGGACTTTGGACGAGATGTTTTTAAATATCGCCCGAAACATGGCTCCCGGTGGTATTTTCCTCTTTTCAACGGAGACCCAGCCGGAAGAGGCATTTGGCGGCCAACCTTATCTTATGGGAAAGTACTGTCGCTATGCCCATTCGCAGGATTACCTTGAGAACCTGCTGAAGCAGAACAATCTCGAACTCCTTGATCGCACTGAAATGGTCCTACGTTTGGAACAAGGACATCCAATCGCCGGTCAGCTGGTGATTGCAAAGAAAAAAGACCCGGAATAGCCGCTAAAACTCTTTAGCAGTGAACAGTAGTGCGGAAACCAAAGAGTATTATTCGGGCAAGTATAGATAAGGATACTCTGAACCTCCCTTCCGCTGTTCTATGAAGGCTTGAAAAAAGACCGTCTCCAAGCCATGCTCGACGCAGGAGACGTGGATGCTGCTCAGATTTCGACACTGCAAGATTTAGTAGATGACACCCTGATTATTGAGGGTGAACATGAATAGTGTCTTTCCATTTTGGGGGACGTGTTCATGGGCCATATTGTCAGACTCCTGAAAAAGGGAGAAGGCCAAAAAGTTATTGATGACTACATCCATGAAGGTTTTAAAATTGGAGAGGTGATTCAAACAGGTGTGATCAGTCACGACAACACTGCGAACAATCGCCAGAACGTTATTGAAAGAATTTAAATGAGTGCAGACCAACTCATCTTGTATTGCATAGCTATTTTCTCTGTGTCGATCATCCCCGGCCCCAGCATGGCGCTTGCGTTTGCTGAAGGCGCCCGGGGCGGCGTGAACGGGGTTGTTCCGCCCGCACTGGGGAATGTCACCGCCTCTTTAGGGCAAGCCCTGATTGCCTTTTTCGCCTTCCGCTCCGTGGTCTCGCTGGAACCTCGGGTTCTGCTCACAGTGCAGGCGGTTGGAGCGCTGTATATCGCCTATATCGGATACATCTTTATTCGACACGGCAGCAGCTTTCGGTTGGATACTGCGGGACTGGAAAAACAGCTTTCCAAAGCGACAGAGGGATTTCAGACTGGTTTTCTGATTGCCTTCTTCAACCCAAAAGCAATCCTGTTTTTTGTGGCGTTGTTTCCGCAGTTCGTTAACAGCGAAATTGTAGCAAGCGTTGGGGCGTTGAGCTCTGTTTTCCTACCCATCGGCCTGATCGCTCTGATCTGCTTTTTAGCCTACGGCTTTCTGGGGCAGATCTCGCTTCAGGTCTTTGATGAAAGCAAGGTGTTCAACTGGATTGTGCCAGGGTTAGGTGGCTTTTTGCTGCTAACAGCGACACTGGGCCTTCTGGATGCAATCAACCAGATTTTCTGAGTGCAGCAGAGCAGTGACCCGTGTTGGCTGACCTAATCTTTCAGAATTGCCTGCGCTGCTTTGCCTTTCAGCTGAAGGGTGAGGCAACGCACTGAGCCGCCCAGCTTACACACTTTGTTGGCTGGCACCGGAATAACCGTCTTGCTGGTGTTGGCTTGGATGGTCTCCAGCACATCATCGCTGTTCTGGTCGCCAAAATGCGGCATGTAGATGAATTTGCTGGTCATCGTCGCGTTGACGTTGACCCCGCAGGCGCTGGACAGATCAGCTTCATCCCACATGGCGTCCACTTCAACAATCTTGATGCCTGGAAAAGATGCCTCCAGTTCCTCGGTGATCTCGGTCCTCATGGGGGCGTCATAGCGATTGAGGATGATGGTGTTATCTTCCGCAAACATCACCATGCCATCGCTGTGAGCCATCACCTCTTCATCGGGAGGCAAGATCGCAACTTCTTTCGCGTTCAGCAGCTCCTTCAAAACTGCCTTGCCGTCTTCATAGGACAGGTCATTGTCTTCCAGAAAGCGCGTTGTGGTGATCACCCGGCCTGCGTGGTTATCAACGATATTACCGCCATCCAACAGGTAATCGGTTTGAGTAAATGTCAGCCCCTTCGCATTGGCAAAGGCGTTGAAGCCGCCCTGCATTTCATCTGCGACCGCCTGATCACCTTCAAAGGTGACAGGGGTATAGCGGAACTGAACCGGTTTACCTGGGTTGATGACGGTGTAATCCCGCACCCAAATATGCGGGAGATAGTCATTGATAAGGACCTCGTCCGGCACCTTGCCTTTGAAGTAAGACCGAGTCTGTGCATCCACAACGATCCGAACCTCGTCGTTGCCATAAACAGCATTTGCGTAGGCGATGTCGAAATCCACGATATCCTGAAACAGCGCTGCATACTCGGGATCATCGTAGGTATCAGCAATGGATGGCGCAGCAATGAGAATCAGGTCCTGATCAGACGCTAAGGCCGCTGTGAAATGACCGCTCGTCAGTGATAAGCTCACGCTCGCAAGCAACGTACAGGCCATTAGCTGGAGTTTCGATTTGAGGTTTTTCATGTGTTCTCCAGCTGGTCTATCAGTGCCTCACTTGTAAAAACAGGCGAGTGAACGGGCGATGATCATTTCGTTTGAATGTAAAAGGCCCTGCATCACCAATGGAATGCAGGGCCTCTTCAAGTCATTATGCTCCTAAGAGGCATAGTGCTTAGGCGGCGCGAATATCATCCATAAAGGAGTTGATGGTTTTGCGCAGGAGCGCTGCGTTGGATGCAACTGCCTGTGATGCGTCAAGCACCTGAGAGGCCGCTTCCTGCGTTTCCGTTACTTTCACTGACACCTCGCTCACGTTGTGTGCTGCGCTGCGAGTACCCTGTGCTGCCATCTGAACGTTCTCGCTGATTTCCATGGTCGCGGATCCCTGCTGTTCAACGGCATTGGCGATGGAGGTGGCGTGTTTGTTCACTTCGCTCATGGTGTCGCTGATGCCAACAATGGCTTCCACGGTTTCCTTGGAGGAGTTCTGGATGCCTGAGATCTGCGCAGAGATTTCTTCGGTTGCCTTGGAGGTCTGGGTTGCCAACTCCTTAACCTCGGAGGCCACAACTGCAAAGCCTTTGCCCATCTCACCAGCACGTGCTGCTTCAATGGTTGCGTTGAGCGCCAGCAGGTTGGTCTGCTCCGCAATATCGCGGATGAGGTTGACGACTTCGCCGATCTTTTGCGCAGCACTGTCAAGCGCCTGAACCTTCTGGCTGCTTTCTTCTGCGCCACTGGTTGCGGCACCCACCACACGGTTGGTCTCACCCAACTGGCGGCTGATCTCTTCAATGGAGGCGCTCAGTTCTTCAGCTGCGGTCGCAACCGTCTGCACATTGGCTGAGGCTTCTTCGGAGGCATCACGAGCGGAGTTGGAACGCAGAGCAGAATCCTCTGCAATGCCGGTCAGGCGGGTGGCGGTGTGTTCCATTTCCGCAGAACGCTGATCCACACTCTGCAGTGCTTGCGTGACTTCGGCACCAAACTGGCTCAACAGGTTCTCGATGCGGCTCTGACGTTCCTCGCGAGCACCGGATTCCTCATCGCTTTGCTCTTGCAGGCGAATACGCTCTACGTTGTTCTGGCGCAGAACTTCGATTGCCTGTGCCATATCGCCGATTTCATCGGTGCGTTTGGAGTAATCAATCTTGATGTCCAGCTTGTTCTCGGACAAATCACGCAGGGCCTTCGTCATCACAGGAATCGGCTTCAGCATGAACTTGAAGCCGAAGTAGGCCATCAGAACAAGAACAAGCCCCAGTCCAAGTGCGGCGTAAAGCAGGTTCCAGGTGACGTTATCAACCTGCGCTTCAATGTGAGACTTCTCAACGCCCACATAAAGAATACCAATCACGCGATTGTTGCTGTCAAAGATTGGCTGGTACAGCGTGTAATAGGCCATGCCGAGGATGTCGGCTTCACCGCGGAAGGTCTTGCCAGACTTGATAATTGGATAAACACTGCCAGTCTTGCCGAGTGGTGTATCGACGGCGCGTTCACCCTTCTTGTTTTTGATGTTGGTGGTCTTGCGCCAGTAATCCTGGGTTGCGTCATCCCACACAAAAACAGTTGCGGTCTCGCCAGTCAGATGCCCAATCTGGTCAACAAGATCGTTCCCCGAGAAGTTCAGAGGATCATTTGTGATGATTTTGGCAACATTAGAATTGTGGTCCAGCTTCACGGTTGCTGATGGGAGTTCCTGCTGGAACTGTGCAGCCGCGATGCGAAGATTGATATTGTGACGTTTGTCCACCTCATCGCTCAGCGTACCCCAGAGTAACAGGTCTGCGGCCAGCACAAGAACACCGATTGTTACGACAATGGCAAATGAAACGGTTGAAGCTATTTTGGTGGTCAGGTTAATTCCGGAAAAGTGCATAAGTGCCCCGTTGCTATTCTTATTTTCCGCTGCGGGTATTTTCTGAGAATACCACTGTTAGTTTTAGGGGTATGGTGCACTTACTAATAACAAATTAAATTTTGAACTATTCCGCTCGGTAATATGCAAAAATATAATGAGAGCAAATACTTATATTATTTCCGATAGGGCACATTTCTGCGCATAAGCTGTTGCCTGAGGGGCAGAATGCGACAATCCGCGCAAGAAAAAACCCCGCCTCCAAGGGAGAGGTCGGGGCTGAGGAGAGGTCTCCACCACAACTTACGCCGTCAAACTTGCCTGAAGCTCGGCGAGCAGTTCTTCCAGTAGGCCCATACCGGCATTCCAGCCTTGGTTCATGCCGCCGATGGCTGCCTCGAAGCAGGCTATCTCGGCCTCTGTGGCGTCATGGGGAACCCATGTGAGGCGCATTTTGGTCTGGTCGCCGTCTTGCTCGAAGGTGACGGTGGTCAGCAAAACACGAGGCCAGTCCTGCATCATCGGGCTGGCAATCACATTCCAGTCAGCGTCAGACGTTGCGTGCAGCCATACCAGTTTTGAAGGTTTTGAGACCTCTGTATATTCAACGCGTTGGAAGTTGGAATTGTCTCCCCACTTCATCTCATGCAGCCAAAGGCCGCCTTGTTTGACATCCAGCTGGTGGACGATGCTTTCCACGTTAGGGCCGTACCAGCGCGAAATAAGATCCGGTTCGGTCCATGTGCGCCAAACCAGCTCGCGCGGGGCGTTAAAGGTGCGTTCCAGTACATAGGTTGGTAGTTCACTCATTCCAATTCCCTCCTCAACTTTCGGATTTCATCAATTCCTCCAGAAGATCATCCAGCTGATCAAAGCTGGATGACCAGAACTTGCTAAACTCTTCCAGCCATTTAACCGCCTCACGCATGGGCTCAGCTTTGAGCCGTGCCGGGCGGCGTTGCTTGTCTATGGCGCGTTCAACCAGCCCTGCCCGTTCCAGAACCCTCAGATGCTTTGAGACGGCAGGCTGGCTCATGCAAAATGGCTCAGCCAGCTCGTTGACCGATGCGTCTCCATTGGCGAGCCGTGTCAGGATTGCACGGCGCGTTGGATCGGCCAGTGCTGCAAACACGGCATCAAGGTTTTCTGGTTGGGGTGTCTGGTTCACCTGTTGCATAACCGTATGGTTATATAATAATTGAAATTGGTCAAGCCCAAAGTCTTGAGAGTGTGTCAGAGCAAAAGAAAACCCCGCCGTCCTGATGGAAAGCGGGGTTTCATATCTTGTGATAACGCAGGAGACTAGGCCAGCTCTTCACTGCGTTTTTTGGCAGCTGCAACAGCGCGGGAAAGAAGTGGCGGCATGCCGTCCTCTTCGTTCATAAGCACATCGAGCGCCGCGGCTGTGGTGCCGTTTGGAGATGTCACATTGATGCGCAGCTGGGTAGGGTCGTCGCTGGCATCTTCTGCCAGCTGTCCTGCTCCGCCAACGGTGGCTTTAGCCAGTTGCATCGCCAGCTCTTCCGGCAGCCCTTGCTCTGCGCCTGCTTTGGCGAGGCACTCGATCAGGTGGAACACATAGGCAGGTCCAGAGCCGGAGACTGCTGTCACAGCATCCATTTGGCTTTCGTTCTCCAGCACGACGGTCTGCCCGACAGCGGCGAGCAGTTCCTGTGCCATAGCCAGATTATCTTCAGAGCAATGGCTGTTTGGAATGAGCGCGGTGATGCCGCGTCCAATAGCTGCCGGTGTGTTTGGCATGGCGCGGATGATCGGGCTGCCCTCACCCACCAGAGAAAGAAGTGTGGTCAGGTTTGTGCCCGCTGCAACAGAAATGAAAACGGTGCTGCCACCGCCTAACGCCACAACTTGAGGGGTTGCATCGCCCATCATCTGTGGCTTCACAGCCAGAATGCATACTGCGGGAGCTGCTGGCAGTTGCTTGTTCAGGCTTAGGCCGTGATCTTCCAATGACCGCAACCAGTCAGATGGATAAGGATCAATCACAGTTGTGCTGGAAGGCAAAACGCCTGCTTCCAGCCAGCCCTTCAGCATGGCTGAGCCCATCTTTCCGCAGCCAAGCAAAACGAGGCCGTTTGTGTTTATCTGTTCAATCTGACTAGGCTTCGACATCGATTAATTTCCGTAGGTCGCTAAATTCAAACGCGGGTCATCCAGTTCCAGCGGGAACTTACGCGGAACCAGACCGGATTGGAACCAGTTCACGAACGTGTAGATGGAATAGACGGGCAATCCGGTGAGTTTGCGGATGTCATTGGCGTAGGGCACCATATTGGTGCATTCCAGAACGATGGCGCCAATGCCCTCGTTTTTGGTCACCAATTCTGCGGCAGCGTCCAACAGATCCAGACGGGCATCTTCAAAGTTGATGGCGTCATAGTCATCCAGCACTTCGCGGGTGAAGTTGCGCAGACCATCTGTGCCTACAATCACCGTGTCTTCCGGTGCGCCTGCCGCTTTCAGGTGCTCTTTGGTCAGTGTTTCTTTGGAAATGGTGATGACGCCTACACGCTTATTCTTCGGCAGAAGCTGCTGCACGCTTGGGATCTGCATCAAGGAAGACGTTGCGACGGGCACGCCAAGCGCTTCCTTCACCTCGTCCTGAATGAGAGCCAGAAAACCGCAGTTGGTGGTGATGCCGTCACAGCCGGTCCGCACCAGATCGCGGCCAGCTTCAACAAACAGGTCCAACAGCTCACGCGGATCATTGCGCACCACCTTGTTTGGGGTCGCACCGCGGACCACGCGATAATGCACTGGAAACGGCCATGTCTGGGCATTGCCGATGTCGCCGTAAATGCGCGGGAACTTGGTTTCCAGCATGAGAATGCCGACTGAGGCACCAAATACGGTCTTGCCTCCATACTCAACGGACATAATTCAAAACCTCTTCTATAAAATTGGAGGGCAAAGCAGGTTAAGTGTTGGGGACCTGCGACCTGCTTTGCTTTTGGTACTCGCGTTAATCTGCTGGAACGTAGAGCTGCGAATAGGCGATGCGTACCGCCTCTGTTGCTTCATCGCGGCGTCGTTCAATATGGTGACGCATGGTGGAAACGGCTTTGTCCTCGTCCCGGTTGATCAGGGCGGTCAGCACCACACGGTGGGCCGAAAGCTGGGCTTCCTCCTGCGTGGAAACAGGTGTCTTGCCGCGTAGGTATTTCAAGTCGACAAGACGGATGTAACGCACGCGGTCATTCAGGTTTTCCAGAATGCGGACCAGCTCGTTGCTTTGAGACAAGGCAGCGATGCGCATGTGATACGCCTCATCCATGCTCAAAAGCTCCATCGGGTCTTCGCAGCTGTCGTAGTCCGGTTCAGTGGACTTCAAAAACTCCATCAGGTCCTGAAGTTCTTCATCACTGGCCCGGCGGCAAACAAGGCGGACAATCTCCGTCTCAATGGCGACACGCGCTTCATAAAGATCGAGAATAAGCTTCGGGCTCAGGGGGCGGCAAAAGAAACCGCGGCCACTCTGGAACGTGAGGAAGCCTTCTGCCACGAGTCGATTCAACGCCTCGCGCAGCGGTGTCCGGCTTGCGCCCAACTCTGTGGATAACGCACTCTCGTTGATACGGGCATCCGGCTTAAGTTCGAAATAGGCCGCCATTTTCCGTAGTTTTTCGTAGATGCGGTCCACGTTGCTATCAGCTTTTGTCATTCCAAAATCGCTCTCAATCCTGCCGTCGCAGGCCCCAAAAATTGGCTCAGCACTTACCACGTCATAGATGAACTGTACATTCCATTTGACCTGCGCTCAATATTGAATATGGTGCTGTATACAATTTTGAGTGCAATCGATTCTGCATTCTTCGGGTTTAGTAAATTGCCTGCTTAACAGGTGGGACGGGTCTGATAGGTGACACTGTGACGAATAAGATGAATGGTGCAGAAGCCATGGTAAAAATGCTGGAGGCGCAGGGCGTCCAGCACATTTTCGGTCTTTGCGGCGATACAACACTGCCGTTTTATGACGCGATGTATAAGCTTGATCACAAGATGACCCACGTTTTGACCCGTGATGAGCGCTGCGCCACTTACATGGCCGATGCGTATTCACGAGTGACCGGACGTCCGGGTGTGTGTGAGGGGCCGTCCGGTGGTGGCGCAACCTACATTTTGCCGGGTCTGATCGAAGCCTCTGAAAGCTCTTATGCTGTGCTTGGCATTACGACAGACATTTCTGTTGGATCCTACGGCAAGTACCCACTGACCGAAGTGGATCAGGAAGCGCTGATGCGTCCGCTGACCAAGTGGAACACCGTGATCAAGCGCGCTGACCACATTCCGCGGATGGTTCGTAAAGCCTTCCGTGCCATGACAACCGGTCGCTCCGGTGCGGCTCATCTCGGCCTGCCCTACGATATTCAGTATGATGCGGTCGATGCCACTGACATCTGGGCAGATCAGCAACTGACGTCATATCCGGCTTACCCTCAGGCCCCTGCTCCAGGTGCCGCTGAAGCTGCGGTTGATGCAATCCTTTCTGCGAAGAAACCGCTTATTGTGTGCGGCGGCGGTGTTGTGATTGCTGGTGCTATGGATGAACTGGAGCGTCTGGCATCCCGTCTCGACATTCCGGTTGCCACGTCTATCTCCGGTCAGGGTTCACTGGCTGAAACCCATCCAAACTGTGTCGGTGTAGTCGGGTCCAATGGCGGAACGGACGAGACATGGGAAGCCATGGCCAATGCGGACCTTGTGGTGTTCATGGGGGCTCGTGCCGGCTCCACCACCACTTCCCGCTGGGAAGCGCCATCTGCTAAGACCCGTGTTGTTCACTTCGACAACGACCCGATGGTGATCGGTGCGAACTACGAAGTGGAAGTTGGCGTTGTTGGTGACCTCAAGCTTTCCCTTGCGCAGGTCAACGCTGTTCTGGATAAACGCGATCAGGGCGCTGACACTTTCGGCGGTGCAGCTGCTGTTGCAGACATCAAGAAACGCAAGTTTGAGATCTTCAACAAGCTGGCTCAAAGCGGTGAAGCACCGATCCGTCCTGAACGGGTGATCGATGCGATGATGAAGGTGTTGCCGGTTGATGCCACAGTGATCTCCGATCCGGGCACCTCCTGCCCGTACTTCTCTGCTTATTACCAGCTGCCGCAGTCTGGTCGTTACTTCATCACCAACCGCGCACATGGCGCATTGGGTTACTCACTCTCTGCTGCGCTGGGTGCATGGTATGGCCGCCCAACCAGCAAAGTGGTTGCCATGATGGGTGATGGCTCCTTCGGCTTTACCTGTGGTGAGCTGGAGACCGTGTGCCGCTCCCGTGCGCCAATCACGTACATCGTGTTCTCCAACTCCAGCTACGGCTGGATTAAAGCGAGCCAGTATGCAGACACAGATGCGCGCTACTACAATGTAGACTTCAACCGCACTGATCAGGCCGCTGTTGCCGCTGCTTATGGTGTGAAGAGTTGGCGCGTTGAAAATCCTGATGATCTGGAGCGTGTGCTCAAAGAGGCAATCGAACATGACGGTCCAACGCTGATTGATGTTGTGACGCAGCCTCTTGAAGAAGCAAACGCCCCTGTACGTCGCTGGATGGGATAAGAGCCATGAAAGCTGAACAGAAAATCACTGGCCAAAAGATCGTTGGAATGGATGTCTGGCACGTACAGTTGCCAGTGAACGCCCGCCGCGACCATGGCATTGGTTCTGTTGAACACGCCGTTGATATTGTCATCCTCCGCTTAACGGCGGAGGGGGGCGAAACCGGTTGGGGGGAAGCCTCGCCGTGGTCTGTCTTCACCGGTTCTGCAGAAGCCACCTTTGCGGCGCTCGACCGCTACATCCGTCCGCTTGTTGTTGGCCGCACCATTGGTGAACGCGCCACGATCATGAAGGACGCCCAAAAGGCGGTTGCTCATTGTACCGAGGCGAAAGCAGCTCTGGAAACAGCATTGCTCGACCTGCAGGGCCGAATCTCTGATTTGCCGGTCTGGGCGCTTCTGGGTGGCAAATGTCGCGATACGATTCCTCTTTCCTGTTCTATTGCTGATCCTGATTTCGATCGTGATTTAGCATTGATGGAACGTTTGAAAGAGGATGGTGTGCGCATCATCAAGCTCAAAACAGGCTTCAAGGGTCATGAGTTTGATATGATGCGTATGGAGCGCCTACGCATGAGCTATCCTGAGTTTTCCATCCGCGTGGACTACAATCAGGGTTTACACCACGATAGTGCCCTAGCGTGCGTTCGCGACATCGCGAGTTTTCAACCAGATTTTATCGAACAGCCGGTTGCGCATAACCTTCGGGAACTTATGGCAACTATCCGAAATTCCATCGATGTGCCGCTTCTTGCGGACGAAAGCATCTTTGGGCCAGAAGATATGCTGACCGCGATTAACATGGGGATAGCTGACGGTGTTTCAGTCAAAATAATGAAGAGTGGAGGCTTGACTCGGGCTCAAACCGTGGCCCGCATGGCTGCAACTGCAGGTATGAGTGCTTATGGCGGCGACATGTTTGAATCCGGCCTCGCCCACCTTGCCGGAACGCATATGATTGCTGCAACGCCAGAAATCACTTTAGCTTGTGAGTTTTATCAGGCAAAATACTTCCTAGTAGAAGACCTTATGGAAACGCCATTTGAAACCAGAGGCGGCGATGTGATCGTTCCGCAAACGGCAGGCTTGGGAGGCCGACCGGATCTGGAGAAAGTTGAGCACTATGCGATTTCCAAGAGTGCGGTGCTGGGGGCTGCATGAATAAAAATAATGTCGTCGTCATCGGTGCAGGGATCGTTGGTGTATCAGCAGCTTTATGGTTGAAGCGTGAGGGTCATGATGTGACCCTCATCGATAAGGGTGAGCCCGGCATGGGTGCATCCTTTGGCAATGCATGTGTTCTGGCCAGCTGCTCCGTGGCGCCAGTCACAGCGCCGGGTTTGATCCTGAAAGGCCCAAAGCTTCTGCTGGATCCAAACTTTCCGCTGTTCCTGCGTTGGAGCTACCTGCCGAAGCTGGCGGGCTGGCTGGCACGTTATCTGTCGCACGCAACGGATAAGGAAACCCGCCGCATTGCGCAGGGGCTGACGCCGATTGTTGGTGACAGTGTGGACCAGCACCATGCATTGGTGGACGGAACCAGCGCGGCTAAATGGCTGCAGGAAAGCACCTACAGCTTTGCCTACAACGACAGAGCCGCCTTTGAAGCAGACGCATACACCTGGGAACTGCGTCGCAAAGCCGGGTTTGTGCCGGAATTGATTGAAGGTGACGCCGTTCACGAGATGGAACCAATCCTTGCCAGGAACATCAAACTGCTGGCGTTGATGCGTGATCACGGGTTTATTCAGGACCCGGGTGCGTATGTTCAGGATCTGGTGCAGATTTTCAAAGAGATGGGCGGCATGTTTGTGCAGGCCGAAGTGAAGGATTTCGATCTGTCAGGCGGTTCGATTTCAGCTGTCATGACTGACAGAGGACGTTTTGAGTGTGATCGTGCCGTTCTGGCAACGGGCGTCTGGTCCAAGCCTTTGATGAATAAGCTTGGCATCAGCGTACCGCTGGAAGCCGAGCGCGGTTACCATATTTTATTCAAGAACCCGAGCGAGCAGCCGAGCCAACCAATCATGGTCGCCTCCGGCAAGTTCGTGGCAACACCAATGGCACAGGGATTGCGCTGTGCGGGTGTTGTTGAGTTTGGCGGGCTGGAAGCTGGTGCTTCCAAGGCTCCTCTGGCTCTATTACGGAAAAAGGTTCGCGAGAGCTTCCCGCATCTGGAAGCATCAAGCGAAGAAGAATGGTTGGGCTTCCGCCCTGCGCCATCGGACAGTCTCCCCCTCATCGGTGAAGTGGGCAAAAGCGGTGTTTATGCAGCGTTTGGGCACCACCACATCGGCCTGACGGGCGGTCCAAAAACCGGGCGGCTGGTCTCTGATCTGATCAGCGGTAAACGCCCCAATAACGATATAAGCCCTTACGATCCGCAAAGATTTAATTGAGGGCATCACTAATTTTCTTGGAGGAGAGAACATATGAAGAAGTCTAGTCTACTGGTCACCTTGAGTGTTTCCGCTATGGCGTTGGGGGCAACTGCTGCTTCTGCGGAAAAATGGGACCTGCCAATGGCGTACTCAGGGTCCAATTTCCATTCAGTAACGGGCGCTGAATTTGCAGCTTGTATTACGTCTGGCACTGGTGGTGAAATCGAAGTAACCACTCACCCGGGCGGCTCACTGTTTAAGGGCGGCGACATCAAGCGCGCAGTTCAGACCGGTCAGGTGCCAATCGGTGAGCGTCTGCTTTCCGGTCACCAGAACGAAAATGCCCTGTTCGGTGTGGATTCCGTTCCATTCCTCGCAACATCTTTTGATGATGCGGCAAAGCTTTGGACTGCTGCAAAGCCGGCGCTTGAAAAGGTTCTTGGTGAACAGAACCTGACCCTGCTGTATTCCGTGCCATGGCCTCCTCAGGGTCTGTACTTCAAAAATGCAGTCAACTCTGTTGCTGACATGGAAGGCATCAAGTTCCGCTCTTACAACACCGCAACTGCGCGTCTTGCTGAGCTGACAGGCATGCTGCCAGTTTCCATTGAAGCTGCTGAAATCTCTCAGGCGTTTGCAACCGGTGTTGCTGACTCCATGGTCTCCTCCGGTGCAACTGGTTACGATCGTAAAGTTTGGGAAAGCCTCAACTACTTCTACGAAGTGGATGCATGGCTGCCACGCAACTACATGCTCGTAAACTCTGATGTGTGGTCTGGTGTTTCTGAAAAGAACAAAGGCATCATTCAGGGCTGTGCGGCAACGGCAGAAGCAGCTGGCCTCAAGCGTTCTATCGACTACACAAACTTCACCCTTGATGGCCTGCGTGAAGGCGGCATGAAGGTTGAAAAGGGTAGTGACCAGATGAAAGCTGACCTGCAGGAAATTGGTGCAACCATGACTGCAGAATGGCTTGAAGCTGCTGGTGACGATGGCAAGGCTGTTGTCAGCACCTTCAAAGCAATGAAATAAGCACGCAAAAGCCGGAGAACCTTTTGGAACTCCGGCTTTTCTTTTTTCGAGGGGGAGAACAATGAAGCTGACACGCGCACTGCGCTTAGGGCTGGATGGGATCTACAAGACAGCTGGAGTTCTTTCCGCGCTTTGTCTGATTGCCATCCTCGGACTGATTGTCGTGCAGATGCTGGCACGTTGGACGGGAGAGGTCTTTCCGGGCGCCGCAGAATATGCAGGCTATGCCATGGCCGCCGCCAGTTTCCTTGCATTTGCCAATGCCTTGAACAAGGGCATCCATATTCGCGTATCCATCCTGCACCAAATGCTGGGCAAGACAGCACAGCGCATTCTGGAAATCTGGTGTTTTGCCATTGGCTCCGCCACGATCTGGTACTTCGTGTACTACGCCTACCGTTTCGTTTACTGGTCTCACAAGTTCAATGACATCAGTCAGGGACAAGACCGCACACCGCTTTGGATCCCACAGGGCTTCATGTTCCTTGGTGCCTTGATCCTTGCGATTGCTCTCACAGACCACCTCCTTCAACTCATATTCACTGGCAAGCACCGTATTGCGCCTGAACTTGAAGAAGCAGTTGCCGGAGAATAAGAGCAATGGAAAATATAAGCATTATCATTCTGTTCCTGTTTGTCATGTTCACCTTGCTTGGCACCGGCGTCTGGGTCGGTCTGGCACTTATGGGTGTGGCATGGGTTGGCATGGAACTGTTCACCACCCGCCCTGTTGGCGACGTGATGTTGACGACCATCTGGTCGGCGTCCTCCTCCTGGACACTGACGGCGCTGCCGCTGTTCATCTGGATGGGTGAAATCCTGTATCGAACCCGATTATCGGAAGATATGTTCCGCGGTCTTGCCCCTTGGATGGCCCGCCTTCCCGGAGGTCTGGTTCACACCAATATCGTTGGCTGTACTGTCTTCGCAGCGGTCTCCGGCTCCTCAGCTGCCACACTGACCACCGTTGGAAAGATGTCCATCCCAGAGCTGCGTAAGCGTGATTATCCGGAAAAGATGATCATTGGCACGCTGGCCGGCGCTGCAACGCTGGGTCTGATGATCCCGCCGTCCCTGACGCTGATCGTCTATGGTGTGACCATCAATGAGAGTATCTCCAAGCTGTTCTTTGCAGGTATTATGCCGGGTATCGTGCTGGCTGGCATGTTCATGGCGTATGTGGCGATCACCTCTAAAGTCTCTTCCAAATGGGATCCGAAAGCAGAACCTGAGATGAGTTTTGCTGAGAAGGTGAAGAACACCCGCTTCCTGTTGCCAGTGATCCTGCTGATCCTTGTTGTGATCGGCTCCATGTATCTTGGCTATGCCACAGCGACAGAAGCCGCAGCCTTTGGCGTAATTGGAAGTCTGATCCTCGCCGCGTCGCAGGGCTCACTGTCCTGGAAGAGTTTCACAAGCAGCCTCATGGGGGCGACCTATACCTCCTCCATGATTGCACTGATCCTTGCCGGCGCTGCGTTCCTGTCTCTTTCCATGGGCTTTACAGGTCTGCCGCGCGGTCTGGCTGACATGATCGCAACGCTGGAGCTCAGCCGCTTTGAGCTGCTGATGGTGCTGCTGGTGTTCTACGTGATCCTCGGCATGTTCCTGGATGGCATTTCTTCTGTGGTGCTGACCATGGCTGTGGTGGAGCCTATGATCCGTCAGGCGGGCATTGACCTGATCTGGTTTGGTATCTTCATCGTGGTGGTGGTTGAGATGGCGCAGATCACGCCGCCGATCGGGTTTAATCTGTTCGTACTGCAAGGCATGACCAACTATCAGATGGGGTTCATTGCGCGGGCAGCGTTCCCGATGTTCCTGATCATGGTCGCGATGGTCTTTGTTCTGATCGCGTTCCCTGAGATCGCCACATGGCTGCCTGAGAACATTCGCAGTAGGCCCGGAGGTTAGCGCCTCTGAACCACCTGCCGTAAATGCCGATCTCTTAATGCCCCGATCTACAAAAGTAGGTCGGGGTATTTACTTAGAGTAAGCAATCTGAGGTTCATCAGCTTAGTTTGATTAAACCATTAAGTGCGCACAGACGCTGGATTCCTCATTTCTAAATTTCCGGATTTGTTCTCTTCAACTGACACTATTATCCACTTTGATTGCCCTGATTTGCCGTTGTGTGGTCACTTTTAAGGTAAATATATGACCTAAACGGCACCTTGGTGATATATTTTCACTATAAAATGAGTGTCACCCTCATATTTTTTGTGTTGACAGACGTATGAGTGTGACATGCATCACGTCATGCGAGGTAACTTACTCAAACGTAAGCTACTTTTTATCGATAAATTTTTATGTAAGATAAATTTAATATACCCTAAGTATAAAAATACTGATATTTCAATAATACCTAGAGTTGTATTTGCACTAAACATTTGGATAACATTTATTCTAGATCTAAAAGTATAAAATTGTTCGCCACATTTCCGCCCCAATTGCGGCCAAATATTGAACTCAGATCAGGTCACCTCCCAAAACGGGGATGTGTAACTGGCGGATTGCATCGTATCTGTAATGTGTACTCAAAATGGTATGATGAGATTAATGCAAGTTATGCATAGGGGATTTGATTAGGACTTCAGGTAACTGAAGTTGGTTGGGTGACACTAAACGTTACTCAAAACGTTTGTCGCTATGAGGCATGCTCATTGTGAGCATTTAGCGAAGCTGGGAGGCTAGGCTATGACATATATTCGTAGTGTAGACTTGCATTCTGAATGCGGCATTAGCAGTGTTCGGGTGCGTCCAGGGACTTCTTCGAAATAGAGAACCGACTTGGATTGGGACCCTTTGAAGCCAACACGTAACGTGTAGCCATCTGAAGGACCTCCTGCCAGCGGTATCACACCAACAATTTAACATCACTGTACCTCGGAGTGCGCTTCGGGAGCGGTGAAACTTATCTAACTTTTGTCTGAAAGGGATAAAGACATGGGCTGGTGGAATCCATTCAAAGCAATCGCAAACGTCGTAACCAAAGCTGTTAGCGCAGTGATTGAAACCGTCTCCGATGCATTTGGTCAGCATGAGCTTGGTCAGAAGATCGCAGGCGTATTTGAAGCTGTGGTCGACACTGTTGTTGACGTTGTCGTGGACATAGCCGTGGGGGTTGCAACATCAAACCCAGTTACGGCCGTTGTCAGCGTCATCACCAACATCGCTGAAGGGGTAAAGGACGTTTATGACGCTCTCAACCCTGCATCTGAAACTGTAGAAGTTGCTGCAGCAGATGCACCAGTGCTGGAAGGCAATGCAGACTACGGTTCTGATGACATGTTGATGTAATCAGAACGGTTCGGGCGTCACGAGCTTGGGTGTGACGCCCGAACCAACCCAGCATAAAAACAACAAGCTGGAGGGTATTTTGGGTAAGCCGTTACAAGAGCACACATCCTACATTTCCAACGCCTTTCGCAAACTCTATCGGGCGTTTTGGGGCATTGGTGGCATCAGCATGTTAATCAACCTGCTTATGCTGACTGGCCCTTTGTTCATGCTGCAGATCTATGATCGCGTCTTGTCCAGCAGCTCTGTGCCAACGCTTGTTGTTCTCAGCCTGTTTGTGGCTGTGCTTTATATCTTCTACGGAATTCTGGATGGTCTGCGGAACCGGCTGTTGCTGCGTGTTGGTCAACACGTGGATGAGCAGCTCACCGGTCTGGCCTTTGAAACATCGACCCGTGTCCCGTTGGTTATGGGCGCTGAGGGCGAACGCTCCAGACCTGTCAGTGATCTGGACTCCATCCGGCAGTTCCTGTCCGGCTCCGGTCCTTCCGCGATCTTCGATATGCCATGGATGCCACTCTACTTGGGCATCGTGTTTCTGTTTCATCCGCTTTTGGGCACCACAGCTCTCATTGGTGCGTTGTTCATCTGTGCCTTGATTGCGCTGAACGAGTTATCCTCTCGTCGTCCGGCTGCAAACACAGCTGTTGAAGCCAACAAGCGGACCACATTGATTGAAGCGTGCCGCCGCAATGCCGAGAGCATTGAGGCCATGGGCATGATCGACCATTTGCGGGACCGTTGGGAGGACAACAATGATGTCTTCCTTGGTCGTCAGCGGGCAGCCTCTGACCGGTCCAACATCTTCACCACCATGATCAAGACCCTGCGGTTCATGCTGCAGTCCGGTATTCTTGCCCTTGGGGCGTGGCTGGTCATTCAGCAGGAAGTCTCTGCAGGCGTTATGATCGCGTCCTCCATTATGACGGCCCGTGCACTGGCTCCGGTTGAAATGGCAATCGTCAACTGGCGTGGTTTTGTGGCCGCCAGAGTTGGCATTTCGCGGCTTCAGGAAATCTTCGCCTCACAGGCAAAGCCAAAGGAACGGGTGTCCATTCCGTTTCCGCAGGAGTCGGTTGTTGTTGAAGGCTTATCCTGCGGACCAATCGCAGCCAGAGAAGCCTTCGTCAAAAACGTTTCTCTGGAACTGAAAGCAGGCGATGGTCTGGGTATCATCGGGCACTCCGGGTCTGGCAAGTCAACGCTGACAAGAGCGATGGTCGGCATCACCAATCCTCTGAAGGGCTCGATCCGTTTTGACGGCGCGGAACTGGACCAGTGGAGCGCGATGGATCGTGGTGATTTTATTGGGTATCTGCCACAGGACATTCAGCTCTTTGATGGCACCATTGCCGAGAACATCCAGCGTTTTAAGCCGGATGAAGACAGCGACAAGCTGATTGAAGCCGCCCGTATGGCCAACGTACACGATCTGATTGTGAGCTTGCCGGAAGGCTACAACACAGTCATCGGCGCAACTGGCAACGGCCTTTCTGGTGGTCAGCGTCAGCGGATTGCACTGGCGCGTGCGCTTTATGGCAATCCCTTCCTAATCGTGCTGGATGAGCCGAACTCCAATCTGGATGCGCAAGGCGAAGCAGCGCTGACCAACGCCATCCACGATATGCGTGAGCGCGGTTCCATCGTCATCGTGGTGGCACATCGTCCGGCAGCGACGTCAGCAGTCGATCAGATCCTTGTGATGAATGAGGGTGAAGCGGAAGCCATTGGTGCAAAAGACAAGATCATGAAGCAGGTGATAGCTCCGCTTCGCAAGCCGCAGGAGGTGGTGTTGAATGGCTAGAAATACCGACAATTCCTACGATATCGGCGCAAGCATCACCCGCCATCTCAAATGGGGCGGCGCTCTGGCGGCACTCCTCATCTTTGGTGCAGGCACCTGGACAGTTGTGACGGAAATTTCCGGCGCGGTTGTTGCTCCGGCAACCATCGTTGTTGAAACCAGCACCAAGAGCGTGCAGCACCGTGATGGCGGCATCGTCAATCAAATCCTCGTCAAGAACGGTGATCCGGTGAAGGCCGGAGAACTTGTCCTGCGGTTGGATGATACTCTCACCCGCTCCAATCTGGCTGTGCTGACCAATCAGCTTGATGAACTTTATGCGCAGGAATCCCGGCTGACCTCTGAGATACAGGGCCGCACTGAGATTACGTTCAAGCAACGGGCGAAATCACCACTGCACCGTGCACACCTGATGATGATTGAAGAAACCCAGCGCAACATGATGGAAGCGCGACAGAAAAATCACCTGAGCAAAAAAGAGCAGCTGGAAACCCAGATCGGCCAGTTTGAAAAGCAGATCGACGGCCTGGAGCTGCAGCGCGATGCAAAACAGAACGAAGTGGATCTGATCAACACCGAACTGGGTGGCTTGGAATCTTTGCGCAAAAAGAAACTGGTGACCGAGTCTCGCGTCATGGCGTTTCAGCGTGAGCGTAGCTCTCTGGAAGGTGAGCTTGGCGGCATCATTGCCCAGATCGCCCGCTCCGGAGAAGCGATCAGCGAACGCCGGGTCATGATCATACAATCAGATGAGGAACTACGGTCCAACAATCTGGAACAATTGCAACAGACCCGTGCCCAGATCTCTGAGCTCGAAGAGCGGCGTATTGCAGCGCAGGACGAGCTGCGCCGGACGGAAATCCGAGCACCTCAAAACGGCAAGGTGTTTGATCTGGCCATTCACACCATCGGCGGCGTCATCATGGGCGGCGAAGTGGTGATGAAGATTGTGCCGGAAGAAGACCAGCTCATCGTGGAAGCCAAGGTACAGCCGGTGGATGTGGATCAGATCAACCCCAATCAGGAAGCAACCATTCGCCTGCCCGCGTTTGACAAGCGCACCACCCCGGAACTCAAGGCGCGGCTGAAAACCATTTCGCCTGATCTGGTGCAGGACCCGCGCACAGGCAGCACCTACTATCTGGCCGAGCTGGCCATTCCTGAAGAGGAGCTGGAGCGTTTGGACGGCAAATCCCTCATTCCGGGCATGCCAGTTGAGGCGTTTATCAAGACAGAAGACCGGTCTGTTCTGTCTTATCTGATCAAACCAATGATGGACCAGATCGCACATGCGATGAGAGAGACTTGATGCTCCTGGGGCTGATCCGGGCATATCTCTGAAAGATGGGTTTTCAGGCAAAGATATACCCAAAAGCCATAGCCCCAGTGTGTTGTGAGAAGTTGAAGCAATGGCCGCTCCTGTTGCTTCAGCAACCTCCTCCCGAGAGCCCGGAACCCTAATTCCGGGTATGTGAAGACCCGTGTAGTGCTATGCCGCCGCCCTGTGCGAGCACTGCACGGGCTCTTTCCCTCGCAAACGCTTGACGAAATCTCTATCCTGGAAATTTCTATTTGCTGATATATGAATAAACTTCAGGACGGTGGTGCTTTGGGTCTTATTTCGACCCCAAGGCTCACGAGGTTGATCATTGTTTGAAATCCGGGCGGACGGGCAACATATTGACGAGTGTAGCAAAACAAGGGCTGGAAAGCCGCGCAATTCAGGTTCCTCCATCCATCACGCGAGAGCTGGCAAATGCTGCCATGAGCGTGGAGGGCCTTATTCCTTTGTGGTTTGGGGAGCCAAACATCCCTACCCCAAAGTTCATTTGTGATGAGGCGGCACGGTCCTTGTCTGCGGGAGAAACGTTTTACGCAGAAGGCCTCGGACGGCCATATTTGCGAGAGGCGATCTCAGGCTATATGAGCGAACTTTACAACAAGCCTATCGGCGTGGACCGTGTTGCGGTCACGGTCTCCGGCGGCAACGCGCTCAACCTGGCCTTTCAGTGTGTGTTGGAAGAAGGTGATACGGTTGTCACGCTGACGCCCGCCTTCCCAAACCTTCTCTCCATTCCCAAGCTGCAAGGTGCGCGCACGGTCACTCATTCACTTAAAGTGAAGGACGGCAAGTGGTCGCTGGATGTGGAAGCATTTCTGGAAACTGCCAGGGGCGCAAAGGTGGTGTTGCTCAACTCACCGTCCAACCCGACGGGCTTTATGCTGACCAAACATGAGATTGCGCGAATTATGGAAGTTCTGCGCGAACGTGGTACATGGCTGATCTCTGATGAGGTTTATGCCCGTACAGTTTATTCCGGCAAGGCAGCTCCGTCGTTTCTTGAGGTGTCCGAGCCGGAAGATCGCCTGATCGTGGTGAACTCCTTTTCCAAATCGTGGGCCATGACTGGCTGGCGTTTGGGCTGGCTCACCTTGCCACCAAGCCTGACGCCTGTTGTCGAAAAGATCGCCGAGTTCTCCATCGCCAGTGCCCCGCCGTTCTCTCAACGCGCAGCTGTGGTTGCACTTCAGCAGGGCGAGGAGTTTGTTGCGCAAATGGCAAAGAACTACCAGCACGCACGCGATCTGGTGTGCTCGCGCCTGCTCGCCCATGAGGGTGTGACCTGTCCGGTGCCAGAAAGTGCATTTTATGCTTATTTCAAGGTGGAGGGCGTGACGGATTCCATCGCTTATGCCCGCATGCTGATTGAACGGGCCAAGGTGGGGCTCGCGCCGGGAGATGCGTTCCTTGTTGGAGAGCCGGGTTGGTTCCGCCTGTGCTTTGCGCAAACGGATGAGCAGCTCAACGAAGCCATGGCGCGGCTGTCACCATTCCTTGCCAATGCGCGGGAAACAGTGTGACCCTGTAAGTTAGAACCAGTGATAGGAGGGCAATGTCCCTCCTATTGTATGGAGAATAAGCGGCTCGATTTTCTCAAAGAGCTTCTCATTGTTGGAAAGTACCACAATCCCCATATCCTCCTGCGGATAGCCAACTGTGTAAGAGCGATAACCCGGATTGCTGCCCCAGTGCCAGATGGAGCTGTTTGGCTTGGTCGCCTGAAGCCCCCACCCCATTGACCAGCCGATCTTGCCTGTCACAGTTTTGTGGGTTTGCAACATCCGCTCTTTCAGCTCGGGCTCTGCGGCCTCATCCATCATAGCAACCAGAAAGCGGGCGTAATCTCCAGCGGTGGTGTGCAGGCTCCATGCCGCATTGCCGATGGCGGGTTTCCGCTTGTCTTTTATCCGGTCCCCCTCTGCATTATACCCAAAACGGATGCGGTAATCGTAAGCCCGCTGCCAGAGATAGCTGGTGGATGACATGCCAAGCGGCTCAAACACATGAATGCGCGCCAGCGTCTCAAGGTTCAGCCCCGTTCGTCGTTCCAGCACCTGCTGCAACAAGGCATAGCCGGAACCGGAATAGGTAAACTCCGTGCCCGGATCAAACCGCAGTTTCAGCGGATCTTTCTCATCAAAGTTGGCAAGGCCGGAGGTATGAGAGAGCAGCATACGAGCGGTGATGCGCTTCAATCGTGGGTCAGAGCCTTCAAACAGATCCGGGGCGTACTGGTAGAGCGGGCGTTCCAGCGAGAGGATATCTAAATCCACCAGTTTTAGCGTCAGATAGGCAAAGACGGGCTTGCCGAGGGAGGCAACCTCAAAAATCGGTTCTTGTGCTCCAACCACAGTTTTGCCTCTGCTGGATTTGTCGTAGAGACGGATAAACTCGACCTTCCCCTCACGAACCACCGCCACACTCAGGCTTGCATCCGGATTGCCGCGTTGGATGCCTTTGGCATGCTCGTCCAACTTTGCAATCATATCTGCTTGTGGGGCTGATTTTTGAAGGGGCGTGGACTCATTGCAACCACTGAGCGCCAGAAGTCCTGCCAAAACTGTTAGTGTCCGTAGATGCATCAAGAAGCCGTCTTAAAATCAGGTGGTGCCAAGGTGTTTATGCAAATCGCCGGGGCATCGCTCCGGTTTCCCTGAGAGCATACGCCTAAGAAGATGAAGGAGAGATTGGTCTGAGCAGTTAATTTTGGCCAAACCTGTAAGCAAACAAAATGGCGCCAATGCGTCAGGTTGTGGCTTACGGCCCTTACACGGGGACTTTCGCACTAATCATCTGCTGGCTTTTCCGGTGCCGGTGTTTTTGAGGCTGGTGGCCTTTGTCTTGGTGTGTGGCCTTTGAAGGCCCAAAGAGACATGACAGCAGCACCAGCCAGAACCAGTGCGCTGAAGAAAAAGCCATCTGCAAGTGCTCGGCTGCTGATTGCTTTGAGGATGTAAAGCGACTGCGGCCAGCGCTCGTGCAGTAAGGCGGCAGCGGCGGGTTGATCCCCCATGAACTTGTAAAGCAGCAACTGCAGCAGTTCGCGGTCTTTGTCATTAGGCTCCATCAGCTCAGCTGCAGCGGAAATCATCGTCTTTTCCCGCCAATTGATAAGCGCCCCCACACAGGCAATGCCAAACACACCGCCCACCTGCCGGCAGGTTTGCAGCAAGGCTGTGGCGCGGGCACGGGCGAGCAGAGAAACGTGAGAAAGCGCTTCCGTGGAAACGGAGCTGATGAGAAAGCCCAGTCCGGCCCCCATCAGCATCATTCCGGGAAACAGCATCCAGAGATTGTTGTAGTGGATCACCAGGGCCTGCATCAAGAAACCAGCCCCCATGGCCAGACTGCCGCAAACCGCAAGATTGCGGAAATTGATTTTGCCCACCAAACGCCCCCCAAACTGAGCGCAAATGATGATTGTCAGCACCACAGGCAACATGGAAAGGCCTGCTTGAAAGGGCGTCAGGCTCAAGACGTTTTGTAGGAAAACGGCGCCGAACACCACTTGTGCCAACAAGCCAAAGGGAATGCAGAAGAGCAGTAGACAGCACCCCAGATAGACCTTGTTTTCAAAGAGGGAGAACTGGATGAATGGCTGCGCGACACGGTGCCTGCGGGCAAACAGCAGATAACAAATCAGAGCTATGAACCCAAGCGAGACGACCCCTTCCCCCAATGTGAGGCGATAATCGCCCAAGCGTTGAACTGCAACGGTGAACACCAGCAATGCCATGACAAAAAGAGCTGCACCCAGAAAGTCAAAATTACCGGTTTCTCTGGAGGTTTTGCCCTTGCCGATGGCAAAGGCCATGATCAGGACGGCAGCTCCAATGGGTACGTTGAGCAAGAACACTAGCCGCCATGAGAACAGCTGCACCAACGTACCGCCCACCAGTGGCCCTGCTGCCATAAAGACCAGGCCTGCGCCGACATAATGTGCCAGAGCCTTGCCCCTTTCATCCGCCGGATAAGAGGAAAACACGAGAGCCGTTGCCGCAGGCTGCATCAATGCGGCGCCGAGCCCCTGAAACACACGGGATGTTATGAATATGTCACCCGTCGGAGCATAGGCACAGGCGAGCGAGGCGGCGGTGAACAGTGCCACACCGATGCGAAGGGAGGTGAAGTAGCCGAATTTATCACCCAACCAGCCACCACACATCAACATGGAGGCCAGCGCGATTAGGTAGGCGTTGACCGCCCATTGCAGGTGCACCGGACCAAAGGCATAGGTTCGCTGAAGGGATGGCAGAATAATGCCCAGGACAGTCTGATCGATCATGACCAGAGCGAGTGCCCCGATCATATTCAACAAAACCAGATGTTTGCGGGCCATGCTTGCCTCCACTCGTTTACGGTTCAGGCACGGTTTTCAATTTGAGCCATGAAGCCCATCAGCGCTTCTATGCATTGCGGTTCATCCAACAAGGGACAGTGCCCGCGATTGGGAATATCCACCGATTGCATGTGAGGAGCCATGTTCTTCATGGAGCGGATGGTAACGGCAGTGGTGACATCCGACAGCTCACCGCGAATAGACAAGACAGGCAGCTCAAGGTCGGCGGCGCGCTGGTGAGCCTGCCACAGATCACGGAAGTTTTCTTTGTTCTCGCAGAGTGCAACGCCGAGATTGTCGTCGTAGCGATGGTGCCATTTGCCGTTTTTGCGACCATACATGGACAGCGCCATGCGCTCCCACTGGTCCTCCGGTAAGTTTATAAATTGGTTGCCTACGTGCTCTTTGATGGTGCTGACCACGGCACTCAGTTCCTCTTCGTCCTCCAGCTGTCCGGCATACCCAAAAATGCGCGACATACCAGCAAACTCAATTGTGGCGCCAAGGTCATTGAGCACTGTGCCAGCCAGCATATCCGGGTGGTCCTCCACCATCAGCATGGCAAGCAAAGCGCCAAGGGAGGAGCCGAGCAGCACTACGGGCTGTTCTCCGATAGACTTCCAGAACTCGTAGATATCGCGGATGTAAACCGTGGTGTTGTAGTTGCGGTAATCCGGGTCATACTCCGACAAGTCCCGCCCGCGCAGGTTCAGCGCGTAAATCTTGTAGGTCTCGCTCAGCTGGACCGCCATTGGGTCCAGATCGCGCGCGCAGCGAGTCAGGCCCGGCAAAGCGATGATTGCGGGTTTTCGGGAAGTGCCATTGCCATACACACGGTAATTGAGCTTGATGCCGTCGGAAGCCTCGAACCATTTGCTCTCATAGGCGCCGCTGTCATATTTGCTTTCGTCAATCTCACTCATTGGCACCTCTTTTCGTCTGGGTGCGGTTTGTGCTCTGAGTGGGTGTTGTCGGTCATATGGCCTTCGTACGTCGCCGATATGATGGCCTCAATACGGTCAGCGTAATTGATCAACGCCTGATCCGCAGCCAGATACCCGGTCTTGATGCGCTCGTTGATGCTCTTGGGTTCAAAATCCACCACACCGGTCAGTGCATTGTGCTCAGCCTTTACGGTGATGATGTGGGAGATCGCGCGCATTTTCATGAGCGAACGGTAGTGATCACAGTCTCTGATGGGAGAATCCTGAGGCACCAATTTGTCCAGATCGTAGAGCATATGTGAGTAATGCTGAGCGCACTTGTCGCCGTCCAGCATGAGCCAGAACTTGTCCTCAAACATGAGCTCCGTCATGCGGTAGACGGCTTCTTCTACTGTGGTGGGAATGATGCCTTCCGGACAGAACAGCTCGATCAGGAAGATTGGCATATGGGAGACCTGGTAGTCATCCAGTATGCGCAGAAGTGACCGGATCGGCGTGTTGTCGTAAAGTCCGCCATCCCAGTAATAATGTCCGTCCAGCTCAATTGGTGGGAAGCCCGGAGGCAGAGATCCACTGGCCATGATGTGTTTGGAGGTGAGGTAGTGATCCCGGTTGGAGAACCGCTCAATCTGCCCCGTTGCCACGTTGGTTGCTGTGATAACCAGCCGTGGTGCCTCCTCACTGTTGAGGCGCTCAAAGTCGATGAATTTTTCCATGGTCTCAAGCGCTGGGGTGATGTCGTAGATGCTGGGGCGATTTTCACTCATGAAAGACGGCGGGTGCAGCTTGAAAAAGCGAGGGTGGCCCATGCTGGCACGCAGCAGCTTCTGGCTGGAATGCCATATGAAGCCGGGCGCGTGGCTCAGATGCTCCCACAGGGCGTGGAGGGTCTCGATAGGGTCGCCGAGTTTTGGGGCCGCAATGACAGCCGCATTCAGCGCACCAATGGAGGTGCCAGTGATGATTTCCGGCTCAAAGCCTGCCTGATAAATGCGGGTGAGCGCACCAACCTCATAGGCTCCAAGTGCTCCACCGCCTTGCATGACAAGGCCAACTCCTTGTGTCATCTACCGTCCTTCCGACAGGGTTTCCTGCATTCCCCCGGCGCACTCCAGCTGTCAGAGAAAGACCTCTTTCTCACCCAACCTAGAGAACAGACGTGATGATGAGCGGCCCGAAAAAGCCCACCTCACGGATGAAGCTTAGGCGCGAACCTCCAAAGAAAACATAAAGCCTGTCAGAAAATCGTGCTTTTGAAAGGCGAGAGAAATCACTCAGGCGCAAGCCTTCGCTGACACTATGGCTCATTACAATTTCTGCCTCGATGCAATGAAGTCATAACTCAATGAAAAACAAATACTTATATAGCCTCACAAAAAAGCTGAAGAACCTGCGGAACATAGCCGTACTCGCTCTGCTCGGGCTTACACTCGCAGCATGCCAAACGACCATTACGGCGAAAGACATTGAAGAAGCACAGGTAAAGGTCTCAAAGGTGACCGTGACGGGCGATTGGAAATATGAAGGGCTGAACAATGTTCTGGGCGTGGACTACGATAAAGACATAATCGTTAAGGTCACAAAGAAGGCCTTAAAGAACAAGTTGAAAGACCTGCATGGTCCGAGACGGGTCAACGTTGACGTCAAAATTCAGAGCTTCTTCATTTCAAATATGGGTTATGACATCCTCTTCGGGACAGGTGCATCCTCCATGTCGGGCATGGTGACGGTTATTGATGCGCGGACAAAAGAAGTCATTGTCAAAGACGCAAGGATTGGCACAGCAGTCGCAAACCACGAAGTGTTTGCTGAACAGGTTGTGGCGAAGGTTTTGCGGGCGACAAAAAAGCCCTGACGACATTATCTGGCTGCCGTTGCTCTCTGCAGCGGCATGCTGCTGTTAAATTGCGAGTTCCGGGCTTACACTTCGTTGAGCCTGAGCTGATAAAGCGATGAGAGTGGGGCTCTGTCTGGGGCCCCGTTCTTTAGGAGCTTCAGATGCCAAACAGCTCTTTACCTCCAGTCTTGCTTTTGACCGGTACCAACGCTGCGGCCTGGGTGATGGATAATGTCCGCATGTCCTTCGAGGCTTCCGGGTATGTCTGTCACAGCCTCACCTATCGGCATCATGACCTGCCACCCGGGCCGGAACGCGATGACAAGCTTGTCGGAGTGAGTATCGCGGATTATGTGGAGGATGCCCGGCAAGCCATAGCAGAGATTGGCGAGGCGCCAGTTGTTGTCGGGCACTCGATCGGCGGGGTTATCGCGCAGCTTTTGGCAGCCGAGGGCGCCATAAAAGCAGGGGTTCTTCTCAACAGCAGCATTGTGAACGGCATTTTGCCGACGACGGACGGGGAGCGCGAACTTGGCAAGCTGCTCATTTCGGCTGGCGCATTTTGGGAGCAGGCCCTGGAGCAGGATTTCGAGCTTCTGACGACGTATGGGTTCAACACGCTGCCGCCCAGTTTACAGCGGGACATCCATGCGCGTCTCTGCTCCGAATCCGGGCGGGTGCTTTTCGAGTTTGTCTTCTGGATGTATGACGTTCGCCAAACCACGTTTGTTGACCCGAACAAGGTCTCTTGCCCCTTGCTCTTCGTCTCTGGAACCGAGGACAAGGCTGTGACGCCAAGCACCGCGCGATTGATGGCGGAGCGCTACGAAAACTCGGATTTCCTTGCGGTCAACGGGGCCTGCCACTACATCCAGTTTGAGGACCAGTGGCCAGAGACAGCTGCCAAGGCGCTCGACTGGCTGAGGCAGAAACTGTGAGTGGACTGCTCGTTTCAGTTGAGCCAGATGCAAGAGGATAGCCAAACCGGCGAGCTTCCTATGTGCTGGTGGGTTCGCTGTCGTCACCCATCATCATTTTCCAGATGGCTTTGATGGCCAGTTCCGGGTCAAACCAGCTGACAAAGCGGGTATCTACGGGTTGGCCGTTGCGGATCGTCATGGCGGGGCGGATCAGGCGCAAGCCCTGCGGCATCATAACCTGAGGGTTGCCGTTGAGCAGAGTGAAGTCGGCCTTCATGCCAACAGCAATCATTCCAAGCGTGTCTTCCTGCCCCAGCTGACGAGCGGCGTTGACTGTCATGGCCTGCAGCGCTTCTTCAAGCGTAACAGCTTGATCCACGCCAACCACCGTGTTGCCACTGGTGGATGTGCGGGACATGGCGGTCTCAACAGTTCCCATCGGGTTCATGGGGGTTGCAGGGTGGTCCCCATGGAAGGTTATGACAGCACCAGCATCCTTTGCATCGCGCACAGGCATGTAGCGATCCAGCCGCTCTTTGCCAAACAGGCTTTCCAGCTGATCACCGTAGTGGCTGATATGATCGACAAAGAAACCTAGAGATACGCCCAGATCAGCTGCTCTCTGGATTTGCTCGTTGGTTATAAGCGCGTTGTGCTCCAGTCGGTGCTCTATGTCATCGCGCGGGTCTTCGGCCTGAATGGCGGCAATCGCCATCAACGCCTGATCAATGGCGCGCTCTCCCTGCGCATGCATCGCAACTTGCCCGCTGCGTTTGTGCACGTCGCGGAGTTTTTCCAACAGGTCTGTATCACTCATGCTGAGGTCACCCCGGTGACCCGTAGACAGACCTAGTCGTTCCAGCACCAATTCAGAATCTTCATAGGGCTCATGGGTTGCGGCCCCGCCCGTAAAGGGTGATCCGTCCAGCCAGAACTTTGCACCCAGAATGGTGAACCGATCATCCCCTCCAAAGCGCCAGTTGGGAAGTTGATCCTCTGTCAGATAAACGTAAGTTCGCACTGGTGGATTGTCTTCCAGCCCAACGCGTTGCAACAAACCAACAGGGTTGGGATGGCGACCGACAGCGCCCGTCACGCCAATGGTGGTGTAACCTGCCTTGGCATAGTCAGTATAGGTCTTGCGCACCAGCAACTCGACCGCTTCATCCGAAGGGGTAGGAATGGCAGAGACAACACGGTTGATCTCTTCCAGCTCTCTCAGCATTGGGCCGCGGCGCGGGTCAACACCAGCTTCTTTCAGCGCAGCAGTATTGGCGTATGCCTCGTGCATCATTTGGGTCAGCACAAGCATGGGTTTATCAGGGGAGATGGCGTCCAGCTCCGCCAGTGTTGGCGGAGAAAGGTCTCTGATCGCAATCGGATCCCAACCGTAGGCGAGTACCCAGGGGGTTACGCTGAATTCATCGGCGGAATCCTGCAGGGCCTGCATGATCTGCATGCGGTTGTCGTATTTAAAGGCGCTGATGTCCGTGGCTGAGCCCAGCAGGGCAGCTGCAATCGGGTGGGTATGGGGTTCAATCAAGCCCGGGATCAATGTGCCTTTGAGGCGTATGATCTCCACGTCGGCAAGGCCTTCCAACTCCCGCACATCACCAACGGCCATGATCTCGTTGTCATCAACCAGCACAGCCTGCACCTGTGGAAGGTCCGGGTCCATGGTCAAGACGCGGTCTGCGGTGACGATGTATTTGCCGGGATAGGTCGGTGGCAGAGAGTACCAATAATAGCCTGCAGTAGCTCCGACGATGATAATTACCAACCCAGCAATCCAGCGCATACCAACCTCCCAGTTCTTACCCTTACGGAATGATGCATATAATTGGCGGTGATGCCACCCGATAGTTTCGGGCTATTCGCAGGTTTTGACCTGCTATTGTGCCATATGATGGCGTTTGATGAGTTTGCATCTGATTTCTGAACCCGCCCGCAAGGCGACGCCAGACTCCGGAAAGACCTCGTCAGGCTTCATAACTTTGAAACTGTAAAAGCGTGTCAGACGGGCCAGCAAAACGATTGCCTGCACCGTTGCAAAACTGGCGCCTGCACACACGCGCGGGCCAACACCAAATGGTATGAAAGCGCTGGTCATGGGGTCATCAGCGCGCTCAAACCGGTCCGGGTCAAAGTGGTCCGGATTGTTCCAATAGGATCTGTGCCGATGCACGATCCATGGTGATATAATGATAAGAGCCCCGCGCGGAATCTTGTGACCGCCTATGGTGCTGTCCTCTTCCGCCATACGGGTCATGAAAGCAATTGGTGGATACAATCGCATGGTTTCGCGGAAGACATCCCGTGTGAATTTCAGTTTGGAGATATGCCGGTACTCGATGTTCTCGCCATTGGTGACATTGTCGGTCTCTCTCCTGATGCGCTCCGAATAATCAGGCCGCTGGGAAAGAATGAAAAAGGCCCAGTTGAGGATTGCCGAGGTTGTCTCATGTCCAGCAAGGAAGAAAGTTGCAATGTGATCGACCAGCTGTTCCTTGCTCAGGGGCTGGCCCGTTTGTGGGTGCCGGGCATCAAGCAGCCTCTGGCACATATCATCGTGCTGGCCAAACCGGTTGGCGGTATGTTCCTCTACCAGATCACGCAGCAAGAGGCGCAACTCATTGCGGAGAAGCTCCGCTTCCTTTGGCATCGGAGTTTTGGGGGCGTCTGGCGTTCCGCGCAAAATCATTTTGCGCGCCCATGTGGTCGTGATGGATTGGTAACGTGAAGACAGCGAAAACACCATGCGCGCCCGATCATTGTCAACCGGATGCGAAAAGATAGTGCGGAAGATGATATCAGCGGTCAATCGGTTCATTTCATCGCGCAAGCTGATGGTCTTACCGAGTTGTGACATTTGATCCAGAAAAGTCAGAAACTGCGTGCAGGCACTTTGAACATGCTTGTACGCACCACGAATGCTGACATGGGAAAACACGGGGGCAATCATTTCCCGCTGCTCTTCCCATTTGGGACCACTGACAAGAATGGTGCTCTCACCAATCACCGGCTTGAGCGTATCCACCATCACATCGGATTTGGGAAAGGACAGTCGTTTCTCGACCAGAACCTCGTTGACCAGATCAGGCGCGTTGACAAGGAAACAGGGGCGCTTGGTAAAATAGATCCTCTCCATCGGGCTGTTGAAGAATTCTCCGGGGATCAACGTTAAAACGTTGCGTGCCCAGAACACGCGAAACAGACGCAGACCACGAAGTGGCTTGCAAGGCGTGGGAGCCGGTGGCCGATAGAGGATGGAGTCAGGCATGTGTTGCTGCTTCTCCGCGGTACATATCGATCGCGTGACAACTGTGTTTGCTCTTTTTCTGCTCTGGACCATGAAAAACAAAAAAACGCCAGATAACGCAAAAAACGCATAAACCTTTCAAAATCCACGCAACTAAAACTTCCTGTTATATTTCTAGCACTTAGCTCGCTAATGCTGCCCTAAGGAAACAACGCAAAAATCTGAGTTTCTCTTCATAAATCCTCAAGCAAGCGTGCACTTGTTCCCGTCTCCTCTGATTAGGTTGACCATTACGTCAATATGAGTTTGACTGGAGGGGCTCTGACTCTCCTGCCTGTGTTTTAGGAGAACAAAAAGAGACACCGGGGAGGATAAGATGATGTCGACACCATATTCTGAGAAGTTGCAAAAGTGGCTGGATATGCTGGAGGGCGGCAAAGATCTGGCGAAGTTGTCCGCTTTGATTGCCAAGGACTGCGTGTTTTACAGCCCCGTGGTGCACACGCCGCAACGCGGTCAGCAGATCACAGTCATGTATCTTTACGGTGCAGCGCAAGTGCTGGGCGTCAACAACACCTTCAAATACGTGCGCATTCTGGATTGTGGCAACAACGCTGTGCTGGAGTTCGAAACAGAGGTCGATGGCATTTACATCAACGGCGTTGATATGATCCATTGGAACGAGGAGGGCCTGATTGATGATTTCAAGGTCATGTTGCGCCCGTTGAAGGCAGTGACAATGGTGCAGGCGAAAATGGCAGAAATGCTGGAAGGCCTTAAAGCTCCTGCAAAGGCCGGGGGATAAATTGAAAGAGACGGGGGAGTAATTGATAACCATCTCTGTGCTCCCCTCAAAGAATTGGTTCCTGAAATCTCATGGGTCTCAGGCCGTCGGGCGGTGACCTTAAATATTCTGTAATCCCCACCCCCTTGAAATATCCCCGTTAGGTCACCCACTCCTGCGCGGGATTACGATGAAACATTTCATTTCAAAACCTTTCATAACGGGAATAACGCTGCTGGGCCTCCTGCTTGTGTTAGCTGGATGCGGCCTTCAGACGTCCCCGGTTGCCGACCCCAAGGGCCCGATTGCCATACTCGAACGGGATCTGCTTTATACCGCCTTCTTCATTATGCTGATCGTGGTTATTCCCGTTTATTTTATGGTGTTCTGGTTCATCTGGCGCTACCGCGCAAAAGGTGGCAGCGGTGAATACAAGCCGGACTGGCACAAATCCACCATTATCGAGGTGTTCGTCTGGTCTATTCCTGCGGCCATCATCATTACGCTTGGATATCTGGTCTGGACGTATTCCTACAAGCTCGACCCCTACAAGAAGATCGCGACACCGGAAAATACCATCAATGTGCAAGTGGTGGCGCAGGACTGGAAGTGGCTCTTCATCTACCCGGAGCTTGGCATTGCCTCCGTCAATGAGCTTGCCTTCCCCGTGGATAAAGCAGTCAGCCTGCAATTAACCTCTGACACTGTGATGAACTCGTTCCTCATACCCGCACTGGGGGGACAAATCTATGCCATGGCGGGGATGACCAGCGAGTTGAACTTGCAGGCCAATGAGATAGGACGCTTCCGTGGCCGCAACACCCAGTACAGCGGTGACGGGTTTGCCATGCAGTTTTTTGATGCCGTTGCCATGACACCCGACGAGTTTGATGCGTGGGTCGCCAACGCCAAATCGCAGACCAAGCCGCTCTCCACCGGGACCTATGATCAACTGGCACAGCCGACCATCGGGCACGACGTGGAGTATTTCTCCTGGGTCAAGCCCGGCTTGTTTGCAGAGATTTTGAAGAAGTACGCCCGACGGCCCGAAACCACCTTGCGCCGACACGCACCGGTGACGACCCAACCTGCTTGTGAGGGGGATACACCATGCTAGGAAGATTAGGATTAGACTCCCTCCCCTTTTACAGTGCCATCGCTTTTGGTGGTGCCTCAATCACCGTATTGGGCGGACTGGCCGTCTTTTTGCTGGTCACCTACTTTGGTAAGTGGCGGTATTTCTGGGATGAATGGCTGACGAGCCTTGATCACAAACGCATCGGCATCATGTACATCGCCCTTGCCATGGTGATGCTGGTACGTGGCTTTGTGGACGCGCTCATGATGCGCTCCCAGCAGGCCATTTCCTTGAACAATGATGGATATCTTGCTCCTGAGCATTTTGATCAGGTGTTCAGTTCTCACGGCACAATCATGATCTTTTTCATGGCCATGCCGTTCCTGACAGGCCTGATCAACATCGTCGTGCCTCAGCAGTTAGGCGCACGTGATGTGGCCTTCCCGTTCATGAATTCCATCAGTTTGTGGCTGACAGCAGCAGGTGCAGCGCTGGTGATGGTCTCCCTTGTCATCGGCAAATTCTCAACCGCTGGTTGGACCGGTTACCCGCCGTATTCCGGCGCTGAGTATAGTCCCGGTGTGGGCGTTGATTACTGGATCTGGGCGCTGCTGGTCAGTGGGGTTGGCAGCACCATGACGGGGATTAATTTTGTCGTCACGATCATAAAGTGCCGCGCCCCCAAAATGCGCCTGATGCAGATGCCGCTGTTCACCTGGACCACTTTATGCACCAGTCTACTCATGGCCTTCGCTTTTCCGGCACTGACAGTTGTTGCTGCGATGCTCGGTTTGGACCGGATTCTCGGGTTTCACTTCTTCACCAATGATTCTGGCGGCAACATGATGAATTACGCCAATCTGATTTGGATTTGGGGACACCCGGAAGTTTATATCCTCATCTTACCCGCGTTTGGCGTGTTCTCCGAAGTTGTCGCAACCTTCTCTCAGAAAAGGCTTTTTGGCTACAAGTCACTTGTCTACGCAACAGCAGCTATTACCATCTTATCCTTCTCGGTCTGGCTGCACCATTTCTTCACCATGGGCTCCAGCCCCAATGTGAATGCGGTCTTCGGCATTGCGACTATGATCATCGCCGTTCCGACCGGTGTGAAGATTTTTGACTGGGTGTTCACCATGTACAAGGGGCGGATCATCTTCCACCCTGCCATGTTATTCACCATCGGTTTTTTGATCACCTTCGTGCTTGGCGGCGTTTCCGGCGTTTTGCTGGCGATCCCTCCTGCCGACTTTTTGATGCATAACTCCACGTTCCTTGTGGCGCACTTCCACAACGTGCTGATCCCTGGTGCGGTCTTTGGGTACTTTGCCGGCTTCCAGTACTGGTTCCCCAAAGCAACCGGCTTCAAGTTGGACAGAGCGTGGGGCGTTCGTTCCTTCTGGTTCTGGATCATCGGCTTCTACCTCGCCTTCATGCCGCTCTATGCCCTTGGTTTCATGGGGATGTCTCGCCGGATGGAGCGTTACGATGTTGCCGAGTGGCAACCCTATCTGATCGTAGCAGCAGTCGGTGCCTTGAGTGTTCTGATCGGCATTTTCTGTCAGGGTATGCAGCTTTATGTGAGCATTCGCGACCGGGAAAAGAACCGCGATCTGACGGGTGATCCGTACAATGGCCGGACACTGGAGTGGCAAACCTCTTCCCCTCCTGCCGAGTATAACTTTGCCAAGATCCCCGTTGTGCAGGACATTGATGCCTTCTGGGACATGAAGCAGCGCGGCGTGGCTTATGCTCCTGCGCAAAACTACGAGGACATTCACTTGCCGCGGAACACAGGCATTGGTGTCTTCCTCGGTGGTCTCGGGTTCCTCATCGGCTTTGCTGTCACATGGTACATCTGGTGGCTGGTCGCCCTCGGGTTCCTTGGCGTGCTCGCGTGTTTGATAACCCGCGGCTCGCAAGATCATACCTACGAGATTATCCCCGCTGCTGAGATCGAGGCCCATGAGAAGGCCCGCATCAAAGCCTTGGAAGCCCACAAACCAGCACCGGGGGATTTCTGGTCATGAGCACATACACCCCTAAAACCACCGGCTCTCCCGGGCCGACGGAAGAAACGTTAGATATCAGAGACTTGGGCTTCTGGCTCTACCTGATGACAGATGCGATCATCTTCTCGCTTCTGTTTGCAACTTACGTGGTCATGTTCCAGAACACTGCCACCGGACCACTGCCGATTGACGTGTTCGACATCAAACACGTCTTTGCCGAAACCATGTTCCTACTTTTTTCAAGCGTAACATTTGGCTTCGCGTCCCTCGCCTCTGTCAGAGAGCATAAAAGTCAGGCGGTGTTCTGGCTGATTGTTACCATCGTGCTTGGTATGGGCTTCATATCTCTGGAAGTGGTTGAATTTGTTGGCATGATTGAGTCTGGGGCCGGACCGCAGACCAGTGGCTTCCTCACCTCGTTCTTCACTCTGGTGGGAACACATGGCGCACATGTGAGCCTTGGCATGATTGGGATCACGGTGATGATCTTCCAGATTCTCATCAAGGGGCTGACTTCGCCGGTCAAATCCCGCCTCCATCGCCTCGGCATGTTCTGGCATTTCCTCGACATCGTCTGGATCGGCATTTTCTCAATCGTCTACATGCCCGGCTGGCTTATTTAGGAGAGTAAGATGCACCCGCAATCTCATAGTGCAAAGAGGCTGATCACAGGGTTTATCCTCGCGTTGGCGCTCACACTCATTCCGTTTGCCATTGTCTGGACCATGTCGTTTCCGGTTGAACTGACCTTCGGTATCATCGCTTTATGCGCGCTTGTTCAGGTTGGCGTACACCTGCATTACTTCCTTGGCATTGATAGCAGAACTCCGATTGAAAACGTGCTTGCCATGAGTTTTGCGGGCGTTCTGATCTTCCTGATGGTTGGCGGAACGCTCTGGATTATGTTTGATCTGTATGAGCGGATGATGTGAGGATATCCTTGGCTTTCTGAGACTGCTCAGTAGAGAAGCTGACGAGGTTATTCAGAAAGTCCCGCGTTGCCCGCTCCCAGGAGAATGTTTTGGCATGAGCGATGCAATCCTCTGGTTTCATTGGTAAAGCAAGTTGGATTGCAACTGCGAGATCCTCATCCATTGCCCCAACCGGGGCATCGCCAATGATGTCTTTGGGGCCTGTCACCGGATAGGCTGCAACGGGGATACCACAGGCCATCGCCTCCAAATTAACGAGGCCGAATGTATCGGTTTTAGATGGAAACACCATCACATCCGCCCCGCAATAGGCCTTGATCAGATCATCTCCGGTTTTTGCCCCAGTAAAGACGACATCTGGATAACGCTTTGTAAGGGATGCCAGATCCGGTCCATCCCCCACCAGAATTTTCGTTCCCTGCACGTTCAGGTCTAAAAACGCCTCCAGGTTCTTCTCGGGCGCAATCCTCCCCACATAGAGCATTATTGGTTTGGGAAGGTCTGCAAACATTTCAGAAGGAACAGGCCGGAACTTCTTCAGCTCAACCCCCCGCCGCCAGCGTACCGCACGCTTAATTCCGATACGATTGGCCGTTTCCAACATAGTCTGTGTAGTGACCATGGTGTGGGTGGCTTGATTGTGAAAGGTAATCAACCACTTGTAAAACCAAGCCTCAGGCAGACCGGTGCGCATGGAGGCATACTCCGGGAACTTGGAGAGCCATGAACTGGTGAAGTGATGCGCATTGCGGCGGCAGTATTTGCGAGCGGCCCAACCTAACGGCCCTTCGGTCACCACATGCAATGCATCGGGTTTCAGCTCGCGCAGCATGCAGGAAAGCTTGTAATAGGGAAACAGCGCCAACTTGATGTCCGGATAGGTTGGCAGCGGCATTTGGTGAAACTGGTCGGGCGTGATGAGGATAACTTCATGCCCCAGAGCGGATAACTCGCGACGCGTGATCTCTAAAACACGAACCACTCCGTTGATCTGTGGGTGCCAGGCATCGGAGACAATGACAATTTTCATCGGCCTATCCCCGCAAAGTTACCAGAGGGACAAGCAAGGGATTTTAGTCGTATCGCAGCGATCAGAGTATTTTCTCGCAATATCAGTCACTTCCTCAAGCAACCGATCACTCAGCGTGATTGGCTCCAGTCCCATCTCCAGAAATTTGTGATTGGCCACCATCAAATCGTTTTCTGCAGCTTCCTTGCGCGGATTTTCCAGATATGCGATTTCTACATTCGCCATCTTGGCGACCATCTCGGCCAGATCACGTACCTTGTGGACCTCTGTCATCTGGTTGAGGATCTTTACACGATCTCCACGCTCTGGTGGATTTTCGACGGCGAGCTGAACGCAGCGCACAGTGTCCTGAATATGGATGAAAGCCCGCTTCTGGCCGCCGGTGCCGTGCACGGTCAGCGGATATCCAATTGCGCCTTGCATGAGGAAGCGGTTGAGTACGGTGCCATAGTCGCCGTCATAATCAAAACGATTGATGAGCCGCTCGTCCAGTGAGGTCTGCTCGGTCTGTGTGCCCCAAACAATGCCCTGATGCAGGTCGGTTATCCGCAATCCATAATTCTTGGCATAGAACTGGAAGAACAGCTGATCCTGCGACTTGGTCATGTGGTAGATGGAACCGGGGTTTGTGGGATAAAGGATCTCCTGCTCGCGCATATCTCCGTTCACATCCAGGTGAACCCGCAAGTATCCCTCGGGGATTTCACAGCCCACCGTGCTGTATCCATAAACCCCCATGGTACCGAGATGCACAAGATGAGTATCCAGCTCCGCTTCAACAATTGCAGAGAGCACATCATTGGTCGCGTTGAGATTGTTTGAAACTGTATAGCGCCGGTGCCAGGAAGACTTCATGGAGTATGGCGCTGCCCGCTGCTCTGCAAAGTGGATGATTGCATCCGGCTTCTCGTGCTTCAACAACTGCAACAGGCGGTCATAATCTGTGCCAAGCGTTATATTGGCAAAACGAATGGTGTTGCCCGTCAGCTCTTCCCATGTTGCCAGCCGTTCGCTGATCGGCTCAATGGGAGTGAGAGAGGAAACCTCAAGCTCAACGTCGATCTTACGGTGAGAGAGATTATCGACAATGACGGTATCGTGGCCAAGGCTGGAGAACAACAGACTCGTGGGCCAGCCGCAAAAACCATCGCCGCCCAGTACCATAACTTTACCCACGAAATCGCCCTTCCCGCCGACACACCCATGTCTGGATGAGGTAGCATCCGATTGGTACAGACTGATGACCTCGCCTTCTGCGGATGGCGAAAATCCTGCATGATTAGCCCACGTTCTTTCAAGTGGTCACAATGCGCAGTCCAAACACACGCTAGATAAGCACGTGTGCGGGTTGGCTTCATCTCCCTAAAATCAAGGGCAAAGATCGCTCAATATGCAGGCAGCAACGCTGTAACCTGAATTGTACCGCGCACGTCATGTTTATAACTCAGAGAACTTTCGTTTGAATTTGCGGAAATGTTTTGGGGTCGTCGAAACGTAATTTTGAGAGGAGTTGGTGAGATGTAACCCCTGTGAAGTTTCACAGGAACGTAACGGTCACTGGGAGTTCGCCGAAAGGCATCGCAGACAAGAGGCGCCTTTCTGGCCTGCTGGAATTGAGAGATCTGGACAATATAATTACATTTTCTCAGTAATAACGGCCTGTACTTCCGCAAAAAACACTCTCTAATATACCACATATTTCAAGAGATTTGTTTTGGGAGAGGGACACCAATGAGAGTAAAACTAATTTCAATGCTGGGCGCGGCTGCGCTTTCCTTGTCATGCGCTACCGCAATGGCTGCAGACACAATTCGCGTTACTTTACAGCTGCCTGAAAGCCATAGTCTTGGCCAGAACTGGAATGCCTTCAAGGAAATCATTGAGGAGAAATCGGGTGGAGACCTGAGTCTTCAGCTGTTCCCGTCCGCTCAGCTGTTTAAGGACAAAGAAGTCCCGGAAGCTGTCGGTTCCGGTGCAATTGAAGCTGGTTCAGCGTTTCTTGGTCGTTTTGCTGGCTCCGTTCCTGCCGTTGAGATTGTCAACTTGCCGTTCTTCTTCCGTGATGAAGACCACCTGAGAGCAGCTGCTGCCAATGGCTCGCCGATGCGTGAGATTCTTGACAAAGCCGTACTGGAAGAAACCGGTGCCCGCGTTTTGTGGTGGCAGGCCTATGGCCGTAACATCTACCTCAACAACGGTGATCCGATCAGAACCCCTGAAGATATCAAAGGCGAAAAAGTTCGGACCTACGGCAAAGTCCTTGGCTGGACGGTTGAAGCCCTCGGCGGGGCACCAACTCTGATGTCTGGTTCCAAGCAGTTCCTCGCTTATCAGCAGGGTGCAGTTGATGTGGGCATGACTGGCACTTCTGGCGTAACCAGCCGCAAGCTTTATGAAGTTATGGAGAACATGACACTCTCCTATGATTTCGCCATTGAGTTTGTTGCCGTGATCAACAACGAGTTCTTTGAGAGCCTTTCAGCTGAAAACCAGCAGATCATTTTGGATGCAGCAGCAGTTGTCGAAAAACAGCTGCGTGATCAGGTGTATTCCGGTGAAGATGCCTTGGTTGAAAGTGTCAAGGACAAGATCAACGTGATCCGCTTGAGCGATGAAGAACGCGCCAAATGGGTGGAAGCAACAGCGTCTGTTCAGGACCGTTTTGTGGAAGCGGCTGGCCCTGTTGGTCAACAAGCCATTGATGCTGCAAAAGGTATGTAAGGTCTGCGGGCAGGTTCACCTGCTCAGATCTTAAACTTGATATGGAAAGGGAGCCACTGGGCTCCTTTTCTCCCATCCTGTTTTAGGATCCCCTTTATTTTGAGGGAGCCGACTGCACATAATGTTCACTCAAAACAGTGCGTGTCTGCTCTCCGGCAAATCCATTTGGTGCTCAGCCGTGATTAAGCTCATAGATCATATTTCCGAATTCACCGGCAAGTTGGCTGCCTGGGTGTTCTTCGCAATTGGTTTTTTCATCTGTTACGAAGTTGTCTCCCGGTACGTCTTCAACAGCCCGACCGTGTGGGTGGATGAAGTCTCTCGGATCGGTCAGATCTGGGGGGCTTATCTTGCCGCAGCCTTTGCGCTTAAGCACCGCGAAATGATCGTTATCGATGTTGCCTTCCGGCGCCCGGATACGGTGTTGCGTAAGGTGGTTGAGACCTTCTCCATTCTGGTGATCCTGATCTTCTGCATAACCGCAGTTTGGTACGGTTATGGTCTCTGGCTTAAGTCCACTTTGCGGGGCCACACCACTGATACTTATCTTGCTCTGCCCAAGTGGTTTACGCATGCCTCAGTCTGGGTTGGCTTCGCTTTGTTGGGCCTGCAATCTATTGCCGAGGCCGTAAAGATTTGGCGTGACGGAGTGCCTGCCGACGACACCTTGCAACATGAGATCTAGGGGCTACACATGACTGCGTTTCTCATTCTCGCAGCCCTGCTGCTGCTTCTTGTTCTCCGTGTCCCGGTCGCGTTTGCATTAGGCTCACTAGGCGTTTTCTTGCTCTGGTATTTCCCGTTGCCACTGAATGCCGTCCCCCAGCGCCTTTATGGCTCTATGGACAGTTTTGAGCTGCTAGCCGTGCCCATGTTCCTGCTCATGTCCAACGTGCTGCTGAAAGGTGGGGTTGGCAAAGACTTGTTTGCAGCTGTGCAAAGCTGGGTCGGTCACTGGCCGGGTGGACTTGGTGTCGCAACTATTTTGTCTTGCGGCCTGTTTTCTGCCGTCTCCGGCTCTTCCGTGGCGACCGCAGCAACCATCGCGACGGTGGCGATCCCCGAGATGACCTCGCGGGGATACGAGCGCCCGTTTGTGCTGGGTATGTTGGCGGCTGGTGGAACGCTGGGTATCCTCATTCCGCCGTCAATCCCACTGATCCTTTACGGGATTGTAACAGAGAGCTCGATTCCGAAGCTGTTCCTGGCGGGTATTGGGCCCGGCCTGTTTCTTGCCAGTGTGTTCATCGTCTATGGCATGCTCTACTCGCGCTTTAACAGCAATTACGAACGCATTGAGAAAGCGAGCTGGGCGGAACGCAGACGTGCGACCTTTATGGCTCTGCCGACCGTGCTGCTGGCTGGATCTATCATCGGGTCCATCTACATGGGCATCGCCACACCTTCTGAAAGTGCTGGCATTGGCTTTGTTATGGCGCTTCTCATCACATTCGTCATGGGGCGGATGAACTGGGAGAAGATGAAGGAAGCCACCTATAAATCCATGAAGACCACCACCATGGTGTTCCTCATCATTGCGGGGGCAAAGGTCTTCTCCTACGCCATCACTCTTTATCGTTTGCCGCAGGATATCTCCACACTGCTCACCACCAATATCTCCGAACCGGGTCTGTTTATTCTCGCCGTTGGTCTGGTGTTGCTGATCGTTGGTTTCTTTCTGGAATCCCTCAGCATGTTGCTGATCATGGTGCCAGTCCTGTTTCCTGCGCTAGTGGGAATGTCCATTGATCCGATCTGGTTTGGCATCTTTTTCGTGGTGCTCATTGAGACCGCGTTGATTACACCACCAGTGGGAATGAACCTCTTTATTATTCAAGCTGTTGGCAGGGCGAATTTGTCAGAGGTCGCCAAAGGTGCGTGGCCGTTTGCACTCATGATGCTGGCAACTGCCGCCCTGCTTTACTTTTGGCAAGGGCTTGCCTTGTATATCCCTTATAACACATAGAAGATGGGCACATAAAAATGTCAAAAGCTCAGGTGCTTAAAGACCTGTTCGAAAGCGGCAAACTGAATGTAACACCTTGTTGCTGGGATGCCCTCTCCGCTCGCCTGATCGAGCAAGCCGGTTTCCCCCTCGCCTTCATGAGTGGGTTTGGTGTTTCCGCAGCTCGTCTAGGGCAACCGGATGCGGGCCTCATCTCCTATGCAGAAATGGTTGATCAGGCCCGTAACATTGCCGGTGCGACCGACATTCCCGTGATTGGGGATGGTGATACAGGTTATGGAAACGCTCTCAACGTCAAACGCACAGTCAAGGGCTATGCCAATGCCGGTATGGCCTGTGTGATGATCGAAGATCAGCTGGCGCCCAAACGCTGCGGTCACACGAAAGGCAAACACGTAGTGGATCGTGAGGAAGCCTTTATGCGCATTCGTGCCGCTGTCGATGCGAAGAACGAAGGTGCAGATATTCTGGTGCTTGCCCGCACAGATGCCCGTGCCGAGCATGGCCTGGATGAAGCCATAGAGCGCGCCAAAACCTTCCGCGAAATCGGTGCTGACATGACCTTTGTGGAAGCGCCGCGGACCGTTGAAGAAATGAAACGCTACTGTGACGAAGTTGAAGGTCCTAAAATGGCAAACATGCTGGAGGGCGGACTAACACCATTCCTTCAACCAGCTGAGCTTCAGGAGCTTGGTTTCGCCATCTCAACCTACCCGTTCACCGGCCTGATGAGCATGATCAAAGCGCAGCAGGAGGCCTTGGATAAGATGAATCGAGGCATCTTCTATGACCCTGCCATGACCTTTGAAGACCTGCAAAAGGCTGTCGGCTTTGATGTGTATTATGAGGCTGAAGAGCGATATCGGCATTGAGTCCTTATTTGGACGATATGCGTCAGTGACAGCAACCTAACTTTGCAATGCACTGCGGACAATTAACTAAACTAAAGAATTTGGCAAAGCCAGAAAGATCAATGATTGCTTTACAGTTATGCCTGACCTTAGAATTATTAAAATATATCAATGATCTATGGGATATGACAAGGCATTAAAACACAGCATGAACTTGCGGATTTATTAGTCTGACATTTTCCATTCAAATTGCGCCATCTCGTTTGTGAAGTTTTTTTCTCAGCTGAACGGTGGTTCGCAAAATGTCAGAGAGTGTTCGAATATTCATCGGTTATGATTCCAATGAAACGATTGCCTATCATGTGCTTGTTCAAAGCATAATTGAGAACTCATCCCTCCCACTTTCCATCACGCCCATCGCTCTGAACAATGTACGCAGTATCTTCAAGCGTGAGAAGCATCCTCTTCAATCCACCGAGTTCTCATTCAGCCGATTTCTGGCGCCGTATTTGTCCAATTATGAAGACTGGTCGATCTTTATGGATTGCGACATGATCGTGCGAAAAGATATCGCAGAGCTTTGGAACATGCGCGATGACGACTACGCAGTGATGTGCTGCAAGCATGATTACACGCCAGTGAGTGATACGAAATTCCTCAATAACGTCCAGTCCAAATATGAGAAGAAGAACTGGTCGAGCGTTATGATGTTCAATAATGCCAAGTGCAAAGCACTCACACCAGAATACGTAAACACGCGTTCCGGGCTTGAACTGCACCAGTTTAAATGGCTTGGAGATGACAAGCAGATAGGCTCTCTGCCGCTGGTCTGGAACCATCTGGTCGAGGATTATCCATACAACCCAGAGGCTGCCCTTGTTCACTACACTTATGGTGGCCCTTATTTCGAAGAGTATCTGGACTGCGATTACGCCGAGGACTGGCAGCAATACAAACGCAGCACTCTTCATGCAACACAGCGAGCTAAAGCAGAGCCTGAGCTGGCATAGGCTGGCGGTTCATTGACACTCCAAAACGTCCCCGCAGGTGAGCAATGCTTGCAGGGACGTTTCGATATCTTTCGCGAACTGCCATAGGGGGAGAATGAGAGAGCTCTGCTCCTGCTTCTCCTACTCAGGTACCTTTTCCCCATCTCGCAATGTTAGCACTTCAAAGCCATCGTTTGTCACCAGCACTGTGTGTTCCCATTGGGCTGATGGTTTGCGGTCGAGAGTTTCTACTGTCCAGCCGTCTTCTTTGGTAACGGTGAGGTCGGTACCTGCATTGACCATGGGCTCGATGGTGAAGGTCATGCCCTCTTTCAGCACAACGCCAGTGCCGCGTTTGCCAAAGTGCATCACGGAAGGGCCTTCGTGCATGTCGCGGCCAATGCCATGGCCGCAGTAATCGCGCACGATTGAGTAGCCGGCCTTTTCTGCCAGTTGTTGGATAGCAGCACCCACATCGCCCAGTTTTGCGCCGGGACGGACTTCTTTGATGCCCGCCCACATGGCCTTGTAAGTGGTCTTGACCAGCTTTTGTGTTTTACGGGAGGCGCCGGGCATCACAAAGGTGGTGCTGGAATCTGCTATGAAGCCATCCTTCTCCAATGTAATATCTACATTGATGATATCTGAGGCTGTCAGCTTGCGGTTTTGATCAGGTATGCCGTGGCAAACAACTTCGTTGATGGAGGAGTTGAGCGCGAACTTATAGCCGTATTGGCCTTTGCTGGCTGGGCGGGCTTGCAGTTCGTTGACGATGTAATCTTCTACCTGGTCATTGATCTCAAGCGTAGAGATACCAGGCTTCACGACGTCTTCCAGCATTTTGAAGACTTGCGCGAGAAGTTTGCCGGACTGGCGCATCAGGGCGATTTCATCGGCGTTTTTTATGATAATCGCGCTCATGTCTCGATCACCTCTGGGGGAGCGACCTTGCAAGCTTTGAGCTGTTGTTGAACCAGTTCTGTGTAGCTCAGTGTTGGGTTCAACTCTGCTAGCATACCCATTTTGATCCAGAATTCTGCTTGCGCGTTGATGGAGCGAGACATGACCGTGCTCGCTTTTCTGATTTCCTCATGCAGGTCATCAGAGATTTTTACAATGCCCATGGAAATGGCCCTTTATATGATTGATATACATATCGTATACGAATCGCATAAAGGCAAGAGGTGAGTTGCAATGTTTGCAGCAGATCAGAAAGGCCGTTTCAGCTCTATTCCTTCAGGTCGTAGGTGAAGGGGTGAAGGCGGTAGTTTTGTTGATACTGGCGTTTGTGATCGTTGAGCGTGTTTAAAAAGGTCCTCCAATCCAGGTCAGGCTCTCCGGTCATGTCGCTCAGTCTGGTAAAGCTCTCGAATACGCTGTTGTGGTACTCTTCCAGATTGGCAGGGTCCTTTTGCAGGACGCAGCCACCATTGGCGATCTCCCTGTTGATCTCATTGGCAGGTGGTAGATCCAATTCTCCGCTTAAGATCTTTGCGCAATAAATGCTTTGCAGATGAATGTTGGCGAAGTGGACGGTGAACCGCGGCAGACCAAGGAAAATAAGGGTCGGGTCTGGTGGGTAAAACATGTTCAGATACAGCGGTCCCATGGAGCACCCGCTCAGTTCAATGTCATCCAGAGAACCTTTCAGGAAGGGGAAGTTGTAGATGTATCCCGTACACAGGATGATATCATCCACGTTGTGCAGGACTTCCCCGTTTTGCAGGTAGACTTTACGTCCTTCAATGCGCTCTGGCCGTGCATGCTGGCTGATATTGAGCCCCTCCCCGTAAAGCCCGTCGCGCACATAGCATTTGTGACCGTTTGGTGGGAACGTACCACAGATATACACCTGCTCGGCATGTGGGCTCAGGTCCAGCGAAATATCCTCTGAGGAAACGCAGGCTCCAATCAAAACAACACGCTTGCCTTCATAAAGGTTCGGCAGGCGGTAAGATTGCGAATGAGTGACTGGTCCTTCAAAACTTTCCAGTCCTGCGATCTTAGGAATGTTGGGGTAGCTGTCTTTTCCAGTTGCGACAATCACATGCGTGAAGATCTTTTCGGTGCCTTCAGTGCTCACACGCCAACCATCGCCTGCCTTGGCAACATGCTTGACCGGTGTGTTGAACTCGATGAGCGGCTGGATACCTGCTTCTCTGGCGGTGGCGTCGATGTAATCCAGCACATCCACGCGGCCCGGAAACAATTGTAAGTCTTCCGGCAGCTTGTAATCGCTGATTTGCATGGCGCGTTTGGGCAGGTTGGCCCAAAGCTTGGGGTACATTGCAGAATAGACGCTTTGGCTTTGCGGATCGCGCACATCAACGGGTTCGTCTGTGAGAACCTCATAGGCCCACTGTCCACCCAGACAGTTGCGTGCTTCAAATATAGTTGGAATTATGCCGCGACGCTTGAGCTCAATCGCAGCAGTGAGCCCGGTTGGGCCAGCCCCAATAATGGCGATGTTAGGAGCCATGAAACCCTCAGCCTTATTATGGTTGCGACCACTATGGGCCTTGCGGGTTAATTGCCGGTTCGTGCGTTTGTTAGGATGTGAGATGTGTACGCGGCCCTAAGATACAAAAGGGAGAGCTGTTGCCCTCCCTTTTTTCGTTGATCTGAGATCCGGCGTGGTTACATGGCACCAACGAGCCACAAAGAGAACCAGGGGAACGCAATTAGCAGTGCCAGGCGTACAAGGTCAGACACCCAGAACGGGAACACGCCCTTGAAGATCGTAGAGAGTTTCACATCCTGCAGCACGTTACGCAGCACGAAAACATTGAGCCCGACAGGTGGCGAGATCAGACTTATCTCGGTAACAACCACCACAATCACTGCAAACCAAATGAGCACGGCTTCAGGATCGTTCAGCACTTCGGTGCCAAAGTCCAGTTCCAGAATGAGCGGATAGAACACAGGCACGGTCAACAGGATCATGGAGAGGCTTTCCAGCACACAGCCCAGCACGATGTAAATGAGCACGATGCCGAGGATTACCATGTAGGCGTTGACTTCAAGATCCAGCACCCATTCCGCCAGTGTGTCTGGCAAACCTGCAAAGTTCACGAAGTTGGAGAACACTTCTGCGCCAATGATGATCATGAAGATCATAGCTGTGGTGCGGGCGCTTTCCAGCATGGCGTGGTAGAGGTTTTTAATGGTCATACCGCCCATGAGCAGTGCGATCAGAAAGGACGTGCCTGCGCCGATGCCAGCAGCTTCAGTCGGCGTGAAGAACCCGCCATAGATACCAACCATGATCACTGCAAACAGGCCGAGCACAGCAAAGACGCCGAGCTTTTCTTTGCGGGTGAATGGTTCAACACCTTCTGCCTTGGGAGCGAGAGAGGGGTTGATTAACGTGGCGACGTAGATGGCTCCAATGTAAAGCAGGAGCCCCAGAATGCCTGGAATAACACCAGCAACAAACAGTTTACCGATGTCGGATTCTGTCAACAGGCCGTAGATGATCATTACCACGGATGGCGGAATGAGGATGCCAAGCGTGCCGCCAGCGGCGATTGAACCAGAGGCCAAGCTGTCTGCATAACCGTATTTGCGCATGGACGGCATTGCCACTTTGGACATGGTGGCCGCTGTCGCCAGAGACGATCCGCAAACAGCTGAGAACCCGCCGCATGCCACAACTGATGCCATGGCAAGGCCTCCGCGCGCGCCGCCCAAAAGGCGGTTTGCAGCAGCATAAAGGCCGTGGCTGACACCAGAGATGGTGAGTAGGTTGCCCATGAGGATGAACAGCGGAACAACAGAGAGCGAATAAGACAGGCTGGTTTCAAAACCCACGCTGCTGACAACAGACCATGTGGCAGACCAGCCGCGCAGCCACGCAAAACCAGCCGCTCCGATAAAGATCATAGCGAAGGCGATTGGCACGCGCAGGAAAATGAGGACGAGCAGAGCTGCAAAGCCGATAAGGGATTCGAACATGACTTTAAAAACCTCTGCGGAATGCTTTTTTGAAGAATACGAATGTGTAACAGGCGCTCAGCAGCGCACAGACAGCAGCGATCCAGGCAAGGGGTGCCAATGGGATGTCTAAAGCATTGGTGACGGCTCCATCTTCCATGAGGCGTTCTGCGTGTGCAGCCAGCCGCCAGGAGAAGATCAGGAGCGTGACAGTGGAAACAGACCAGGCAATGCCCTTCATCAGAGATTGCATGACTGGAGGAACCATGCCGTAGATCATGTCCACTTCAACATGTTCTTTACGAGAGGTTGTTAGCGGCAAAGCTGTAAAAACCAGAGCGCCAAGCATCAGCTGGGTGATTTCGAAAGCACCGCGAACAGGTGCGTTGAACCAATAACGGCCAACCACATCAACGACTGTAAGGCCAGTCAGACCCGCGAGGAGTAACGCGCAACATATTCCAAGGCCAAGCTCAATGAGGTTGGCGAGGGAGCGCACCCGCGATGCGCCCCCTGAAGAGTTGTTCGACCCGATCACTTTTCTACGCCTGTAGATTTGCGGAACTTTGTCAGAGCAGCAGTGCCGTCAAAGCCATCTTCTGCAACAGCCTTTGCCCATTCGGTCTCGTAGGCAGCAGCTTTTTCCTTGATGGCCGCAACCATTTCAGGAGATGCATCATAAATTTCGATGCCAGCTTTGTTGATGCGCTCGATTGCCTTCTCGTCAGCACCGTTCCAGGCTTTACCAACACGCTCAGCAAAAGCATCACCGGAAATTGCCATGATAGCGGCCTGATCTTCAGCGGAGATGCCCTTCCACTTGTCTTCGTTCATCACGAGGAACCATGTGGTGTTGTAAATGCCGCCAGGAACGCGCATGGAGTATTTGACGTGGTCCAGCAGTTTGAATGCGGTCAGAGCTTCATAGGTGAAGGTCACGCCGTCGATGATGCCGCGAGACAGGGTCTCGTACACTTCACCGGATGGCATGAACAGCGGAGACGCGCCAAGATCGCTTGCCAGATCAGCAATGTAACCGCCCGGCACACGGACCTTCAGGCCTTCGATGTCCGCTGGTGTGTTCAGCTTGCGTACGTTGTTATGGAACACACCCGGGCCATGAACAAAGAGGCCAAGAACCTTGGTACCTTTGTGCTCTGCCTGTGCATCCAGATCGTTTGCGTAAACATCCCAAAATGCTTTGGAGCCGGAAACAGCGTCATCTCCAAGGAAGGAGAACTGGCCGATGCGGGAGCGCTGGAAACGGTTGTCCTTGGTGAAGGAATGCAAACCGTATGTGATGTCGACAACACCATCCGCCGCCATGTCAAAGTGCGCAGGTGGAGCGCCAGCAGATTTCGCCAGAACGCGCACAGAAACGCGGCCATCGGTAACCTTCTTAACTTCCTTTGCCCAGGGCTTGATTGCGTTGACCACAATCGGGTGGCGTGGTGGCAACCAGCTGGAAAGAACCAGCTTGGTTTCTGCGTAAGCAGCGGTTGCAAATGCAGTTGGCGCCAGCATGGCAGCTGTTGCCATGCCAAGCAGCGTGCGGCGGGCAACTTTCGTCTTCAAGAATTCCATGGCTCCCTCCCTAAAGATACCAATAAAATCATTTTGTTGGGTGAAGAACGGGAACCTCCCAGCCCCCATTCTTCAGGCAGTCCTAATCCTAGGCTTTGCCGAGTTCTTTTGCGTGCAGCCAGTCAGCGTGTTTTGGCGCTTTCTTGGTGCGGCTCCACTCTTCCAGCATGTCCCACTTCACAGCATCGAGACGCTTGAGCTTCTCTTCTTCTGCCGGATCCGGACACGCCAGCTCGACGCGGTGTCCGTTTGGATCGAAGAAGTAAATGGAGTGGAAGATAGAGTGATCTGTCACGCCCAGCACATCAATGCCGTTGCCTTCAAGGTGCTCTTTAAACTCGATCAGAGTTTCACGGTCCTTCACTTTGAAGGCGATGTGCTGCACCCAGATTGGTGTGTTTTCATCGCGGCCCATTTCCGGCTTTGTTGGCAGTTCAAAGAATGCCAGCACGTTGCCGTTGCCTGCATCAAGGAACAGATGCATGTACGGATCAGGCTCGTGTGTGGAAGGAACCTTGTCCTCTGCAATGGCCAGTACGAAGTCCATGTTGAGGTTTTTGGTGTACCACTCAACGGTCTCTTTTGCGTCTTTACAACGGTAGGCAACGTGGTGAATTTGCTCAATTTTCATAAGACTCTAACCGAGGCGACTAAGCCTCGCCTCCTCCCTGTATTCTGGCCTGTGTTTTGGCAGCCAGGTCCATTGCTTCACGAAGAACACTTGCATCCCCGATGTGGTTAGCAAGAATGAGAACCAGCTTGGCGTTGAGCGCTTCGCTTTCCTCTTCAGAACGTCCTTCATGCAGAACCAGAAGATCGTGATAAAACTCGTCCGGTTTGGCGATGTTTGCTTTTGTATTCAGATGGCTCATTGTGCGGCCTCCTGCTCAAAAATGCCGATAGCGCGGTTCAGGGCCTGTGCGACGTTGGCACCGTCATAGGTCTCCCAACGGGCAGCAACGTGCTGGTCCGGGCGCATCAGATAAACAGCGGAAGACTTGTCTCCCAGATAACGAACTTTGATCTCATCGGTCGCTTTCACGCGCAGGGCAGAGATGGTCACGCCGCCAACATCGACAGTGTCCGGCACATCTGTGTTGATTGCCAGCAACTGAAATTTGTTGCCTAACTGGTCCAGCAACCAACCATTCGCGGTTGGTGCATCTGCTGCTGGAGAGCCCGGACGGGAGCGCACTGGCATGCCAGCACAATCATCACTGTTCAGAGAAGACCCGTCATAAGTGGCCGGAACGGACAGACGACCGGAGTTGACCAGTGGGCGGGCAAACTCGGCTGCCTCGGAAAGGTCCAGCACAGCATTGCGGAACACACGGCTGATCGCAGATTTCGGCGTGATGAAGTCAGTGGAGCGGGAAGAGTTCAAAATGTTCTCTTCAGCCGCAAAAACACGCTCTTCATCGTATGTGTCCAGCAGACACATTGGTGCCGTACCGTCCATCACCAGCTTCAGCTTCCAGATCAGGTTATCTGTGTCCTGCAGGCCGGAGTTCGCACCGCGGGCACCAAACGGAGACACCTGATGGGCACTGTCACCAGCAAAGATCACTCGGCCTTTGCGGAACTGTTCCATGCGGCGGCACTGGAAGGTGTAGATGGAAACCCACTCAAGCTCGAAGTTCACATCCTCGCCCAGCATGGCTTTCAGGCGTGGAATGACGTTTTCGGGCTTCTTCTCTTCTTCCTTGTCGACATCCCAGCCAAGCTGAAGATCGATGCGCCACACATTGTCTGGCTGCTTGTGAAGAAGAGCGGACTGACCACGGTTGAATGGCGGATCGAACCAGAACCAGCGCTCTGTCGGGAAGTTCGCTTCCATAACCACGTCAGCAATCAGGAAGTTGTCTTCAAAGATGCGGCCTACAAAATCCATACCCATCATGGCACGGATTGGAGAGGCAGCCCCGTCACAGGCGATCACCCAGTCGGCTTCGACGGAATAGTTGCCTTCCGGCGTTTCCAGCTCAACAGTTGCAAAGTCATTGCCCTGATCAACGGAGACAACCTTGTTGTTGCCGCGGATCTCGATAGGCTTGCCTTGGGCCTGAAGTTCTTTAACCCGGTCAACCAGATACTCTTCAAAGTAATACTGTTGCAGGTTGATGAAAGCCGGACGTTTGTGGCCATCTTCCGGCAACAGGTCAAACTGATAAACCTGACGCTCGTCAAAGAACACCTTGCCCACGTTCCACTGAACGCCTTTGTCGACAAACTGGTCACCACAGCCAATGCGGTCGAGGATTTCCAGCGGGCGCTTTGCATAACAAACCGCGCGAGAGCCCCAGCTCACCTTGTCGTTGTCATCAACAACAACAACTTCAACATCCTGCATAGCCAGTTCAATTGCTGCGGCCAGACCAATCGGGCCTGCTCCCACCACAACAACCTTATGGCGCACTGCCTTTTCCGCATCCTGATCCGGCGACCGGACATATGGATAAAGCGGAACTTCGAAAATCTTTTTTTTCGTCATACGCTGCCTCCCAGCAAGTGTGATGCCTCAGCCAGCATCCGGCAAAACATCAATCAACTTTGGAGTGCCGGCTGGAACTTGGGGTCCATCCGGCGCCCTGACGCATATGGGGTGGCTTTCGCCTGCGGTATTGAAGGTGGAAGGGGCCAGCAAAATTGGTGTTCAGGATAAACACTGCCAAAATGCTGAGAGAGACAAGAACTCAAGGTGTTGCCGTGAGCCAGTATTTTCTATTTCTTGGACGCATTCGCTCTGTTGCGAGTGACCCAAATTCTGTAGTTTCCTGTCGTCTCTATTTAGGTCTTCCACCTCGAATTTGCTTGAGCTTTGCGGTCTTTATCCCTTGAAGGGGAAAAGGTGGTGAGGAGGATCTTGGACATCCTCACCTCGGCTCATTCATATTAACCCTGCAACGCTGCCCACATTTCCTGATCTCGTTCAGCGGTCCAGATGCGTGGGGTGTCGATGCCGCGAGCCTCATCAAAAGCGCGGGCGACGTTGAAAGGCAGACAATGCTCGTAGATTGCGTAGTCAGCGAATTTCGGATCGCATTCTGCGCGCACTGCGTCCCATGCTTCTTTCAGCGTGCCGCCTCGTACTGCCACGCGGGCGGCTGGTTTATAGGTGCTCTCAACAAAGTCGCGCGTGTTTTCAATGGCTTTGTTGACCATGTCCTGACCCACAAGCGCATCACCGCGACCCGGTGCAATTGCGTCTGGATTGTAGGCTTTGATTGCGTCGAGCGTGTTGCCCCAGTCCTTGAAGTGACCGTCGCCGCAGTAACAAGCAGAGTGGTACTCAACAATGTCACCAGTGAACATCACGCCTTCATCGGGAACCCATGCAACAATGTCGCCTGCAGTGTGGGCACGGCCCAGATGCATCAGCTCAACCTTACGGCTGCCCATGTTGATGGTCATGCGGTCTTTGAAGGTCATGGTTGGCCATGTGAGGCCCGGAATGGAGTCCGCTGCATCAAATAGGCGTGGGAAGCGTCCGAACTCGGAGTCCCAGTCTTCCTGACCGCGCTCGTAGATCATGCCCTCACACTTTTCAGAGGCAATGATTTCTGAAGCGCCGTAACCGGACGCACCCAGCACGCGCACAGCGTGGTAGTGAGACAAAGTCACGTATTTGATCGGCTTGTCAGTCACTTCACGGATTTTATCAACCACGAGCTGAGCCATGACAGGTGTTGCCTGCGCATCAACCACCATGACGCTGTCATCACCAATGATGACGCCGGTGTTTGGATCACCTTCAGCGGTGAACGCGTACAGATCGCGTCCAACTTCGGTGAAGGAGATCTTTTTGGCTTCCATGTCGCCACTGGATGCAAATGCTTTAGCCATCGTCACTATCCTAATTAAGCTTTGAAATCTGGAGCTGGCAGAATTTTGCCGGTACATTCGCCGAAGCCAATGCGGAAGCCATCGCCCTGCGCCCAGCCTGTCAGCGTCAGGGTGTCACCATCCTCGATGAACGTGCGGCTTTCACCGCTGTCCAGAGTGATTGGCTCTTTGCCACCCCATGTGAGTTCCATCAGGGAGCCAAACTCGGACTTTTCTGCACCGGAAATGGTGCCGGAGCCGAGCAGGTCACCCGTGTTCATTTTACAGCCGCCAATGGCATGGTGTGTCAGCTGCTGTGCCGCAGAGTAGTACATGCGGTTGTAGTTGGTGTGGCAGAGCAGTGTCGCTTTATCAGCGCCTTCCGGCTGCATGTAGGCCTGTAGTTCAATGTCGTAGATCATCGGACCCGGCTCATTGAGGTAAGGCAGAAGCTCTTTTTCGCGCTCTGGTGTGCTGGTGCGGAAAGATTCCAGTGCAGCCTTCGTCACAACCCATGGGCTGATGGAGGTTGCGAATGCTTTTGCCTGGAATGGGCCAAGCGGCTGGTATTCCCAGCCCTGAATGTCACGAGCTGACCAGTCGTTCAGCAGCACGTAACCGAAGATCATGTCATCGGCTTCCTGCACGGTGATCGGCTGACCCATAGTGCTTGGCGTGCCAACAACAGCACCCATTTCCAGCTCGATATCGAGGCGAGCGCAGGCTTTGAAAGATGGGACCTGAGCGGTTGGCGCTTTGGTCTGGCCCAATGGGCGCTTGATGTCTGTCCCGGATACAATGACCGTTGAGGCGCGGCCATTGTATCCGATTGGGATATGCAACCAGTTTGGTGGTAGTGCATTCTCAGCGCCGCGCAAGATGGTGCCAATGTTCATGGCATGCTGCTTGCCGGCGTAAAAGTCAGTGTATTCGGAAACTGCAAAGGGCAGGAACATCTGCGCCGCGCTCATAGGCACCAGCGCTTTCGCTTTCAGCGTTTCGTTGCCGGAAAGCGCGTCATTGCCATCTTTCGCAAACAGGGATGTCAGCTGTTCGCGAATGCTGTCCCAGGATGTTTTGCCAAGGCCCATGAAGTCATTCAGAGTTGGCTTATTGAAAACGGTAGTGGTGCCGCCCGCCTTGAGCAGGCCGGCAGATTCCAGCGCAGCCATGTCAACAACCATGTCACCGATAGCAACACCACACCGTGGCTCTTCTCCGTTTTTGGCAAACACGCCGTAGGGAAGATTTTGGATTGGGAAATGGCAGTGCGGTGCGTTCGCACTCTCGATCCAACTCGTCATAACACATCCTTGGCAATTGAAGATCACAGCAAAGTCCTCCCAGACTCAGGCAATCTGTAATTTATCTAATCTCAGAATAGTTTCACTTGTAACTTTGTCAATAACATTTTCCGCCAAAACAAATTCCCTAAGCGTAAGAATGCGCGCTAAAATGCTGTAAAATGGCTAAAAACAGCTGATTATCCTGCTTTTGGATATATATCAGAGGCGCTGATCAAGCTCTTGACATATAGTTGCAATTGATACTATCAGGATGATTGTGCAAGTATGAGTGCGCAATAGTTTCATTTAAAACCAACGAGACATGATGATGGCGACTGCGAATAACACGATGGACAAGGAAGACTTCCAGCTTGGGTCGTTCTTTCCCTATAAGGTCCGTGTTTTTGGCACTGCCGTTAGTACTGCTGTCTCAAGTGTTTACCGGGAACGGTACGGCCTCAGCGTCTCTGAGTGGCGCACCATGGCAATTCTGGGTCGCAATCAGGCGCTGTCCGCCTCTGAGATTGTTGAGCGCTCCAGTATGGACAAGGTGAATGTCAGTCGCGCTGTGCAGGCGCTTCGTAAGAAAGAGTTCCTGCGCCGCGACATTGACGGAGAAGACCGCCGCAAGTCCGTTCTGCGCCTGACCGAAAAAGGCCTTGCCGTGTTCAACGATGTCATTCCGTTGGTCCGGGATGTGGAAGCTGCGCTGACTGGGAACCTTTCCGCAGAAGAACAGGCCGTTCTGCTGTCTTTGATGGAAAAGGTTCAGAAAAACGCAGAGGGACTCATTGGGGAAATGAGTGCCGAGGCTGCCGACGGGACCTAAAGCGTATCCCCCCGAAAGTTGGGAACCGACTCTCGGGGAAGGATACGCGTAAGATCATGAATTGAGCTCTGGGAGGGGGCGCCAATACAATGAGCAACATAAAATTATATGATTACTGGCGTTCTTCCGCGAGCTACCGGGTCCGCATCGCACTGAACCTGAAAGGGCTCTCCTTCGATATGGTCACGGTCAATCTGCTCAAAGGCGAGCAGAAGGCTGATGAGAACCTGAGCCGCAATCCGCAAGGCTTTGTGCCGTCGCTGGATCTGGACGGCGATATGCTGACCCAGTCGCTCGCCATCATCGAATATCTGGATGAGCTGCACCCATCCCCTGCCCTGTTGCCATCCACCGCCCGCGAACGGGCCCGCGTCCGTGCGCTGTCTCATGCAATCGCGATGGATATTCACCCGGTTTGTAATCTGGGTGTGGTTCAGCGCATCGTGGAGCTGGCTGGCAGAGACGATCAGGTCAAAATTGACTGGATGCGTGAGTTCATCGCCAAAGGCCTCGATGCTTTTGAGCAGATGCTGGCAGATGGGCAGAGCGGTAAGTTCTGTCATGGGGATCAGGTGGGACTGGCTGATATCTGCCTTGTGCCGCAAGTTTACAATGCGGATCGCTGGGGCGTAGACCGCTCTCACCTCACGCGCATCAGTGCTATTTTTGAGCAAACAGAGCAGATTGAAGCCTTTCAAAAGGCTGCACCAAAACAGGTTGCGTGAGGGAAAATATCCCTCAGTTTAATGAATGAGCTTCATTTTTAACGCGGTGTTGGAAAAATATTCCTGCGCCGCGTTTTCGCGTTTGAAGAGCATCATTCCAGAATACATCAATAGTTTGGCTCCGAGATTGTTAGAATACCTCCAAGCTTCCTAGGAGGAATGGGCGCAAGTTTCTCTCAGTGAAACTGCAATTTTAGCAATATTTCACTTCTAAACTATCTCCCCGCATGGATTTGTTGTCATGAAAATTCTTCTTTACTGAGTTTTGCCTCTTGCCAATAGAGATATATCAGAGATAATGCTGATATATCACCGGTGGCTAATGGAATTTTTGGGAGAGGCCACCACCTGCACGCCACCATGCATCATAAAATAATAAGCAGGTCCGGCGTGTATCAATTGAGGGGACTATCATGAAGACTTTGTTGATTGCCGCGCTTGCAGGCGTGTCGATGCTCGCCATCAATTCGGCTCAGGCCGTGGAACGTGGTGGCACGCTCACCTTTGCCCGCTATGATGATTCCAATCTGGTTGATCCAGTCTATGCAGACCGGAACCCGGATATCTGGATGGTCACAAACCTCTATGATACCCTGCTCCGCACCAAGGCAGATGGCAAAACCATCGTTCCAGGCCTCGCATCCGGTTATGAGGTTTCCGCAGATGGTAAAACCATCTCCATCACCCTACGCGACGGCATCAAGTTTTCCGATGGTTCCGCGATTACTGCGGCAGACGTGAAATTCTCTTTGGAGCGCGCCACCAATCCTGATTTCGGTCCATGGTCCGGTCTTCTGGGCTCTGTTGAAAGTATCACTGAGACCGACAATGGCGTGACGCTCGCCATGAAGAACCCTGATCCGACCATCATCTCAATTCTGGCGACCTTCAACACCGCGATCGTGTCCAAGGCCGCGTTTGACGCTGCGCCAGGGGCAAACGATCAGGAAAAGGCAACTGCCCTTTTCGCTCCGGGTACGCCTGTTTCCGGCCCGTTTACGCTGAAAGACCGTAGCCGCGGCAGTACCATGACGTTCTCTGCCAACCCGCATTACTGGCGTCAGGGCGAAGACGGCAAACCACTACCGTATCTGGATGAGGTCAGCTTCGTCGTGATTCCGGATGATGCAACCCGTATCCTGAAACTGCAGGCAGGTGAAGTGAACGGTGCTGAGTTTGTTCCATTCTCTCGCGTGGCTGAGCTGAAGGCAGACCCTGCGATCAACATGGAGCTGTATCCATCCACCCGCATCATCTACAGCCCGATCAATTCTCGTGAGACCCGCGCAGATGGCTCTCCAAACCCGATGGCAACCAAAGAGGCGCGTCAGGCGCTGAACTATGCCATCAACAAAGATGCGCTGGTTCAGTTGATTACGCATGGCACTGGCAAGTCGATGACATCCCCACTGATGGCATCGACAACCCAGCTGGCACATGATGGTGGCCCGCTTTACCCTTATGATGTTGCCAAGGCGAAAGAACTGGCTGCTGCATCAGGTCTTGAAGGGGCTGAAATCACGCTGACCACACTTGCAGGCTCTTCTGATGACGCAACTCTGTTTGCTGCCATCCAGCAGATGTGGGGCGCCATTGGCGTCAACGTGAAAGTGGAGCAGGTTGATAACCCGACCCGCGGCGCGAAGAACCGCTCCGGCGAGTTCGACATTCACACCTATGGCTGGGTGAATGATGTGAATGATCCGGCACAGGTTGCAGGTTGGCTGGGCTATTACCCAACCCGTAAAGCTGTTGGGACTGGTTGGAACAATGCGGAGTTCAACTCCCTGTTTGAGGCCTCCAACACCGAGATCGATCCGGAAAAACGCAGTGAGCAATATAAGCGCATGCAGGAAATCTATGCCGATGCGGCCCCGCTTCTGTTCCTCTATGAAACGCCATTTGCTGTTGCACTGTCGGCCAACGTGAACGGTTATCTCCAGACACCGTTGGGGAACAATGAGTTCTCCTCGGCGTGGATTGCAAAATAACTCCTCCTCTGAGTGCACCCGGCCTGCATCAACAGGCAAGCCGGGTGTGAAGTAAACGGAGCGGGTGGTCTGATCAGAAAACGGCAGGACCAGACCGTCTGCCCTATGCAATCCGGAAAGCCGAAGCGTCAATCCCATTATCAGTCGCTTCGGCTCTCAATGCTCACGCCCTATTAGGACTCAGGAATGTCGTCACTTTCCTATCTGGTGTCACGGCTGCTGCAGATTATTCCGACCTTTCTTCTTGTGATGGTCGTTATCTTTCTGCTGGTACGTATGCTGCCAGGGGATCCGGCCATCGCCATGGCCGATGCCAAAGCCACCGAAGCTCAGCTGGAACTCATCCGCCAAAAACTCGGGCTAAATGAACCGCTGGTCATGCAGTTCTTTTATTTTGTCAGGAACACTTTGAGTGGAGATATGGGCACATCCATTCTTCTCAAAGCGCCAGTTCTGGAAGTCATCATTGAACGCATTCCAGTCACTGCGTTCCTCACGCTCTATGCCGTTTGTCTTTCCATTCTCATTGCTGGCCCATTGGCCTTTGTCGCCGCGCTGAACAAAAACCGTGGGCTCGACATTGCCATTCGCAGTGGTTTTCAGGTCGGCTTGTCGACCCCTGTGTTTTACATCGGCCTGTTGTTGCTCACGTTCCTTGCAGCGTCCCTGCGATTGTTTCCGGTTGGTGGTTATGGCACGACGTTTTTGCAGCACCTGCACCACTTGATGTTGCCCGCGCTGACGGTCGCGCTCTACACCTCTGCCATCATCATGCGGAACTTGCGTTCTGCGGTGATTGAGGTGCTGGATGCGGACTATGTTCAGTTCGCCCGCTCCAAAGGGTTATCCCGAAGCGTTATTCTGGGTCGCCATGTCCTGCGCAATGCGCTCATTTCCACCGTTACACTGCTCGGCCTTTCTATCGGGAATCTGATGAGCGGAACGCTGGTGACGGAGACGGTGTTCGCGGTTCCCGGTCTTGGCCGGTTGATGCTGGAGGCGATATTTGCCCGTGACTACCCGCTGATACAGGGCCTCACCCTCACCTTCGCTGTTATGGTTTCTCTCGTGTTTCTGTTCACCGACATGGTGCAGGCATGGCTTGATCCGAGGTTACGCCTGTCATGACCCAGCTCGATACACTCCAAGCCAGCACGCCGCAGAAGAAAAAGCTCCATCCACGGGTCAAAGCTCTGCTTCGTCCAGGCTTCCTGCTTGGCTTCTTCATCCTGTCCTCTTCCATCCTGCTGGCTGTGTTCCCATGGGCGTTTGCGCCGTATGATCCCAACGCCTTTGACTTCAATGCGATCCAGAAGTCACCAAGCTGGGCGCATCCGTTTGGCACAGACAATCTGGGCCGTGACACGCTTTCCCGCGTGATCTGGGCGTATCAGGTTGATATGCAAATCGCGTTTTTTGCCACCTTCTTCGCCATGGTGATTGGCGTTGTGGTCGGATCGCTGGTGGCCTATCACGGCGGCATTGCCGATGTGCTCTTTGGCCGCTTGGTGGATGTCACCATCACCTTCCCGTTTCTGGTGCTGGTCATTGCAGTTGTTGCAGTTTTGGGACCGGGGCTGACCAACATGTATGTGGCGGTGACGCTTGTACAGTGGGTCTATTACGCCCGCCTCACCCGCGCTGAAATCATGACGCAAATGACCAGCGATTATGCCTCTGCCGGACGGGTGATGGGCTACTCCTCTGGCCGCATCATCTTCCGCCATTTGTTGCCCAACGCCATGACGCCGCTCATCACCTACTGGATGACCGACATGGCTCTCGCCATCCTGCTCGGGTCCTCCCTTGGCTACCTCGGCCTTGGCGCGCAGCCGCCGCAGGCAGAATGGGGCGTACTGATCGCAGAAGGCCGCAACTTTATCACCACCGCCTGGTGGATGAGTCTGATGCCAGGTGTCGCGATTGTGTTGACGGGGCTTGGATTCTCTCTTGTTGGAGACAGCCTTGCTGATGTTCTCAGACCACGGGGGGCATCCTGATGACCAACCAAAACGAGAGCCTGTTACAGGTTCGAGACCTCACAACCACCTTTCACAGCAAAGGCCGCGCGTTGCGCGCTGTTGATGGCATCTCCTTTGATGTGCGTGCTGGCGAAGTGCTTGGTCTGGTGGGCGAAAGTGGCTCTGGTAAATCCATCAGTCTGCGCTCCATCATCGGCCTAGCCCGCGACTATGGCACGGTGGAAGGCAATGTCTACTGGAAGGGAGAGGATCTGCTCACCCGCACAGACAAGCAATTGCAGTGCGTTCGTGGAAGTCAGATCTCCATGATCTTTCAGGAGCCAATGACCTCGCTCAACCCGCTGCTCACCGTGGGCTTGCAGATTGAGGAGAACCTGAAAGCCCACACGGATCTGGATCGCCGTGCCCGCAAGGCCCGCGCCATCGAGCTGCTGGACACTGTTGGTATTCCTAGCGCCTCGTCCCGCCTCAAGGATTTCCCGCACCAGTTCTCCGGCGGCATGCGCCAACGGGTGATGATCGCCATTGCGCTGGCGTCCAATCCAGAATTGTTGCTGGCGGATGAACCCACCACCGCGCTGGACGTGACCATTCAGGATCAGATCCTGCAGCTGCTGTTGTCGCTGGCCAAAAACCTCAATATGGCGATTGTGCTGGTGACACATGATCTGGGCGTGGTCGCGCAAACCTGTGATCGCGTGGCGGTGATGTACGCTGGTCGATTGGTAGAAACCGGTTCCGTTCGTGACGTGTTGAAACGACCTCAGCACCCTTACACGCTCGGACTGCTGAAGTCGGTACCAGAAAACATTCCACCCCGCACACCACTCTATTCTGTTCCCGGCACACCTCCGGCGCTGGATGCCCTGCCGAAAGGATGCGCCTTTGCGCCGCGCTGCCACAAAGCGGAGGATGTATGCCTTGGTAGCAAACCACCACTCTCCCAGTTGGGAGATGGAATTTCATCTGCTTGCCATTTCACAGCAGATATTCGTGAGGAGGTGCTGGCATGACCTATGAAGCTCCGGTTTTGGAAGTTGAGGGCCTGCATTTACACTTTCCGCTCAAAAGAACCCTCTTCGACGCAATTCAACGCAAAGAAAAACGCATCGTCAAAGCACTCAATGGGGTAAGCCTTGAGGTGAAACGGGGTGAAACTCTTGGAATTGTTGGCGAATCCGGCTGCGGAAAGTCCACTTTAGCCCGCTGTCTGGCCCGTCTTTATGAGGCTGACAAAGGCACCATCCGCTATGACGGGCAAGAGGTTGCGGCCAAAGATGCTGGTGCATTGCGGGAGTATAACCGCAAGGTCCAGATGATGTTTCAGGACCCGTATTCCTCCCTCAATCCCCGCATGACAGTCCGGCAAGTACTCACGGAAGCTCTGCGTGTTCATAATATGCGACCTCCTGAGCAGATTAGTGATCGCATTGCCGAGCTGCTTGATCTGGTGCGCCTGCCGCAAGATGCTGCGGATAAGTTGCCCCATGAATTTTCTGGCGGGCAACGCCAACGCATTGCTATTGCAAGGGCTTTGTCGGTTGAGCCGGAGGTGCTGGTTGCGGATGAGTTGGTGTCGGCGCTGGATGTTTCGGTGCAGGCGCAGGTGGTGAACTTGCTGCTGGAACTGCAGGACAAACTGGATCTGACTATTCTGTTTGTGGCGCATGACCTCAGACTTGTCCGCCATGTATCCCACAGGGTCGCGGTGATTTATTTGGGCACAATTGTTGAGATCGGCGATTCAGAACAGCTCTTCAACGCCCCCAAACACCCCTACTCCAAGGCTCTGTTGGCAGCTGCCCCTTCTCTTGATCCAGACAAACGTCATACTCGGCCTTCAATATCAGGCGAACTGCCCAGCCCGCTCAACGTGCCAAAGGGTTGCGCATTCCATGCAAGATGTCCCCATGCCTCGGGGCAATGCCAAAGTGAAACTCCCAGATTGAGGGCGTTAGACGAGCTCGGTAAAGTGGCTTGTCATCATGCTGAAGCTCTTTTATCAGCATAAAACCCCATCACACGATCGAGAAAAAAATGTTGGAAAATCAGAAATTTGAAAGAACCACAGATCGCTTGAGCCTCATACGAGACGAGCTGAAGCGCAACGGACTGGATGCGGTTATCATCCCGCGTTTTGACGAGCATCAGGGGGAGTATTGCGCCCCGCATGATGAGCGTTTGGCATGGGCAACTGGCTTCACTGGCTCCGCTGGTCTGGCGATTGTCACGGTAGATCAAGCGGTTATGTTTGTTGATGGTCGCTACACCGTTCAGGTGCGCAACCAATGTAGCAGTGAGTTCTTCTCCTACCAGCATATCTTTGATGAACCATTGGAAAACTGGATTTCTGCCAATATAAAGGCAGGACAGCAAATCGGCGTCGACCCGATGCTTATCCCCTCCGCATGGTGGGATCGTTTTGCTGGCGGAGCTAAAGACACAGGTGCCACACTGGTGGCAACAGCTAGCAATATCATTGATGCAGTCTGGTCGGACCAACCAGAACAACCGCTCTCTCCAGTTACGCCGTACTCCCTTGATAAAGCAGGGAAAACCAGCCTTGAGAAACGGACTGAAATTGCAGCGCACCTGAAGCACAAAGGCGCAAAGGTGCTGGTTGAAACCCAGCCCGACAACATCGCCTGGCTTCTAAATGTTCGCGGTGATGACGTGGAATTCAACCCTATCCCACATTCCTTCCTGCTGCTGAAAGACGATGGCTCTGCGAGTTGGTTCGTGGATTCTCGTAAACTTTCCAATAGCTTGGATGAGTATGAACTGGAGAAAGTGGAAACCGCTGACCCTGCTAGCTTCATCAGCTCGCTGGAAAAAATGACCGGAGAAGGAACGCAGGTTCTGATCGATCCGATGTTCTCTCCCGTCGCAACCCGTCTTGCTGTTCAGGCCTCTGGTGGTATTCCCGTCTTGGAACAGGGTGCTGTGACACTCACTAAGGCTAAGAAAAACGCAAATGAACTCAAAGGTTTGCGCGACTGTCATGTGCGTGATGGCATCGCATGGACCGAGTTTTCTGCGTGGTTGAAACGGCAGGTTCCGCATAGAGCCAAGGTAGGTGATCCGGTGTACGAGCTGGAAGCGGAAGAGCGCATTCTGACAGAACGAAAACGCCAGAAAGACTTTGTTTATCCGAGCTTTAGAAGCATTTCTGCCGCTGCTGGCAATGCCGCAATGTGCCACTACGCTGCTACAGAAGCGTCGAATACTGCAATCCTGCCCGAGCACACATACCTGCTGGATTCTGGTGGTCAGTATCAGGACGGGACAACGGACGCCACGCGTACCTTTGCCTTTTCGGAAACATCTGATGAGTTCAAAGCCGCCTACACCGCTGTTTTCAAAGGCTTTGTAGCGTTGGCTTCGCTGCGTTTCCCGAAAGGCACACAAGGCCACCACATCGACGGATTTGCCCGCAGGCCACTTTGGGATCTGGGGCTCGATTATGATCATGGTACTGGTCATGGGATCGGGCACTTCCTCTCCGTTCACGAACAGCCGCAACGCATCGGAAAGCCTTACAATCCGGTGGACTTTGTTGCTGGCATGGTGATGTCCATTGAACCGGGATATTACGTTGCAAATCAATACGGTATCCGGATTGAGAACCTTTTTGAGATCGTAGAGGAAGACGATGGTTTCCTCGTTTTCAAGAACCTCTCCTACATCCCGATTGAACCGCAGATGCTCAACATGGTTGAGCTCACCCGCGCCGAAATCAAATGGCTTGGCGACTACAATGCTGATTTGAAACGGGTTCTTGGCCCGGAACTGAGCCCGGATGCCTATGACTATCTGATAAGTTGTTGTGAACTGCCGGAGTAATTACGGCTGACAAAAAAAGCCCTGCAGAGCTTGAAGCTTTGCAGGGCTAATCGTATGTAAATTAGAGAGAAATCAGGCCGATACCTGTTCTCCAATCGCTTCAATAAGCAGCGCTTTCGCAGCTTCCAGCGTAAACTCAACTGGATTGCCGCCTGCACTTGGATCTTTCACTGCTTCTTCTGCAAGCACGTCAATCTTGTCAGTACCCACGCCAAGCTCGGCAAGGGTATTTGGCACGCCCATATCCGAGCGCATCTTCATAACAAAATCGAAGAAACCGTCGAAACCGCCGGGAATATCAAGGTAAGCCGCCAGTTTCTCAATTCGCTCTTCAATCGCTGCACGGTTGAACTTGAGCACAGTTGGCATGATCACAGCATTGGTCAGACCATGATGCGTGTTGTAAACCGCCCCAACCGGATGAGCCAGCGCGTGAATACCGCCAAGGCCTTTCTGGAAGGCGACAGCACCCATCGCAGCGGAACTCATCATGTGACCGCGAGCTTTGATATCATTCGGATTTGCAACGACTTTCGGCAGATTCTCCTTCACAAGGCGCATACCTTCCAGCGCGATGCCCTGAGACATCGGATGGTAGTGCGGAGAGCTGTAGGCTTCCAGACAGTGCACGAATGCATCGATGCCAGTCCCAACAGTGATCATCTTCGGCATGCCAACAGTCAGCTCTGGATCACAGATCACAACGCTTGGGAGAATCTTTGGATGGAAGATGATCTTCTTTACGTGGCTCTCAGAATTGGTGATCACGCTTGCGCGACCAACTTCTGAGCCAGTGCCAGCAGTGGTTGGAACAGCAATGTTCGGGTAGATCGCATCCGCGTCAGCTCGTGTCCACCAATCACCAATATCTTCGAAATCCCAAACAGGGCGAGTTTGACCTGCCATGAACGCAATCAGCTTGCCAAGATCGAGGCCTGAGCCTCCACCAAATGCAATCACGCCGTCATGACCACCAGCGTTGAAGGCTGCAACGCCCGCTTCCAGATTGATCTCGGTTGGGTTTGGATCAACCTCAAAGAACATGGCACGGCCAAGGCCAGCCTTTTCCATCACATCCAAAGTGCTGGCAGTGACTGGTAGATTTGCGAGGCCTTTGTCAGTGACAAGCAGCGGCTTTTTAAAACCAGCAGCAGCGCACGCGTCGGCCAATTCCTTAATGCGCCCGGCACCAAAGCGGATGGCGGTCGGGTAGCTCCAGTTTGCTGTCAGAGTCATTTTTCTTATGCCTTTTTAAGGTGATATGATTTTGGACGGGTCAGGTTCTGGTAACCGATCTCAGACAGAGCACCGCCGCGGCCCGTGTCTTTGCAGCCTGTCCAGCACAGGGCCGGGTCCAGATAGTCAGCGCGGTTCATGAACACGGTACCGGTCTCGATCTGAGCGCCGAGCTTTGCTGCCCGTGCAGGATCCTGTGTCCACAGCGATGCCGTCAGGCCGTAGTGGCTGTCGTTCATCAAGCGGATTGCTTCTTCGTCGCTCTCCACTTTCATGATGCCGACCACAGGACCGAAGCTCTCTTCGCGCATAACTTCCATATCGTGGTTTACATCCACGAGGATTTGAGGTGCGAGGTAAGCTCCACCATCATCTTCCGGGAAGAGGCCCGCGTCGATCATAGGCTTTGCGCCCTGCCCAACAGCATCTGCCACCTGTTTGCGTACCAGCTCTGCAAAACGAACGTTCGCCATCGGGCCGATGGTGGTTTTCTCATCCAGCGGGTTGCCGAGTTTATAACCGGAAACGATCTCGACAGCCTTCTTTACAAAGGCATCGTACTTGGAAGAATGGACATAGATGCGCTCGATACCACAACAGCACTGGCCGGAGTTGAACATAGCACCATCAATGAGTGTTTCAGCCGCAGCCTCAACATCCGCATCATCCATCACGTAGCCCGGATCTTTACCACCCAGCTCAAGGCCAAGGCCCGTGAAGGTGCCCGCTGCTGCGATCTCCATCGCACGACCGCCACCAACAGAGCCTGTAAAGTTGACGAAACCGAAATTGCGGCCTGCGATCAGGTGGGAGGTGGTGTCATGATCCAGGAAGAGGTTCTGGAATACCTCTGCCGGAACACCTGCCTCTGCAAAGGCACTTGCCATACGCTCACCAACCAGAAGCGTCTGGGTGGCATGCTTCAGGATCACCGCGTTGCCAGCAATCAGGGCCGGAGCGACGGTGTTGACCGCAGTCATGTATGGATAGTTCCATGGTGCGATCACGAGGATGACGCCGTGCGGCTCCTTCTCGATGCGGCGCTCGAAGTTGTCACTCTCTTCGGCAATGATCGGCTTAAGGCTTTCTTCCGCGATCTTTGCCATGTGAGAGGCACGTTCGTTAAAGCCGCCAAACTCACCGCCATAACGGACCGGGCGGCCCATCATCTTAGCAAGTTCAGGAACGATTTCGTCGTTCTGTTCACCAATCTTTGCGACGCCAGCCATCACCAGTTTGATGCGCTCTTTGAGTGGACGAGCAGCCCACTCTTTCTGCGCGCTCTTGGCACTGGCAATGACGGCTTCTGCTTCTTTCTGGCTTGCCACCGGACGTTCTGCAAATACAGAACCATCAACCGGCGAAATACATTTTAGTGTTTTTGTCATGGTCAACTCATCATTCACAGCGTGGGCTGGTTTTATCAGGCCCGTTCAAACCCGCGCGCAACTTCCCAGTCGGTTACACGGCGGTCATATTCATCCTGCTCGATCTTGGCGGCATGTGCGTAGTGATCAATCACATCGCCCCCAAATGCAGCACGAAGCATCTCGGAAGACTTCATTTCGGTAGCTGCGTCGCGCAAAGTTGTCGGAATTTCGCGAGCACCCTCACCTCCGTAAGCATCGCCTCTGAACTCTGGCTCCAGCTCAAGTTTGTTTTCGATGCCATCAATACCAGCAGCGAGCAGCGCGGCCATTGCCAGATATGGGTTCAGGTCTGCACCGCCAACACGGCACTCAACACGCACAGCCTTGGTACCATCGCCACATACGCGATAGCCAGCGGTACGGTTGTCCATACTCCAGATTGCTTTGGTCGGCGCAAAGGTACCAGCGGCAAAGCGCTTGTAGGAGTTGATGTTTGGCGCAAGGAAATAGGTGATCGAACTTGCGTGCTTCAGCAAACCAGCGAGGTAATGGCGCATCATCTTGGACATGCCGTACTCGCCGGATGGATCGTAAAACAGAGACTCGCCATCCTTGCCCCAAAGAGACTGGTGCACGTGGGAGGAACTGCCGGAAGCATCATAATGCCACTTGGCCATAAAGCTGATGCTCTGGCCGTTCTGCCATGCGATCTCTTTACAGCCGTTTTTGATAATGGAATGGCGGTCTGCCATATTCAGTGCATCAGAATAACGGACGTTGATCTCTTCCTGACCAGCATCAGCTTCGCCTTTGGAGCACTCAACCGGAATATCGGCGCCGTTAAGGCCGTTACGAATGGCACGCATCACGTTCTCTTCCTTGGTGGTCTGGAAGATGTGATAGTCCTCATTGTAGGCGGAGACTGGCGAAATATTGCGGTAACCCTTGGCGTGAGCTTCTTCAAAACTCTCTTTGAACAGGAAGAACTCCAGCTCGGTCGCCATGTTAGCGGTCATGCCCATGCCTTCGAGGCGGTCGACCTGGCTTTTCAAAATGGCGCGCGGAGAATGTGGAACTTCTTTATGGGTGTGGTGGTCCAGCACATCGCACAGTACCAGTGCGGTGCCTTCCAGCCACGGAATAACGCGCAAGGTGGCAAGGTCCGGCTTCATGACGTAGTCGCCATAACCCGCTTCCCAACTTGTTGCTTTGTAGCCATCCGGAGTGGCCATCTCCATGTCGGTTGCAAGCAGGTAGTTACAGCTGTGGGTCTCTTCCCAGGCGCTGTTCACGAAGAACTGAGCCTGAAAGCGCTTGCCCATCAAGCGGCCCTGCATGTCCACTTGTGCGGCAATAACGGTGTCTATCTCACCGGTGTCGACCAGCTCGCGTAACTCGTCGAGGGTCAGTTTTCCGGTTCTACGTGTCTTTTTGGTTTCTTCTCGCAACATACCTGTTCCCCGAGGACCCTGTTAAAGCGGCGGATGCCTGTGCCTCTCCTGCATGGCATCACCGACACTGCTTCGTTACTGTGTGGTGTGGCCAGCCCGAAAACCGGGCTGACCAATCTTGGAAAAACAGTTTAGCCGTAGCGATAAGGACGACCAGCTTTTGCCATTGCTGCGTTGTATTCCTTCAGGATTTTAACAACGCGGGCGTTACGCTCGGATTTGGCTGCAATTTCATCCCAGAACTTGAGAGCTTCGTCTTCAACAGTTGCCCACTCTTCATCAGGAATGGAGGTCAGCTCCATCTTCTCGCCTTGTGTGCGCAGCTTAGCTTCGCCTGCCCAGTACCAGTGCTGGCGGTAGTAGTGAGAACTATCCATGCACAGGTTAAAGAGGGTCTTCAGGTGATCTGGCAGTTCATTCCAGCGCTCTTCGTTGGCAAAGTAAGAACCAGCCCACGCACCGGAGATGTTGTTGGTGAGGAAGTAGTTGGTCACGTCAGCCCAACCTACAGTGTAATCCTCAGTGATACCGGACCACGCAATCCCGTCCAGTTCGCCAGTCTGCATTGCAACTTCAATGTCTTCCCATGGCAGGGTGACCGGAACAACGCCGAAGCGTGTCAGGAATTTGCCAGCGGTTGGGAAGGTGAAGACGCGCTTGCCTTTCAGATCAGCAAGGCTGCGGATCGGGTCTTTTGTCGCAAAGTGACAAGGATCCCATGCACCAGCGGAAAGCCACTTAACGCCTTCAACTTCGTCATAAGCTTCTTCCCAAATCTCTTTCAGACCCCAGTGGTTAAACAGAGCTGGAACATCAAGGCTGTAACGGGAAGCGAATGGGAAATAGCCACCGAAAACAGATACATCTACTGGTGCTGCAATGGAGTCATCATCTGACTGAACAGCATCAATGGTGCCGCGCTGCATGGCACGGAACAGTTCACCAGTTGGTACCAGCTGGTCTGCGTAGTATAGCTCGATCTCCATCTCACCATTTGCTGCCTTGTTGAAGGCGTCAATGGATGGCTTGATCACATGTTGAGCAAGTGCTGCACCAGCATATGTCTGAAGGCGCCATTTGATAGGACGACCTGCAGCATGAACAGCCGGGGCTGCAAGGGTAGATGCACCAGCAGCGGCGACGGTTGTTAAACCAGCTTTCTTAAGAAAATCACGTCTATTCGTCATACTCAATTCCCCTTGGAATATGAATTTCTGGATCCCTCAGAACCGGTGGACTTTTTATAGCGAGGGGTGTGATTTTTATCTGTCTCCATCCGGAATTCGCTAATTACTTCAATGGGTACGTTTGTGATGCCTTGTCATGTCACCTCGCGTAGTAAAGGTTGGGCAGCCAAAGCGCGATTTGCGGGAAGACCGTGACCAGAGCCAATCCAAACACCATGATTGCCACGAATGGAATGATGGATTTGTAGATGTCTGTCAGCGAAATCTCCGGCGGCGCCATGGCACGCATCAGGAACAGGTTGTAGCCAAATGGCGGTGTCATATAGGCGATCTGACAAGTGATGGTGTACAGCACGCCGTACCAGACCAGATCAAACCCAAGCACTTTGACCAATGGCACGTAAAGCGGAGCCACAATCACGAGCATCGCGGTGTCATCCAGGAACATGCCCATGACGATGTAGGAGAGCTGCATCAGCAGAAGGATTTCCCATGGGCCAAGACCAAGGTCGCCCACGAAGAAGCCTTCAATCGCACGCACAGCGCCCAATCCGTCAAACACAGCACCAAACGCAAGAGCTGCAAGAATGATCCACATGAACATACAGCTGATCTGAAGCGTCTTTTCAGTGGTGATGTGCAGCAAGCGGAAGGTGAGGCGCCGTTTGAATGCAGCGGCCAGTGTCGCAGCTGTTGCTCCAACAGCGGAACTTTCCACGAGGCTGGTCACACCCATCAGGAACAGACCAGTCATCGCAAAGAAGATGAACAGCGGGATCACACCAGCTTGTAACAAGCGGATTTTCTCAGACCATGTGATCTCTTTGCGCTCTTCTTCAGAAAGGGTTGGACCCAATTCCGGCTGAAGGCGGCAACGCACCACAATGTAAAGAATGAACAGTCCTGCCAGTAACAAACCCGGAATAGCGCCTGCGAGCCAAAGTTTGCCAACTGGTTGACGGGCAATCATGCCGTAAAGAACCAGAACAACGCTTGGCGGTACGAGAATGCCCAGTGAGGAACCAGCCTGAATAACGCCAGTCACCATAACCTTGTCATAGCCTCGACGCAGCAACTCAGGCAGAGCGATGGTTGCGCCGATGGCCATACCGGCCACAGACAGACCGTTCATGGCTGAAATCATCACCATGAGGCCGACTGTGCCGATGGCCAATCCACCATGAAGGCCACCTGTCCAGACATGGAACATCTTATAAAGATCTTCGGCAATGCCTGATTCAGAGAGCATATAGCCCATGAAAATGAACAGTGGCAGCGTGAGGAGCGGGTACCACTTCATCAGCTTCATGCTGGCGGAGAAGGCAATTTCGGAGCCACCATCACCCCACAGCAGAAGGGCGGCGATAACAGCAACGGAACCAATTGCAGCAAAAACACGTTGCCCGGTCAGGAGCATCAGCATCATGCTGGAGAACATCAAAATTGCGATCAGTTCATAACTCATGGCGCAGGCCTCCCAAGGGCTGCGGCCAAGTCTTTAAAGAACGTCGCGATTGCCTGAAGCAGCATCAAGAATATTCCAAAACACATAATGGCTTTGATTGGCGCCATAGGTGGTGCCCAAGCCGAGTAGCTTTCCTCACCGTATTTGACTGCGTATTCCAACGAGGAAAGACCGCCGTAAAGGAGGAAGATGAGGTACAAAATCAGAAGCAGGATGGTCATGACATCCATGGTGGCTTTACGCCGTGGAGACCAGCTTCCATAAAACAAGTCCATGCGCACGTGAGACTGTGTCTGCATGGAATAGGCGCCACCCAGAAGGTAGTAGGCTGCCATGGTGAACTGGGCTGTTTCCAACGTCCAGAGCGGCGGTGCGAAAAAAGTCTTCGCGATGGAGGAGTACAACAGCACCCCCAGCATCACGAAAATGAGGTACATGGCAAAGCGGCCAACATATTTGTTGATCCAGTCCACATACCTGACGAAAACAACTATTCCCCTTGGCATTAATCTGCTGCCCTTGCTTTTGTTGTTGCTCCCTGCCCGCTCACAGTTATTTCAGCGCTAAACTGTGGCAGGACTTGCAGAATTGCCTCTCCTAACAAGTCTGCAATTTTCTTCTGGTCTGCTCGCTTTGCGATTAAGTCGTTGCGCACTTCAATCATAACGTTTAGCAGGCCGCGGGATTGTGCCTGATCAACGAGGGTATGCGTAACCCCGTCTTCCGGCCCATATGGTTCGTTTCTTTGGATGACGTAGAGATCCGATGGGCACAGTGCTTCCAGCAGTGCATCGGCAAAGCGGGTATCGCTGTCATGCAGCACACCTACCTCGACGGCTCTTTTCTTGCCGTTGTAAACTGGTGTGAACGAGTGGATCGTGACCATCACCGGAAGCTGACCCGCCGTATATTTGGCGTCGATCACCTGTTTTACTTCAGACTGGAAGGGGCGATAAAATTTGTTGGCCCGGTCTTGCCGCTGTTCATCATTCAACGAAACATTGCCCGGCACCTCGTAGATCTCGCTTTTTTCCGGCATGGCACTGGGTGCTTCCGGTGGGCGGTTACAATCATAAACGAGGCGCGAAATTCGTTGAGCGACCAAAGGTGCGTTCAGCTTGGTGGAGAGAAGTTTGGCAATCGCCAAAGCTCCTGGATCCCAAGCTGCATGGCTGCTTGCAGCTTCTTCACTTAGACCGAGGCCATTTAGGTATGCAGGAATAAACTTGGATGCATGTTCGCAGATCAACACAACTGGAGCCGTTCCTCCTGTATTGATCGTTTCAACAGTGTCGTTGCCAACAGATTCTATCTGGTCAGTTTTGACTTCAGACAAGAACAGTCCCCCCGAATGCATCTTGTTTTTCCTTGTACTTTCAGTCTTTTTATTCGTAAAAGAGTTTCTGAAAGAAACGTTTCCAAGGAGACTAATCTGAAAGGAACGTTTCACAAAGCCTAAAAACTAGGCAAATATACATACATCAGGTAGGTGAGAGACGTGCGAGACCCAAATGAACAGACCGTCGCAGAAAAATTACGCGGACATTTTAATGGGTTAACTCGTGCAGAGCGTCAGCTGGCCGTCTCCTTGCTTGCAAATTATCCAGTCAGCGGATTAGGCAGCGTTTCAGAGCTTGCAAAGTCGGCAAATGTCTCTGGTCCAACGGTCGTCAGAATGGCGCAAAAGATTGGTTTTGCTGGGTTTACGGAGTTGCAATCAGCCTTGAAGTTGGAAGTGGAAGAAACAATTTCCAACCCGATTTCCAAACAAGAGCGCTGGACCCGAAATGCACCTGATGCACATATTCTGAACAGGTTTGCTGACGCGGTCATCGACAATCTGAAACAAACCTTACAGCAACTCGATACGCAGGATTTCGATCAGGCTGTGGGTTTGTTTACGGAGCGCGAGCGGGCTGTCCACATTGTTGGTGGTCGTATTACACGTGCTTTATCGGACTATTTCTTTACGCATTTGCAGGTGATCCGTGATGATGTAATTGCCATCGCCTCCAACTCCAACACGTGGCCGCACTATCTCCTGAACATGAAACCGGGTGATGTTGTGGTGGTGTTCGACATCCGTCGATACGAACATGATATCCTGCGCTTTGTCGATCTGGCGCGTGAACGCGGGGCGGTTGTGATCGTCTTTACCGATCAGTGGACGTCGCCCGCAGCTGTTAATGCGGAATATGTTTTCAACGCCCGTATTGAAGCGCCGTCGGCCTGGGATAGCAGCGTTGTCATCATGTTTATTCTGGAAGCCATGATTGAAGCCATGACCACCTCCACATGGAAGGTGACCAAGGAGCGGATGAACACGCTGGAGAACCTGTTTGACAAGACTAAAATGTTCAGCAAGTCCAGTTAGTTGGTCTGCTGTCCCGTTGCGCGCGCTGGTAACAGAGCCGGTGCGAAGAATGTCAGGTATTTGAAACTGACATAGAGAACGACGGCTGTTGCCACATAAAGTTCAATGTGCGCCAAGGCTCTGATCTGCGCGACAAGATTGGCATTCGCACCCAGACTTTCCATCCATGATACCGTTTTAAAGAGCGCTGTTGCGCCAATTACGAGCGGAAATGTGAAGGCGGAAAAGCCTGGAGAAAATGGCAGGCGGAACAAGCGCAGGAATGAGATATAAATCAGCGCCGTCATAGCAACTGCAATTCCGCCAAGCACGGCGACCATAATTGGAGATGGATTACTCGTCAGAGTGAGATAACCAGCAAGCGAAAGACTGGCAGGTGCGGCGAGGATCGCGATGGTTGGTTTCGCTGCATCGGGCACTTCGGCGTGAAAAATCAAACGATACAGCATCATTGGTAACATCAGCGCATAGGCGACCAGACCAAACCAGAGCAAGGCGTTCGCAAAGCCTTCAAACACACCGCCGGGAAAAGCAACAGCTGCCACGATGATTCCAACTGGTGGCACAAACCAGCTTGGGACCATGTGCTGTAGACTGAAGCTTTTTGCACGATGATAAATGAACACAGATAAGAACGTGAGATGCAGGGCAATACCCAATAGCCAAAGCATCTGCCCGATTGTGAAATTGTATTGCGCGATTGCGTAGGATACGATCATCAGCGCCATTGCGGTTGTCGGGAGCACACTGCCAACAACTGGATGCCTCAGATCTTCAAAAACTGCGGTGTGCGCAAAAAAGATTTTTCCAAGCAGTAGCACGAGCAAAACGCTCGAAATCAATGCGCCCGTGAGTTGCAGCGCCCCTCCAAAATTGCCAGCATTTTCCATTGACCAACCGAGACTTGCTATCCCTAGCGCGAGACCACCGAGAGGGGCCGGAACATGAGCCAGTTTGTTTCGAAGAGTATTCATCGGAAATGCCAATAACCTGAGGGTGAGAAGACAAAGTATGCAACTCCAGTTCCTAGCTGATTTGATATGTCCTGAAAATCTGAATATATTGAATAGGTGGTTCAGTAAAATTGAACCCCATACAATACTGTCCCACAGATTGGCCTTGAAAAGAAATGAATGTAACGTTTCGTCAGCTTAAAGTGTTTGTTTCGATTACGCAGGAAGGCTCGATCACAGCTGCGGCAGAAAAACTGTTTCTCACCAAATCAGCCGTTTCTATGGCTCTTGCTGAGCTGGAACGTCAACTGGGGTGGAAGATGTTTGATCGTGCCAACAAGCAACTCATCTTAAACGAGCAAGGCCGCCGTTTACTTCCTCTGGCGGATGAACTGCTGGATAGATCTGAAGCGATCACGCAGCTTTTTGAAGGGGATGATGCAACCAACGGTAACTTGCGGATTGGGTCCAGCTACACAATTGGTAACCACCTGCTGCCCACCCTGCTCGGAGATTTCCGTGAAAACACGGGGTATCTGCACCAGTCTATGAGCCTCTCCAATTCCACCAAAACCTGCAGAATGCTACTGGATTTTGAGTTAGATCTTGGGTTCATTGAGGCAAAGGTCAGTGACAAACGTCTCAAGGTTGAACCGTGGATGACGGACGAAATGGTCGTGGTCTGCGCGCCATCTCAATGTCCCGCTACCGATAAGCCGCTTGAGTTAGATGCGCTCGAAGGCAAGAGCTGGGTTTTGAGGGAACCGGGATCTGGCACACGAGAGTATTTTCTGACTGAAGTTGCTGCGAACCTTGAAGAGTGGACAGAAGCGTTCGAGCTCAACAGCACCACGGCTATCGTCAACTCAGTCATCGCAGGGCTCGGTCTGACTGTGCTTTCTCGCCGCTCTGTCAATGCCGCCGTTCAAGATGGTCGCTTATCGATCGTGCCCTTGAAGCACAAGATGATCAGGCAATTTTCGCTGGTCTATAACACGGAGAAATACCAGAGCCCCGTCTTCAAATCCTTTCGGGAGTTCGCCCACAACTGGACTTTGGGTCGGGATTAACGGGCAGCTTGCGCAACATTAGTTTTATGGAAATGCAAATAATTAGCGTTTGAATGTATTTCGACTATCGTACTCACTCCTGTGGTTTAATAGCCATTTTATCCAATAAAACCATTATCTTGCAACCTCATATCCAAGACGCACCTAGTTGATCTTGTAGTTGAAACTGACTTAGTCTGAGCATGAAATAAGCGATTTATAGGAAAATGCATATATCTGGCTTGATTGCTGTTTAGATTCTTTCTAGCATTCCCCTTGGTTAGGGGAGGCGCCAGTGTGTATTCAGATACCTTCAACTCAATCCTGCCGATATGAGCTGGATGAATGGAACACACGGCTGACTGAAATCTGTGGTCACTTTGTTACAAACACAGAAGCTGGAAGTGTCATGGGAAATGCCTCCATACTCCAGCTTGGTGATGTTGATTGCGCCCGCGTCACTCACAATGCAAGAGAGATCACCCGTGGACCTGCTGATATCAGCAAGGACGGCGAGGCCTACTATTTTCTGATCCTGCAGCTTCGGGGAGAAGCGGAGCTGGAACAGAATGGACAAACCGCGCTGCTTTCCAAGCCCGGAGACATGACGTTGATCGATTCCGTCAAATCCTCCATTTTCCGGGCTAACCGCACTTTGGGGTCTGACCAGATATCCATGCATATCCCGCGCCATCTGCTGCATCGGCATTTCAATTCTGCTTATGCCTGTGGTCGCAAGGTCTCCGCGTTTTCCGGGGCTGGCCAGCTGATCAACGCCCACCTAAATCTGCTGCTTGAAGCCCAGCCGGGAAGCCAGAAACAACATTTGCTCTCAGGGGCGTTCAACGATGTGGTGAGTGCAACCTTTCTTGAAGAAGACACCAGCGTTTTGCAGGAGGGATATGACAAGCTGCAGTTCCTGTTGTCTCTTATTCACGACAATGCGCTGGAAGAGAGCTTCAACATCGAAGAGCTTTCAAAGCTTTCCAGCATGTCGCGCAGTAGCATTTATCGTCTTTTCAGAGAGCACGGATTGAGCTGTAACGAGCAGATCGCCAAGGTGCGTGTCGGCAGGTTCAAACGTGAGTTATCGCGTCGTCTGCAATCCCGGCAGGCCTTCAGAATCTCTCAGCTGGCGTTTGAATTTGGCTTTCGTGATCTGTCGACCTTCAACCGGGCGTTTCGAGCGCAGGTTGGTATGTCTCCGCGAACCTTTGCGGAGCAGATACGGCAGAACAAGCTGGCTGTGAACCGATATGCCTAGTAAATTGCACAGGATGCGCAGACACAGCGATCCGGGCTCGCCTAAGCTTTGATTGGACGGATTTAGGGGGAGAAGACACAGGTGGGTTCATCTCCCCCTCCCGATGGGAGGGAACCAATGACTTTAAAGATGCTGGGGGGGCTTGTAGCCGCCTCAATGCTCACGACTGCCGCGTATGCTGCAGATCCTCATCCACTCGATGGCCTGACAGGAGATGAACTCAATACGGTTCGGGCAACCCTGATTGAAGCCAATGCTGCCAGTGATAAAACGCTATATCCGCTGATTGAGCTGTTGGAGCCACACAAAAAAGCGGTCATGAGCAATGTGACAGATGGGAGCCTTGATCGCAGAGCGACTGTTCATTTTCAGGAAGATGGCAAATTTCACCAAGCGGTGGTGAACATCACCAAAGGCACTGTCGAAAGCAGGTCAGACCTTGAAGGTCAGCCCATGATCATGCTGGCGGACTTTTTGTCGGCTATGGAGATCGCGCTGGGAGATGAGCGTATGGTTGCCGGGCTCGCCAAGCGTGGCCTGACGCCAGATGACGTTTATTGCCTTCCGCTGACTGCTGGTAACTTCTTTACTGATGCAGAAAAAGGCAAACGCCTGATGAAGGTGCCTTGTTATGTGAACCCGACAAGCTCTAACTTCTATGCCAAGCCGGTTGAGGGGCTGGTGGCTGTGGTGGAGCTTTCAGAGCGTAAAGTTCTGGAAGTTATCGATGAAGGCGCTGTCCCTCTTCCAGAAGATGACTGGGGCTACAACGAGGATGAAGTGGCCAAACGTACGGCATTGAGAGCCAAAACCAATCCGGCACGCCTGCGTCAGGAGGGTGGTCCAAACTTTACTATTGATGGCAGTGAGATCACCTGGGACATCTGGAAGATGCGGTATCGCGTCGACAAACGCCCAGGACTTGTTCTGTCGCAAGTCAAAGCCAATGATGGTGCGAACTGGCGTTCAGTGCTCTATCAAGCCTCTCTTTCTGAAGTGTTCGTACCGTATATGGACCCCTCCACTGGCTGGTATTGGCGGACCTATATGGACAGTGGCGAATACGGGTTTGGCCTCTTCCTGACACCATTGCGCAAGAACGTGGACTGCCCGGATTACGCAACTTTCCTTCCGGCATTGATCCATGATGATATGGGCCAGCCGCTGGAGATTCCCGACGCGATTTGCATCTTCGAGCGTGATATTGGAAACCCTGCATGGCGCCACTTTGAAGTCTTTGCCCAGTCAGAAACGGAATTTGTGCCTGCTGAAGGGCGGCCAGAAACAGAACTGGTCATCCGTACAGCTTCTGAGGTTGGCAACTACGACTACCTTATCGACTATCGATTCAAGCAGGATGGCACGATTTACCTGAAGGTTGGCGCATCTGGTCTGGATGCCGTGAAGGGCGTTGCGTCCAAGACCTTACAGGATCCATCCGCTGCCGAAGACACGAAATATGGCTCGCTCATTGCGCCCTATCTGGTTGCTCCATTCCACGACCATTACTTCAACTTCCGCCTGGACTTTGACGTAGATGGGCCGGACAACACCATGATGGTGCAGGAAATCGTTGGTGGTGAACCTCCGGTCAATGTGCCACGTCGCTCACTCTGGACGGTTAAGAACACACCGGTCAAAAGCGAGATGGAAGGTCGCTTCCGCCTCAGCTCCATGAAGCCGAAAGCCTTTATGGTGATGAACGGGAATGTCGACGGTTACCTTGGTCACAAGCCGGCCTACATGCTTCACCACGGCAGCGTGTCCTATGCTCCGTTTGACTTCGAAAACGATGCGCCGTTCGTGCGTAACCGCTACATCGAGTACAGCGTCTGGAATACTGCTTATGATCCAAAGGAGCGTTATGCAGGTGGCGCGCTTGCCATGGGATCTGACGGCTCTGATGGTTTGGCGGAATGGGTCAAGCAGGACCGCGAACTCATGAACAAGGATGTGGTCACATGGTTCACTGCTGGCTTCCACCACGTACCACGTTTGGAAGACTGGCCTGTCATGTCAACAGAATGGAAGACCATCCATATTCAGCCGATGAACTTCTTCCCTCGCAATCCGGCTCTCACAATCCGGTTGCCTGACGAGTCCAGCTAAGGCAGCACCCTTGGTTAGAGTATCCTCCTTGATTGCATTCAAACGGAAGGTGCTCTAACCGAGGCTTTTGTAAGTATATCCTTCTCCGGGAGTGGGTTTCACGCGGCCAGCTTTGGGGGGCAAATCTATGATGACCCCAAGCTTTTCCATGAAGGCCTGCATCCACGTCCAAAGGCCATGCCATTCCACGCCATAAACAATGTTTCCATCAACCACGACACCTTCGTATCCCAGCTTTTCGTAGGTATTGCCAGACATCTGAACTTCTGTTTGACACACAAAATTCCCCGTCATGGTTTTGCCCTTCAAAAGCCCCGTGGCAAGCAGGATCTGCACCCCTCGGCAAATGGAAGCGATCGGTTTGTTTTCCTTGATGAAATGAGATGTTACATCACGGACAATTGGGTATGTGCGCAAGTATTCGCAGGAGCGCCCCCCGGGAAGCACAAGGGCGATGTAATCGGCAGGATTCAGATGCTCAAGAGACACGTTGATGTTGATCCGATGCCCTTCCCATTCAGTGACTGTTTGATAGTCCTTATTGATATCGTGAATGGACGAGGCGACCGTTTCGCCCTCCCGTTTTTTAGGACAGGCAACATGAACTTCATAACCGATGGCTTTCAGCAGCATGAACGGAACAATGACTTCATAGTCCTCACCAAAGTCACCGGTAATCAGCAGAATCTTGAGCTTCATAAGGACATCCCTCCAAAATAATTGGTGTGAAAGATGCCATGGTGCGCTGAGCAAACTGTTGGGCGATCAACTCAGTTTTGATCCGTGATTAAGTCAGATTGTGCCGATTTGCTCGTTGATTGGTGGATGGAAACTCGGCAAAGTGTCCCACAAAACGTAAGCAACCCGTCTTCAATCTGAGTTGTGATTTCAGCTGCCGAATATGAACTTAGCAAGTTTGTAAACTTACGCAAATTCGTCAAACTCAAATCAATAGAAGCTTTGAGCTTAGTGAACAGGAGAAAAACGTATCAACCTTGCGCAACATCCTCCGGCCTCACCCCTGTGATTACATGCTAGCTTTTTCTCTGAGTTCCTGAAGGATGCCGACTTTTAGCCTGAAGTGAGATTGCAAACCAGCGTGCGGAGAGCGTTTATGGACGACCCCCAACAACGGAGAGAGGATGTTCCCGCTGCTCTGCAGGATGATCGTATGATCATTCTCAACGGGTCACTGCGTTGTTTCGCACGCAACGGATATTTCAATACCACATTCAAGGATATTGCTAAGGAAACGGGCCTCTCGCAACAAAGTATTGGGTCCATTTTTGCCAGTAAGGATGAGATTCTGGCAGAATATCTGCAAATGTGTGATGACGAGATCGTTCAGCAAATTAAAGAAGAAACAGCATCAGAGACGGATGTGCTGGAACGGATTCAGTCCATCTGCGTCACCACCCTGATCTATCTGGGCACACATTCTGAACTGACAGCAATTTGGGTTGAGTTTTACAAGCACCATGTGGCGCGTGTGGTTCTAAAGAAATTCTTTGGCCTGCTTCGCACGCGTATTAGTGAGCAGATTGTTGAGGGAATGGAAAGTGGTGTTATCCGGCAGGCAAATGCAACGCATATCGTGGAAGCCATTGTAGAGTTGTTTGAAGGGACACTGATCCTCAGTCGTTTGGAAGGCACCAACAACGAAGTGGAACGGCGCTTCCTTGCTTCCTGGGAGGTGATGGTGGAAGGGCTCGTACAGAAATAGCAGGGCTTGGTAAGAGCCCGTGATTACCACAGGCTCTCTGTGTTTTATTGAGCTGCAACCACAGTAAACTCAACCAGAATCTCTGGACGAGCCATGCGTGCTTCAACGCAGGCACGTGCTGGTTTTTCACCCTCTGCAACCCAGGCATCCCACACGGCGTTCATCGCAGCGAAGTCCTTCATATCGCGCACATAAATGGTGGTGGACAGGATTTTGTTGCGGTTGCTGCCAGCTTGTTCCAGCAGTGCATCAACTTTGGCCAGACAGCGTTTTGTCTGTTCGGTGATGTCCCAGCTTGGGTCATCAGCAGCCGTCTGTCCGCACAGATAAATTGTGCCGTTGTGCTTCACGATCTTACTCATGCGGTGGTTGGAATCCACGCGTTCAATTGTCATGGTTTACTTTCCTGTTGTCTTGGAAATCTTGGGGGCTAAAGAACCTTGCGTTCAAAGCGGTCGATGCGGAACGGGTTCAGGTCAAAACTGGTTTTTCCTGTGGTGATCAACTGCGCGAGTACATCACCAACGACTGGTCCGAGCTGGAACCCATGGGCGGAAAACCCGAAGGCATGGTAGGCATTGCGCGCATTCGCCCCTGCTCCAATCACAGGCAGGTTGTCGGGCATGTAGGCTTCCAGTCCAGCCCACGTCCGGTTGATGACGGCTGTCTTCATGATTGGGAAAAAGGTTTTGGTTGTCTCAGCTGCAAGGGCCAGCTTTTTGTAGTCCAGCGTTGTCCGATTATTATCACGATCCGCAAAACCTTTGGCACCACCGCCGATGAGCACAGTGCCATTTTCGAACTGCTTGAATGACAACTGACGAGAGATTGCGCCGACAACAGGACCAGCAAAATGCGGCATGCGCGCAGTGATCATCAGCATGGGTGCACTGTGAGAGAGTGGGGTGTTGTCGCCCATCATCATGGCAGTTTTGTCCGCCCATGCTCCAGAGCAGTTGATCACAGTGTCAGTGTCATAGCTGGCTTTGTCGGTTCGTACCTGCCAGGTATCGCCAATCTGGCGTAGGTTTGCGAGAGCTTCACCTTCGTGAAATGTTGCGCCAAATCGCTCAGCTGCCCGGCAAAAAGCACTGGTTGCCTTGTAAGGGATAGCATAGCCGTCTTGTTCAGACACAACGCCGCCCACACAGTTATGCGCCACATGGGGCAATCGCTCGCGCAGTTCCTGCTGGTCGATCTGTATTTCGTGATCGTAACCCAATCCGGCGAACTTAGTGATCCGTGTCCTGATCGTGCTCATGTCTGTGTCATCAATGGCAATGTTGATCAGGCTACGCCTGCGAAAACCAGTATCGCCCTCAAGCTCATCATCCAATGTTTGCCAGCGGGACATGGCTTCTTTAGAGAGCGGCACCTCAGCAAAATCTCGGCCTAACAACCGCACACCACCTGCGTTGACACCGGAGGCATGACGGCCAACATAGTCCTTTTCCAGCACTAGCGTCTTCATACCAGCCTTGGACAGATAGTAAGCCGTTGCGCTGCCGTGAATGCCGCCGCCAATGATGATTGCATCAAAATTCATGCGGACACCTCAGCCGGTTTTTTTGCTGGTTTGATGTTCTGAAACTGGCTTAACTCATCAACACTGAGCAACCTTTGCGGAGAACGCAGGCGATAATAGCCGATGTCGGAAACAGGCTTGTTCTGCCAGACAGCAAGTAACTCACTGACGGTATGCCCGCATTGGCGGCCCTGACACGGGCCCATTCCACAGCGGGTCAATGCTTTAAGCGCGTTCGGGTTTTTCGCACCTTGCTCAAATCCAGCACGCAGCTGCCCCATTGTTTGCTCTTCACAGCGGCATACCAGCGTATTGGACGCAGCAGGGATGCGATGCTCTGGTGTTGGTGCATAATACGCATCAAGAAAACTGCGGAAGGCTTTGAAGGACTTCATGGCTCTCAGATGATCAGAACTTTTCTGCTGCAGACTTGCCTCGCTGAGTTTGCCAAGTTTGTTCATAGCCTTAAGTGCTGCAAGGCGTCCGGCATGTCGCGCAGTTTCCGCCCCCTGAATACCAGCTGCATCACCGACCACTGCAAGGTGTGGGATCGAGCTTTGGCCCCAGTCGTCCAGTGTCGGTGTCCAGCACAGTTGTTGCTCTGCCCAATGATGTTCCATGCCAAGTGCTCGGGTCATGTTGAGGTTGGGTATGACGCCCTGATGCAGGAAGATATGATCTGCGTTGGCGGAGTGGGTTCGTCCATCCTGTTCAAACTGAAGGCCAACGGCCTTGCTTTCTCCAAGCACGCTCAGGTTTGAGGCATGGCGGAAGACGGGAACACCAGCACGGCGAATTTCATTGAGGAGCATCAGACCTTTGATGAGGTAGGCTGGTTTGCCGAGCGCACCACCAATGTACTGCATCGCGCGGCCAACACCGCCTGCTGGCGTTGTGTCCACTACAGCGTTGACGGTTACACCAAGCCGCAGATACTGGGCCACGATCAGGTAAAGCAAGGGTCCGGTGCCAGCAAAGATAGCACCGTCTTTGACCATGCCGTCAGACTTGAGCATCACCTGTGCGCTGCCTGCTGTCATCACACCTGGCAAATGCCAGCCTTCAATAGGAAACGGGCGTTCCATCGCGCCCGGACTGATGATGAGTTCACGTGCAACAAGACGGCGGGTCTGATTGTCTTGTGAGTACAGGACCTCGCCGGTTTCTCCGATATGCCAGACATCCGCATTTTGGTGGCGGTCAATGTCTGCCTCCATAAAGGCTTCAACCAGCTCCGCGCCCTCGGTGTATTCACTCCCGAGAACGGACGGATCCAACAAAGGGCTCTGCGTCACATCCCGGTAGATCTGGCCGCCGGGGGTTGTTTTGCGATCCAGCACAGTGACCGAGGCTCCCTGCTGCGCTGCCTCCAGTGCGGCGGACATGCCAGCCGGGCCTGCACCGATGATTGCGATATCGAAAATGTCACTCATGATCAGCACTCTCTTTTTGATGAAGTGCAGCAATGGATTGTTCGGTCAGGCCTTGGCTACAGACGTGCATGCCCTCTTCTACCGTCGTCAGGCAGGCCTGCTGGTTAGGCACGCCATTGACCTCAACGAGACACTCAAAGCACACGCCCATGGCGCAATAAGCGGAGCGTGGTTGGCCCGAGACTGAAGCAAGGCGGGTTTGTGTTTCACCGTGCAACGCCATGGCTGCCCAAAGGCTAGAGCCTTCAGCAACCTGAACCATCTGCCCGTTGATGTTGATGGAGACGCTTTGGGTCTCGGGTTTGCGCAGTGAGCGGAACATTGGACCTGACCTTTAGTGGCAAGCTTTAAAACAAGTGGGTTTCCCAATGAAACCGGGAGGATCAGGCAGCTCATGTGAAACCGGGATTGGGATCCGGTTAGGGAACAAAGCTGCCTGATCCTTTGGAGACCTATCGGTCTGGACTGTTAATTCTTGATTTTTTCAAGAATAGATTGACCCCAGTCAGCGCCAACATCGTTCAGGATCTGTGGCCATACGTCTGCGCGTACTTTCTTGGCCGCTGCTGCCAGCTCATCGTCAGAGAGATTGACGATGGTTGCGCCGTAGTCTGCCAGTTTCTGCTCAAACGCATCCTGATCGGATTCCGCTTTAGCCCAACGCTTGGCTTCAAACTCTTTTGCTGCTTTTACGAGAGCTTTGCGGGAGTTTTCATCAATGCCTTCAAAACGTTCGGAGTTGATGATCAGGTACCAGACTTCGAAGTGCGTGTTCACCGGGATGTAGGTTTTCGCAACATCGCGGAAAGAGGCGTAGTAGCCTTCAGCACCGGAGCCCACGACACCGTCAACAACACCGGTCTGAACAGCGGTGAAGGCTTCGGAGAATGGAATTGGGGAGCTGATGTAACCCAGCGCATCTGCGGTCAGCTGGAAGCTTTTGATGCCAGGCACACGAACTTTGATGCCTTTGTCAGCGTTTGGATCACCTGGAGCCACCGCATCACGGTTCAGCGCGATACCGCCGAAGTACACCGGATAAGCTGCCAGCATGGTGATGTCCTGCTTGGCGTAAAGCTCTTTCATTGCGTCGTGGATCGCGCCACCCGGACCGTAGATTTTTTGCGCCTGCTCCCAGTTTTCAGCCACATATGGGAAGGCACTGATCTGCATTTTGCGCTCAACAGCGGTTGCTGCCGGCTGTACAGCCATGTCGATTGCGCCAACGGAAATACGCTCCTGCACAGTGGTGTAATCACCCAGTGCACTTGCAGCGAAGATCTTCATCTTCAGATCGCCATTGGTTACTTTCTTTAGCTCTTCAGCAAGGTCTTTCACTTCAAGATCAACAGTTGCGCCTTGCGGGCGGATATGGCTGATCTTCAGCGTTTTGGCGTGTGCGATGGATGCTGCACTTACACCACCAATGATGGTTGCCAGCGCAAGGGTCGTTTTCAATGCCTTCAAAATCATAGTTCACCTCTGTGTTTTGTTTTCAATCGCAACTGAGGTTGCTGTTATCGGAGCTGCTCCCACAGCTCGCTTTGGGCTCTTGTCTGGTGATGGGGTCAGTAACCAAAGAGCCGGGGAATGAAGAGAGACAGGTCTGCCCAGAAGGAAGTCAGGAACACCACTGGCAGATAGCCAAACAGGATCAGGATCATGGCCGGGCGGATCACTTGCGTGACTGGCACCTTGCCGATACGTGCGCCCAGATACAGGATCGAAGCATATGGAGGGGTTACACCGCCCATAGCTGTGTTGACGCCCATGATCGCCGCGAACTGAATCGGGCTGATGCCGATCGCTTCCATAAGCGGCAGAAGCAGCGGAGCAATCAGGATGATCGCGGTCACGTCATTCACTACCATGCCCACAAGGAACAGCAGGATGTTGATGAGGATCAGCAGCAGTACCTTGTTCTCCGTAATGGAGAAGATTGCTTCCACCAGTTCCTGCGGTACACTTTCCAGAACGAACATCTGGGAAAGGATCATGGAGAAAAGGATCATCAGCATGATCGCGCCAACGGATGTCGCAGCCTCTTTGCCTGCGCCGAGGAAGGTTTTGGCATCCAGACCACGGTAGATGAGGAATCCAACAGGGATCGCGTAGATCACTGCAACAGCTGCTGCCTCAGTCGGGGTCATGATGCCGCCGTAGATGCCGCCGAGGATGATGACGGGCATGAGCAGCGCTGGAGTTGCCTTGAACCCGCGGTGGCTGGCTTCCTGCACAAATGCTTTGCCGCGTGGGCGGTCTTCCAGTTTCAGGTCAAACTTGCGGGCCAGACGCAGGTTTACAACGGAGAAGCTGGACATGATCAGCAAACCTGGACCGAGCGTTGCGAGGAAGCAGGCAAGGATGGACGTGTCAGTTACCCAGCCGTAGACGATCATGGTCACGCTTGGTGGGATCAGCAGGCCAAGCAAGGAAGCGTTGGCGATGAGCGCAGTTGCATAGGCACGCGGGTAGCCCTGCTTTTCCATCTCAGGAATGAGGAGTGGACCAATAGCGGCCACGCCAGTCAGGCCAGAGCCGGAAATTGCACCGATCAACGCACAGCTGACGGTCGCCACAACGCCCAGGCCGCCACGTAAATGGCCGATGAAGATGTTGACGAAGTTGAGCAAACTGGCAGCAATACCGCTGACGCTCATAATCGTGCCCGCCAGAACAAACAGCGGAATAGCAAGTAGAACCGGATTGCCGAGCTGCTGGAAGCCCCAAAGCATGTTGCCCTTCATGATGACGTCACCAGCGAAGTACATGGTCATCAGGCCTGCGCCAAAGCAGTAAGGCAGCGGTACGCCAAGTGTGAGCAGAATCACGAGAACTGCAACGGAAAGAAGTGCGATCTCAACCATATCAGGCCAGCTCCTCTTTTGGGGATTCTGTGGTGGTTGGGAGCGGCTCAGGGAACGTCCCTGTCAAAACCTGATGGATGTGTCGGCCCAGCTGAATTGCGGTGAACACCATCATCAGGACAAGGCCGGTGATCAGCGATATGTCCACGTAAAAAGTCGGGATGTAGAGGGTCGGGCTTTCACGCCACACACGCATAGAATATTTGGTGAAATCCCATGCCCAGTAGGTGAGCCAACAACCAATCGCGAGGCTTAATGCTTCCCCAATGAGGGCGAGCACGGCCACTTGCTTTGGTGTTTTAAGGAAGATTTCCAGAACGTTGGCGCGGATATGGCTGTTTTCACGGGATGCGTTGACCGCGCCCACCATGTAGAGCCACATTGTTGGATAAAGCAGACTTTCTTCCAGCCCCAGAACTGGAATTTCAAGCAGGTATCGCGTGATCACCTGTACAAATTGGCCCAGTGCAACAAGGCATATCAGCCCCGTCAACAGCAGGCTCATTAAGCGATCCATCAGCAATCCTCCCTAAGTAGATGTCCGCAGCGCTGTTCGGGGAAGATTTCGATTTTGACCTATAAAATCAAAGTGATTTAATCTATTAAGGTATAGAAAAAAATTATGGGGCATGTAATTGCCACACAATAACAGGCGGTTACATGAACCTGAGTTTTCGACAGTTGCAGGCATTTCGTGAAGTTATGCGAACGGGCTCAATCTCTGAGGCGGCACGTATCCTTGGTCGGACGCAACCTGCAGTAAGTTCTCTGATTTCCAATCTGGAACAGGAACTGGGGATCGAACTGTTTGAACGTCAGCGCGGCAAACTCCTCCGAAAACCGGAAGCGCAGTTCTTTTTGGGGGAAGCAGAAGCAATTCTGGACCGCCTCGCCCGTTCGACACGGACCATGCGCGAAATTGGCTCTTTGCAGCAGGGGCGGCTCAACGTGGCGTTCATGCCGGCCTCCTCTCAGGTGCTTATTCCGCAGCTGATCTCAGAGTTTGTCCAAGACAAACCGGAGGTGAAGGTCTCGCTGATGATGCGCGGGTCCAACGTGATTGAAGAATGGGTCGCCTCTCAGCAATATGATGTAGGACTGGCAGAAACCCCTGCTCCCAACAGTGCGTTGATTACGCATGATTTCCTGCTCAACTGTATTTGTGCCTTACGGAGTGATGATCCGTTGGCACGCAAAGAGGTCATTGAAGCAAAGGACCTTTCGGGCAAGCCGTTGGCGACATTGCCTGAAATGCACCCCAATTGCGTTTCCACGCGCATGGCGTTTGAGGAGCAGAAAGCGGAGTTCAACCAACGCTTTGAACTGCGTAACTTCCTCCCGGCCCTGAAGCTGGTGGAAGATGGCTTGTGCTATTGCATTTGTGACCCGATGACGGCGGACGGTTATCTGAACACGGCACGCGAACACAGCTCTCTCGTTTTCCGCCCGTTTGCACCCAAGGTGGTGCTGGCGATCTCAATTTTGCTGCCGTCCCAACGTCCGGCGTCTGCATTGGCAGACGCGTTCAGCGAAAAACTGCTGGGCGCAGTTACGGAGATTGAAAGGAAGCAATGGGGAGATTTTTATGGGGGGCCACAATAGTGGTGAAGGGTAGTGCGTATTCCCGAGATTAGGGCCAGATAAGTTTCGGGAATACGCAGTAACGGGTGAGTTTGCTCACCCGCTATTCGATATAATCAGCTCGCTTGTACGGCGCTTTGCAGCTTCTGGATCTGTTCTTGCAGTTCAGCGATCTTCTGTTCTTTTTCTTCCAGAGCGGATTTGACCCAATCTGCGTCGATGCGCACTGGAATGTGCTGCGGGCAGTTGGCATCCCATGCATCAACACTGAAGATAATTGCCTGCTCTGGAGCAGCACGATAGGGTTGATCGTAATCCATCAGCTGTTCAATCAAGCCCGGGTCATCCTCGATGACCTTAGCTGTGCCCCAGATCTTGATCCGCGTCTTCTGCATGTAATCGATTAGAAATATGAAGGCCTTGGAATTATCTTCCAGATTTCCCTGACTGATGTATTGCCGGTTGCCGCGAAAATCCGCAAACCCGAGGTGGCGATTGTCCAGCACCTTAAGGAACCCGGTTGGGCCCCCACGATGCTGAATATAGGGTTGACCATCAGCATTGGACGTTGCCAGAAAGAAGCTGCGCTGATCGGCGATGTACCGCGCCAGTTCTTCTGTTACTTCGTTTTTCCAACCACCGCCCTCTTCCATGCTGGCATAGCCGCGTCGCGAGCCTTTGCGGCTCTGGATGGCTTTCACTGTGGGAGTGAAGGCAATATCACTGGAATACATGGGGTTTCCTCCAGTTACAGACCCAGATCACTCAGGCTTGCATGATCATCAGGGCGGTGACCCAGCGGCCAATGGAACTTGCGGTCCTCTGGTGTGATCGGATGCTCGTTGATGCTTGCAATCCGGCGCTTCATGAGGCCGTCCTCTGCAAACTCCCAGTTTTCATTACCGTAGGCTCTGAACCACTGTCCGGAGTCGTCATGATACTCGTAGGCAAAGCGAACCGCGATCCGGTCTCCCTCAAAGGCCCATAGCTCTTTAATAAGGCGGTAATCGAGCTCTCGAGCCCATTTGCGAGTGAGCAGCTGCTCAATCTCAGGGCGTCCAGTTACAAATTCTGCTCTGTTCCGCCATTGGCAGTCTGGCGTGTAGGCCAAAGCTACCTTTTGCGGATCTCTAGAGTTCCAGCCATCTTCCGCCGCACGGATTTTGATGCTGGCTGTTTCCCGTGTGAATGGAGGGAGTGGTGGTCTGGTCATGACGATCTCCGGAAGGGTGGCAGGTGGATTGGGCTCCACCCGCCCGTGGTGTTAGGCAAGTTCTTTAACAGCAGGGAAGTCAACTTCGGTTCCCAAAACTTCGTTCATGTAGTTGGTCAGCGTGTTCAGAGCGACATGGCCAACAATTTCAACGAGTTCCGCGTCAGAATAACCAGCGTCGCGTACAGCCCGCACCTGCGCATCAGAAACCTTTCCGCGGTTTTTGACGATTGCGACGGCAAACTCGACGGCAACGGCTGCTTTCGCATCTTCAGAACTGCCGCGGCGGTTCTTGGCAATTTCATCTGCAGAGAGTTTGGCAAGGTTGGATGCAAGGTAAGTATGCGCGGAGAGGCAGTAGTTACAGCCATTCTGCTCGCCAACGGCCAATGCGAGACGCTCACGAGTAGCGGCTGGCAGTGTTCCTTTGCCGAGCGCACCGTTCAAACCGAGGTAACCTTCCAGCGCCTGCGGGCTGTTGGCAACAATTCGGAACAGATTTGGCACCGAGCCGAGCTGAGAGTTGACGGCCTGAAGGGAAGTCTGGGAGCCCTGAGGAGCTGCCTCAATGGAAGATGGGGTAGGAATGCGTGACATTATTTTATCTCCATATTTTTGAAATCGGATGATGGTCTTCATGTAACCAATGTTTGAAAGGAAATAATTGGGCTTCTGTGCAATTCACTATTACACTCAGCGCAATAAATGAGCGTGATTGTGGGATTGAAATGGATAAGCTCGAAACAATGCAGGTGTTTGTAGAAGTGGCTGAACGGGAGAGCTTCGTGGAAGCCAGCAAGAAGCTTGGCCTTTCAGCTCCTGCCGTCACTCGCTCCATTGCCCGGCTGGAGCAATCCCTTGGCACAAGATTATTCAACCGAACCACTCGTCACGTCCGACTGACGGATGCGGGCAGGCACTATCTTTGCGATGTAAAAGGCATTTTGGAGAGCGTCGAACAGGCAGAAGCGTTTGTCAGCGGCAGTTATGCCAAGCCGATCGGCGAGCTTTCCATCACAGCGCCCATACTGTTTGGGCAGAAGTACATTATCCCTTTGATCACAGAGTACCTCGACCTCTACCCTGAAGTGACTGCCAATGCCGAGTTCTACGATCGCATCGTCAATATGGTGGAAGATAATCTGGACGTGGCGTTCCGTATCGGACATCTGCAGGATTCCGGGCTTTATGCGACCCGCGTGGGTAGCATCCGCCGCGTGATTTGTGCTTCACCAACGTATTTTAGTGAGCACGGCACCCCGCAAACACCGTCAGACCTTGCCGAGCACAAGATCATCCAGCCGACATCGGTTGAAACGAGCAACCATTGGAAGTTTGCTGGAGAGAAGGCCGAGGTGGTGAAGATCAACCCATATTTGCGCTGCAACCACAACTGTGCAGCTATTCAGGCAGCGACAGGTGGGGCTGGCATTACCCGATTGCTGTCCTATCAAGTGGCGAAAGACGTTTCGAATGGTGTGCTTCAGTTGGCGCTGGAGGATTATGAGCCTGAGCCGCTTCCAGTCCACATCGTTTACATGGAAGGTCGCCGTGCCAGCGCTAAAGTGCGTTCCTTCGTGGACTTCGCTGCTGAGCGCTTGCGAGACAATCCGTTTATCGGTGATTGATGTTTAAGAGCTGAAACGCCCGGAAAGCTGATATCGCATCCGGGCGTTTCTCGTTTAGTTAAGCGTCTTCCTGCTGAGCCTGCTCATTGAAATTTGGTGGTCGCTTTTCAAGGAACGCGGCCATGCCCTCTTTCTGGGCAGGTGAACCAAACAAGGCATGGTACATCTGCCGTTCAAAGCGGATACCATTTTCCAATGAGTTTTCATCCGCCGCATTTACGCAGGCCCGTGCCATCATGGTGATGTCTCGGGCATATCCCGCAATGGTTTTTGCAGTCTCATTCGCAACGGACATCAGCTCATCTGCAGGGATCTTTCTGCTGATGAGACCCATGTCGTAAGCCTCTTGCGCATCAATCATGCGGCCTGTGAGGATGAGATCCATGGCGCGTGCTTTACCAACCAACTTGGTCAGACGCTGAGACCCACCAATGCCTGGAATACAGCCGATCTTCACTTCCGGCTGGCCAAACTTAGCCGTGTCTGACGCCAAAATGATATCGCACATCATGGCGACCTCACAGCCGCCGCCCAAGGCATAGCCGGAGACCGCTGCAATCTTCGGGATGCGAAGCGCTGCAAAACGATCCCATCCGGTGAAAAAGTTGCTGGCGTACATGCTGGCATAATCCTGCACGTTGAGCTCTGCGATATCAGCACCTGCTGCAAAGGCTCGCTCATTACCAGTCAGAATTAGGCACCCGATGGCAGGATCTGCATCATATTTAGTTGCCGCATCCAGCACCTCTTCCAGAACCTGGGAGTTAAGTGCATTCAGCGCTTTTGGCCGATTGAAGCGAATGATTGCAACGCGGCCTTCGACAGATGTTTCAATGGTTTCATACATGATCAGCTATCCCAAATTGCGCCGTAAGCAGGAATGCCGAAGCTTTCCATGTCGTGAACGAGTTTGCGGGTCAATTTCTGGTTGGAAATTACAATGACAGCCTCTGCTCCGCTCTCTTCAACTGCTTTCAGAGTTAATGCGGTCAGATCAGGCTTTCCTTGAGAATCCGTATCCCAGATCACCGGGTTCTCAGTGCTTGCCTCAATCTCATCAACGAAAGCATCGCCATAGGTTTTACGTGGGTTGCGTGTGGACCAAATCACCTTGTTCGGCACGTCACCTGCGAGCAGATGCGGCACGATTGGGCCAATGCCAGAACCAGTGCCGACGTAAACCACCTTCTTGAACAACACTTCGATACGCGCAACACCAGAGGTGGTGATGCCCTTCACCCAAACATGGCTTGGCGGGTTTTCAATGAAGTCTCCTGTCCAGTCCCCTGCCCGACTGATCGCGAGACGATACCCAGACTCTTTCGGAGACGGGATATTGGCAAACGCGTGATACTCGCCAAATGGTGTGTGACTGATTGCGTTTGAGCTGCCCGGGAAGGGAGTATCGCCATAATCGAACTTCGCCAAAACAGCATGGTTAGAAGGCTTTACCACGTCCACTTTGACACGCTTCAACGACAGCCATGGTGAGACGATGGACAGTGTGATCAGGCAGAGCATCCAGAATGCTGGGGTTTCCATAAGAACGCCACCAGTATCTTGCGTGATAGAAACAGTCTGTGCCCAAAACAAGCCAAGCACTGTCCAACCAACAAAACGGTGCACCTTCTCAAAGGTGTTATGATGGCGCGCGCGGAAACCTCCTTGTGCCGTGACGATCAGCAGGACCATCAACGAGACCATCGCCCCGCTGAGAGCAAGCGTTTGGTCTGACGGCAACGCTGCCCCTTCAATACGGTTAGCCACCATGGCGTAAAGCAGGAAGCCAAACCAGATTGTGCCGGACACTGTGCTGCTGGAATGAAGGCCACCGAAATGAAACACTTTGCCTGCACCCCAACGAAGCCAGAGCGGCCAGCTGGTTGGAATGCGGGTTGCCAGCCAGAACAAGGCGTTGACCACCCGTTGCTGCCGGATCAGGATGCCAAGAGACAGGTTGATCAGCGCCATATCTGCAATAGCACCAAGAGCAAAGCCGGTTTCGGCAAACCAGCGTCCCTCCTGTAAACCAGCGATGAAGACTGCGATATTGACCACGGCGACCAGCATCACCAGTCGGTTGTATTCCATCAAGGATGGATGGCGCGTAATACGACGCCAGTTGTAACTGCGTGTTTCGGCAGTTGTTGCTTCAATAGTCATTAATTTAACTCCACACCCTGAGCGTCAATATGGTCTTGTGCCAGCTTCAAAAGCAGGCGCTTGTCCAACTTCCCGCGTGGTGTGCGAGGCAACTCATCCATGGAAAGGATCAGTGTTGGACTACAATAATAAGGAAGTTTGTCTTTCACGGACTGCGCCGCGGTGTTGGTGCACACATTCGCCGGACTGATGAAGGCGACCAGGTTACGGCTGTCGAACTTGAGCGTGACCGCCTGATCACAGCCTTCCGTCGCTTCCAATGTGTTGGAAACGCCATCCAGCTCAACGCGAAAACCTCGGATTTTCACCAGATCATCAACCCGTCCAAAGTGCTCCAGCTCTCCGGTGTTTGTCCAGCGTCCAAGGTCTTTGGTGCGGAACATCATGTGACCGGGACGGAATGGGTCAGGTCGATAACGGTCAAGCGTAAGCTCGGGATTGGCAAGGTATCCAGCAGTTACACAATCACCACCAGCCCACATTTCGCCCTTCTCGCCAATGGCAACGGGGCGCAGGTTTTCATCCAGAACATAAACCGTGTTGTTGGGTGTCGGGCGCCCAATGGAGAGGATTTCCTTTCCCGGATAATGCGGTTCGGCTGTATTGATGATGGTGGTTTCTGTTGGGCCACAAGAATTGTAGAATCGGCAGAAACTGCTCCATGCGTCTGCAAGTGGTCTTGGGCATGGTTCTCCCGCGACAGCAGCAGTTTGCACCTGCTGGCAACGGCTGTGGTCAAGTGAGTTCAGGATTGACGGTGTTGCAATCAGCACGTCCACCTTTTCGGCTGTTTCCTGAATGCTTTTGCCGCGAATAACCAGCGTAGCGCCGTTTGAAACAGCACCAAGAGTTTCCCAAGCCGCCATATCAAATGCGATCGAAAGAATTTGACCCACCCGAAACCCCGGACGCATGCCAAGATCACCGGGGCTGGTTTGCAAAATGTTGCATAGGTTCTTGTGGGTGATCTGAACGCCATTCGGGACGCCTGTAGTGCCAGAGGTGAACAGGATCATGCACAGATCGTCCGGCTGTGCTTTATGTTGTTCGCCCTCTAGTGGCGTGGCCGGCAGAGTTTCATCCTCGATCACATCTTCAATCGCGATAAGAGTTTGGCCCTCTGCAACCGGCACCTGATCTTTAAGGCTGCGCAGCGTCAGAATGACTTCGGCACCGGTCACTGCTGCGATGTGGTTCAATGCCTTTTCAGGAGCGACGCCCACATGCTGTGGAATATAGGCAGCACCTACGCGAAGAGCTGCGACGATGCCGACCAGCATTGGAATGGAACGCTGCAGGTACAGACAAACGGCGTCCCCTCTCTTTACGCCGTGCTGTGCCAAGGTGTGAGTGAGCCGGTTCGCGGCGTCATTCAGCTCACCGTAGCTGATCTCCTGATCTTGATACTCAGCTGCGACGGCATTTGGCTGCGCAGCCATAAAGTGGTTCATTGCGGAAATGATAGTTGGAAAGCGTGGAGCGGTTTCTGGTCCCCATCCAAAATCCAGAAAACGTTCCTGATCAAAATCGCTCAATGCCGACTGAAGTGGATTACGTGGCGCAACTCCTGTCAGTTTTGGCATGGCCGGAAACACTGGCCGAATGTCATTTAGATAATCTGCAGCAATATCCCGCATGGCGAGTCCCTCTTATGGTGATAATCACTCATTCTAGATAATGGGAAAAATTCCCATTTGAGTATAACAAGTGTTCAACAAGCAGTAACGAATTCGTAGGATGAAAAATTCTGGTGTAATGATTAGAGAACTGGACAGCACAGGAAACGGAAATGAGTCCCGAGCAAACAGACCCTTTTGAGACCGCCCTCACAGCGCTTCTTGCCCCATTGGCAAAAGCGATGGTGGCGCGTGGCGTCACAATCGGGCCAGCGACCGAGGCACTGAAACGGGCCCTGCTCCAGGCCGCTATTGAGGAAAATCCCGGTAAGACGACAGATAGCCGCGTCAGCCTTAAGACCGGCATTCACCGTAAGGATGTCAAACGGTTACGATCTGATGAAAACGGCAGTTCTCTCAAGAAATCCGTCAATGCGACGGCCCTTGCGATCAGTTATTGGGCAACGTCTCCAGAGTTTCAAAGCGCAGAAGGAACGCCCCGGAATTTGCCGCGGCAAGGCAGCGAAAAGGAGCCTGGCTTTGACGAGCTGGTTCGCCTCACACGCGCTGATATGGCGCCTGGAACTGTTCTTGAGGCTCTCGTTGAGCAGGGTGTCGTTACGGAATTAGATGACGGATTTTATCGTTTATTGACTCACGCCCTTTTGCCCGCACCTGGAAGTGCCGAACAAGTTGCTGCCTATCAGGCGACACTTTCGACGCACCTTTCGGCCGCTACCCACAACTTAATTGCCCCTCAGGGAGAAGCTCTCAATTTTGATCGAATCCTGCGTTATTCGCATTTGTCAGAGGAGTCAGTGGAGACTCTGAACAGGTTGACGCAAGAGAAGGCCCAGATGCTTTTGGAAGAAGTCAACGCTCTGGCACGGGAGATGCAAATGAATGATGCGGAACAGACCGCCAATGGCCGTTTTGCCTTTGGGGCCTACGTCCTTCCAAAAAAAAAGCCAAAATCAGATGAGGCTGCTGCGTAATGGTTTGGAGGCACACACTTTCCGCTTTGATAGCATCCACTTTTCTGATCGCTCCAGCAGCAGGCCACGCAGAAGAAGAGCGTGAAGGCGGTATTTTGGGGACTGGCATTGTCGGCACGATTACGCGTCTCGGCAGCATTATCGTAAATGATCAACGCGTCACCTTCCCTCCGGATCTGCCAGTCAAGAATGAACTTGGCCCTCTGACGGCCTCGCAATTGGTACCGGGAGATACGGTTGCCGTTGTTGCTGCTCTGACTGGCTCAAATTGGGAAGCGAAGAGTATCCGCAGAATTGTGCCGATCATCGGGCCTGTTTCTGAAGTGAAGTCAGATGAGACTGGCAGAACCTTTGAGATTATGGGAACGTTCGTTCACGTACCAGAGGCCATCACGACCACGGTGAAGCAAGGGGACTGGGTTGCGATCAGCGGTCTGTGGCAAGATGAAGATGTGGTTGCAACACGCGTTGAGGTGGTTCCACCCCGCCAGTCCGCAGTCATCATCGGCAGTAACCTTTCTGTTGGCGCAAGCAATGTTCCACAGATCGGTAACACGTTGATTGCAGGCATTATTCCGCAACACGTTCAGTCCGGTGATGTTATCCGTGTCATTGGGATACCTGAAGCTGGCAGTATCCGCGCGACCTCGTTAGAGGCTGGGATCTTTGATGGAAAGGTTGGGCTGGTTCAGGCCGAAGGCTACTTGTCTCCGCCAAACTCGACCGGTCTTTACACCTTGCTCGGCTCCGGCATGGTGGCCTTCACAGACCAACCAGACATGATCGACGAAACAGCCAAGGTGGTTGTGTGTGGGTATGATGGCGAGCTTGGAAGTGACCCGACCAAGGCAGCAGATCCTGAATTACTGGAGAAGCTTGGCTGTCAGTAGCTGTCTCGGGAGCGCGTGGCTAAACGGCTACGCGTTCCTGACAAATATCATATACTTGCGTATATCTACCACATACTGTTCTAGCTGATTAATAAGTAGCTACAGACTCTTTGCTTCTTTTGTTCCTTCTGCCTACAAGGCTTGAAAACTGGAGCATTGACAACTGAATTAGGTGGGAACTGAGATGATCAAGTATTTTGTTGGAGCAGTTTTTTTGATTACTGGTCTAAGCACAGCGGCTGCAGAGACACATTCGCGCGATGTCGCCGCGCGCAAAGCGTCCGTTGTCAACGGACATGTCTATTATAACCAAAACCAATGTACCTCAGGTCCAATTGCTCAAGTAAAGGTCAAAGTTGCGCCCAAGCATGGAAGCGTTGAAATCCGCAGAACAACGTACAACCCTCCTAAAGGGCAACGTTGCTACGGAAAGAAGTTTAACGCTGTCGTTGTTGTATACACCCCGAAGAAAGGCTATCACGGCAAGGATACATTTAAGACTAGGTATTCAATGCCTAAGTATGTTCAGGGTAGCCAGATGAATTACTTTACCGATACCTATAAGATAAACGTAAAATAGGTAGTGCCATTTGCAGAGGCATTGCAAGAAAAGAAAACCCCGGAACGTTCCTCACGTTCCGGGGTTTATCGTTTTTATCAAGAAATCAAACTAGCTGATTTTGCTCAGTAGGTTGTTCATGGAACTCTTCGCATCGCCGTAGTACATGCGGGAGTTCTCTTTGTAGAACAGCGGGTTCTCGATGCCGGAGTAACCGGTACCCTGACCACGTTTGGAGATGAACACGTGCTTGGCTTTCCAAACTTCCAGAACTGGCATGCCAGCGATTGGTGAGTTTGGATCTTCCTGAGCAGCCGGGTTCACGATGTCGTTGGCGCCAATGATGATGACAACATCCGTATCAGGGAAGTCATCGTTGATCTCATCCATTTCGAGAACGATATCGTAAGGCACTTTCGCTTCAGCGAGCAACACGTTCATGTGGCCTGGCAGACGGCCTGCAACCGGGTGGATTGCGAAGCGGACGTTCTTGCCTTTGGCACGCAGACGCTTGGTCAGCTCAGAAACAGACTGCTGTGCCTGAGCAACGGCCATGCCGTAACCTGGTACAATCACAACGCTATCTGCATCATTGAGTGTCTCAGCTACGAAGTCCGTATCAGTTGCAACCATCTCGCCTTCGATTTCCTGCGCTGGACCAGTCGTGGTGCCAAAACCGCCAAGAATAACAGAGACAAAGTGACGGTTCATCGCCTTACACATGATGTAAGAGAGGATTGCACCGGAAGAACCAACCAGAGCACCTGTTACGATCAGCAGGTCGTTGCCAAGCAAGAAACCTGTCGCCGCTGCTGCCCAACCGGAGTAGGAGTTCAGCATGGAAACAACAACGGGCATGTCCGCGCCGCCGATGGCCATAACCATGTGCCAACCGATGAAGAAGGCGATTAGGGTCATCAGGTAGAGCGTCCAGGAACCTGCGTGGTTCATGTACATGAACATCAGGATCACTGCGAGAATGAGCAAGCCTGCGTTGAGAGCATGACGACCCGGCAGCAGAAGTGCCTTACCGCCGATCTTTCCTGCAAGTTTGCCATAAGCGACAATGGAGCCGGTGAAGGTGATAGCACCGATGAAGACGCCGATGAAGATTTCAGCTTCATGGATAACCAGCTCCGCGCCTGCCAAACCTGCTGGTGGAGCGATATCAGAGTTGATGCCGATGAACACAGCAGCCAGACCCACGAAGGAGTGCAGAGCTGCCACAAGCTGCGGCATGCCAGTCATTTCAACGCGTTGAGCCACAATCACGCCGGCAGTGGAGCCAACGGTTACAGTCACAAGCAACATGATCAAAACGGCTGGGCTTGTAAGATCAACACCAGGGCCAAATACTGTTGCAAGAACAGCCAGTGCCATACCGGCGATGCCAAACCAAACAGCGCGTTTTGCGCTTTCCTGATTGGACAGACCGCCCAGAGACAGGATGAAGAGTACGGTTGCCGCAATATAAGCGGCGGTTTGAAGTCCAATAGACATAATGCTTCCCTCCCCCGCTTAAGACTTGTTGAACATCTGGAGCATACGGCGCGTGACCATAAACCCGCCGACGATGTTGACCGATGCAATCAGCACCGAGATGCCTGCGAGGAACCAGACGATCCAGCTGCCAGAGCCAAGCTGCAGCACAGCGCCAAGAATGATGATGCCGGAGATTGCGTTGGTAACAGCCATAAGCGGTGTATGCAGGGAGTGAGCCACACCCCAGATGACCTGGAAGCCAACAAACACTGCGAGGACAAACACGATGAAGTGTTGCATAAAGCTTTCAGGGGCATAAGCACCTATCAACGCCATAACAGCACCACCGCCAATCAGAAGACCAAGTTGTTTACGACCGGCAGCTTTGGCAGCCGCAGCCTCTTCAACCGCGAGTTCCTCTGGGGTTTTCTCAGGCGCCTTTGGCTTTTGAGCAGCAATTGCAGCGATCTTCGGCTTAGGCGGTGGGAAGGTGATTTCCCCGTCTTTGGTTGCCGTTGCACCGCGGATAACATCGTCTTCCATGTTGATATTGGCCTGACCGTCTTTCTCAGGGGTCAGATCAAACATCATGTGACGGATGTTGGTCGCGTACAGCGTGGAGGACTGCGTTGCCATGCGGGATGGGAAGTCAGTGTAGCCGATCACGGTGACGCCGTTGTCGGTTACGATCTTCTCGTCCATCTTGGTCAGTTTACAGTTGCCGCCTTTTTCAGCAGCAAGGTCAACAATCACAGAACCCGGCTTCATGGACTGGACCATGTCTTCGGTCCAGAGCTCAGGCGCATCGCGGCCTGGGATCAGTGCTGTGGTGATGACGATGTCAACATCTGGTGCCAATTCGCGGAATTTCGCCAGCTGCGCTTCGCGGAATTCTGGAGAAGAAACAGAGGCATAGCCGCCAGTGGAAGCGCCGTCCTGCTGCTCTTCCTCAAAGTCCAGATAAACGAACTCAGCACCCATGGATTCGACCTGCTCAGCCACTTCCGGGCGAACGTCGAACGCAAGGGTGATCGCACCAAGAGAGGTTGAGGCGCCAATTGCGGCAAGACCTGCAACGCCAGCGCCGATGACGAGCACTTTGGCTGGCGGCACTTTACCGGCAGCGGTGATCTGGCCGGTGAAGAAGCGTGGGAAGTTGTTGCCAGCTTCCATAACAGCGCGGTAACCAGCGATGTTGGCCATGGATGACAGAGCATCCATCTTCTGCGCGCGCGAGATACGCGGCACCATATCCATCGCCAGCACGTTGACCTTTTTATCGGCAAACTGCTGAAGAAGCTCACCATTTTGCGCTGGCCAGAAGAAGCTGATGAGGGTTTGTCCCTCGTGTGTCAGTTCCAGTTCAGACGCTTCGGGCGGACGGACCTTGATAACAATATCTGCGGTTTCCCAGAGCGTTTTTGCATCTGCGATAACCTTTACGCCAGCATCTTTATAATCTGTGTCAGAGAAGTTTGCAGCTTCACCAGCGCCGGATTCAATAGCGCACTCATATCCCAGCTTTTGCAGCTGTTGGGCGCTGTCCGGCGTCAACGCGACCCGACGTTCCCCGTCAAGGACTTCCTTGGCAGCCCCTATGATCATGTTCTAACCTCTTGCCTGTTAAATAGGTTTCCAGCAGAAATCGCTCGTTACCAACTGTTCCAATCGTTTTTTATTCTCTTTCCCAGCGTAGGCGCTGGTATCGTTTTTGTGCAATGCACCAAAGGCCCTAAACTTTACCGAACCGACCAAAGGAATCTCTTTGACCAATTTTACTCGAAAGGCAGGTTAAGCTCCTTTGCGTAAACTGCAAGTCTCTCCTAAAAACTTCGAAAATCCCTTCATCTTTAAAATGGACCTCGTTCAAATCCCAGTAGGGTAAAGCCCTATCTGAACGACAGTTGATCACCTTTACCCAAGTGTTTGAGCTCAAACTAAAGAACGAGGTGGATAAGTGAAATTGAATGAATCTCAATATAGTTCACATATATAAGAGCGAAGGTGAGTATAAACCGCATTTCATGCAGATTATCGGGGTTTATACTTGCATTTGCTCTTAGGCCGCGCAGAGGAAAACTATGCCTAAAGTGGAAGATTAACTGAAATATATTTATGTCTCAGTCTGAAGTTACAGGTAGATATACCAGCTTATCACTTTGGCGCATGTGACAACCTGACATAGAAGCTGCCCCTTCACCCATTCACGAAAGCCACTTTCCGCCTTTGCGTTATTCTGTGCGTTTCTTTGCGCGATTTTGCGTTTTTATGCGTTGCTATGTGAAATCCAGCTGAAATAGGTCTTCAGGAAGGTGGCGTACCACTCCACCACGGTAGGTTCTCACCGCTGTACCCTGACAGGCCAAACTTTGCTGATGATTGTTCTTTGCATACGTGCTAAGGGCGCCCTTCACCAAATTAGAAGACCAACGCTACGGCGCTTCACCGCATGGGCATAAGTTGGCTTGCTGAGGGGCATAAGACAAATCAGATGATGGATGCTTTACGGTACATCGGATTAATCGTGATTTTCGCTGGAACTATCTACTCGTTTCACAAGATCCGGCAGAGGCCAGAATACGAAGAGCTGAGAAAGCGCAATCTCGCGCGCAATCTGAATTTCATCTTCCTGCTGCCCGCATTTTGGTACAAGAAGGAGCCTGCACTGAAGCCAGCCTATGTGAAACTGGCTAAGATTGGTCTTGTTCATGCGTTTGGCGCCCTGTTCGGGATATTGGGCTATTTTTATCTTCTGGATTTCATTTACTTCTATATGACTGGCCGATTACCCTTATAATCTCTGAAAACAGCTGGAAGAATTTATCCCCCTCCTCCAGGTCTGTGGCATTCTGTTTGTATGGAATGCACTCGAAGAATAGACACTCAGAGATAACTGGCTGCAGGGAGAAAACCAAGAAATGGACGCCGCGTTCTATATTGGCATCTTCTTGATCTGTACCGGCAGCCTCTACACCTTTTACAGGATCACTCAGAAGTCAGAATATGATCTGCTGCGAAAGCACTCTTCCAGTAAGAACTATAAGCTCGCTGTTCAAACGCCTGCTTTCTGGCGCAGGCAGGATACCGCGTTCAGGCGCGCATCCGCCAAACTTCTCGCAACTGGCATCCTCTACGCCCTTGGCTTGCCTGTCACAATCTGGCTCTACGCCACCCTCCTCGCTCTTCTGGAGCTCTACTCAGATGGCCGTTTATAAGCCCTCAGAGAGAAAGACCATGTCCCTCTCTCTGAGTGTTTTGCAATTCTGATCAGGAAGAACAGTTGTAAGCCAACAGCTACTCGAAGGGTTCGAAATTGCTGGCTCGCACGCACGACTTAGACAAACTGGAAATCATCTACGTGGAAGTCTGCCAATGAAACATTTTTCAATGTTACAGAGTTATCAGCGTCAAGGGGGATGACCGTATCAGCACCATTCGTGCTGGCAGCAGCAACCACTTCATCGAAATCAGCAAATACCGCCTGATCAAATTCGATCACACCATTTGATCCTTCGCCAACTTCAAAATCTACAAGTGTTGCCTGACCAAAGCCACTTTGCGAGAGATCGAAGGTTTCGTTTTCAGCCATTTCTGGCTGCGTCTCATTAGCCGTGTTGGTGTAGTTGCCGTGCTCGTCTGGTTCAATGACGTAAATTGCGCCCGTATCAAAGGCGGTTTCTGTGTCTTCACCTGGTTTGCCGATGATAATTGCTCCGGCTTCATTGATGGCTACAGAATATCCAAACTCATCGGCATATATTGTATCAGGTACCGCGACTTTAAATTCTTTGTAGCTGCCGTCATCCTGAGCTGTGAACACTGAGACAAAACCACCTGTTTCCGTTGCCTTTGCTCCGATGACGACTACACCAGAAGAATTCATGGCTACAGAGGAGCCAAACATATGGCCATCAGCTGGATCGGATACAGTAAATTCAACTTTTTGAGTGTAGTTTCCTTGTGTGTCTGGTTTGAAAAGCAAAACAGAACCGGCAACATATTTTCCATCAACCATGTTGCCTGGCTGACTCACCAAAATCTCTCCAACATCATTGACTGACACAGCAGCTCCAAGCTGGTCATTAAAGAACAAGTCATCCACTTCGAGTTTGATTGGGTCTTCATATCCATTCTCTGTGGGTTTGTAGACGTATAAAGCCCCTGTTGTAGTTTGCTCGCCAGAAGCCCCGACAGCAATAAGACCATCCTCATTGATGGAGACTGATGAACCAAAGTAGGCGGCTACAGAAGGTGCACTCAGTTTTAGTTCTGTGTAACTCCCATCTTCTTGCGGAGTAAAGACGTAGATAGCGCCGGCGTTATAGACACCGTCTGCATCCTCACCCTTTGCTGCTACTACAATTTGTCCATTTTCATTTACCGAGACTGCAGAGCCGAAGAAGTCAATATGATCGGTATCTGAAGCTATCAGTTTGATGGGGGCAGAATAGTAACCATCTTCACCAAGTGGGTACACATAAACTGCTCCGCCCTGATATAAGCCATCTAGACTGGCATGAGGGGCGCCAACAATCAGAGTGTCGTCGTTCATGATGCTTATTGCCTCACCGAATTGAGCTTCGGTAAGATCTTCTGGTGCGGCTACATATATTTCTTCATAATTGCCATCGCCTAGAGGTCGAAAAATTGTAACGGAGCCAGATCGGATCAGGTCTGCTTCAGCAGCCGTGCTTGCTCCTACAGCGATAACCCCTGCCTCATTAATTGCAACAGAATTTCCTAATCTGCCTTCCTGGCTGATTCCTGGTACCGTTAACCTCAGAAACTCAGTAATTAGGTTGGTTTCTTCCGATGAAAGTGAAGGGTTTTGAACTGTGTTGCTCATTGTAACTAACTCTATAAATGATTGCAGTATGCACAAAATAGAAGTTAGGTGTATAAGTAATTTTATGCAACTTTAAAGTGCATTAGCGACAATGAGAAAGCTTCTAAATCGTGTCCTTGAAGCGCTCATTTAGATGCTATTGACATGGGCTCAAAATGAGCCCATGCGTCGAATATAGAGCACCCAATCAAGCCGTGGCGGCTGTGATGAGGATTTCTACTTTGAGGCTGTCGAGGGCGAGTTTGCATTCGCCGCAGGCGCGGGCCGGTGGGTTTTGCGGGTCAACCCATGCGTCCCAAACGGAGTTCATCTCAGCAAAATCGGCAACATCATTCAGCCAGATGGTGGCTTGCAGGATGCGGGACTTGTTGGAGCCAGCGTCTTCCAGCAGTTTCTCAATATTGGCGAGAATGGCGCGGGTCTGGTCAGCTGCGGTTTTGCCGTTGGTGTCGACCTGGCCGGAAAGATGCACGATGCCGTTGTAAACGACGATCTGACTCATGCGTGGGCCTTTGCCCAGGCGAGTAATATCAGACATGGGGGACTTCCTATGCTTTATGTAAATCGGTTTGGTGAAAGCGCTGCCACGATCTCCTCCGGGAGTTCCGAAGGACGGTTGAGGCAGAGATCTGCGGTGAGACGGGAGAGCGCCGGACTGGTTTGAATGCCGTAACCACCTTGAGCGGCGAGCCAGAAGAAGCCTTCTGCATCAGGAGCAAACCCAACAACGGGGCTGCGATCCTCCACGAAGCTGCGAAGGCCTGCCCAGCTGTGTTCCACACGGGTGACGGAGAAGTTCACGGCATTTTCAAAACGGTACAGGCCTTCGGCGAGCACCATGTCATCTACAAAGGCATCATGAGGTTCAACAGGGTCTGCATCCACAGGAGAGACGAGCAGTTTTCCCGCTTCTGGCTTGGCGTAGAAGGGTTCTGCAGCGCCCTCAAACAAGGGCCAGTTGCTGCTGTCGACACCGTCCGGCAAGGGCAAAATTGCAGCGGTCCGGCGTTTTGGGGTTAGGCCAATTGTTTTGATGCCTGCAAGTTCTGCAATCTTATCAGCCCATGCGCCTGCGGCGTTGATCAGAACAGGCGCGCAAAATACGCCTTTGGGCGTGGTCACCTGCCAAAGTCCGTCTTGCCGCTCTATTTGATTGGCAGGTGCTGAAAGGACGATCTCTCCACCGCGGGACTTGAAGAGGCGGGCATAGCCTTGAAACAGGCGGTCCACGTCAATGTCCAATGCGTTAGGCTCGTAAAGCGCGGAGGAGACTTTTTCCGGGTCGAGGATTGGGACCATGGCAAGGGCTTCTTCAGCGCTGCGCGTCTCCAACCCTTCTGCGTCTTCCTCGTAGGTTTCCAGCTGATCTTCCTTGCCCTTTTCCGCCAGCATCAATAGCCCGCGCCGCGTGAGCACGGACCCCTCGCAGATGCCTTGCGGGTTCATGAGGGTGGGTTCGGAAGCTGCGTTTAAGGCGCGGATGACGGCATTGCCGTAGTTGCGAATGAAGATAGCAGCAGAGCGGCCTGTTGAGTGATGGCCGATCACATCTTCCATTTCCAGCACAATGGCTTTTGCGTTCTCTACCAGTTGAGAGGCTGCACTGATGCCAGCGATACCGCCGCCGATAATCAGGAAATCGCAATGCTGTGCCATGTCAAACCTCACAAAGATAAAAAGCAAGGCTGATATATCTAGTAAAGCGCGCGGCGATGCGAGGAAAAACCGATCTTACGCACTTTTATGTTGTTCTCATAACAATGTTTGGACCGCAGGTTTTCATTTGGTTGGGATGGCTTGAAGTATTGGTCAGCCAATTTTGAAAGAGCTAAGAACTGCCAAAGAATACGAATCTCTCTCGGGATAAACTGGGAACTACTCTGAGGTTGTATGTATTTGGTCGACCTATTTTGGGTGATTTCGATCGAGAGGTCGGACATTTTTTCAGATCGGCTGCCAATGCCTGCCAGTCAGTATAGTTAAATGTAAGTTTCTGTCGGATTTAGCATAAAGTCCGGCGTTGAAATAAAGAGGTCGGTTACTGCGAGCTGTGTTCGATGTAAGTTGACGCTAATATTATTATTACTCAGAAAGCATTAGTAAACCGCACTTTTTATGAAGGTTATGTGACTTGCATCATCTATGTTTTGTTTTTCTGGGGTGCGTTCCGCGAGGCGTGACCAATTGTCAGTGCCAACACCTAGATTTGATATTTTGGTTGACCTTTTTGTGAAATTGGTCAGAAGTACTGGTAAGGGATGTCGCCGAAGGGAAGATCGGTCTCATTTCGATAAATCGGGAATTCCGTAGCAGGCGTCGTTTGTCTGTGTACTTCAAGGGAGAATTTAGAAGAATGTTCCGCAAGTCTCATTTTATTGGTGCTGTGCTTACATCTGCTCTTATGGTGGGCGCGACCGTTGCAGAAGCGAAGACCCTGAAGGTCAGCCATAACCTGCCGACTGACAACCCGGCACATATCTCTCTGGAGTTCATGGCAAAGCGCGTTAAAGAGCTTTCCGGCGGCGATGTTAAAATGCGCATCTTCGCAAACGCGCAGCTTGGCACACAGCGTGAATCCGTTGAACTGATGCAAAACGGCCTTTTGGACATGGCCCGTTCCAATGCAGCAGAAATGGAAGCCTTTGAAGAGTCATATTCTGCGTTGACCCTCCCATACATCTTTGAGAGCGAAGATCACTATTACAAAGTGTTGACCTCTGATGTTGCTGAAGACGTCTTCATGGCTTCCAAGGACAAAGGCTTTGTTGGTCTGGCGTTTATGGTGGACGGTTCCCGCTCGTTCTACGCAAACAAAGCAATCAACAGCCCAGCTGATCTGAAGGGTATGAAGATCCGCGTTCAGCCTTCCCCATCCGCAATCCAGATGGTTGAATTGCTTGGCGGCGCGCCTACCCCAATCTCCTTCGGCGAGCTGTATTCCGCTCTGCAGCAGGGCGTGGTTGATGGTGCTGAAAACAACCCGCAGGCACTGGTGGATGTGCGCCACGGTGAAGTTGCAAAAGTCTACTCCCGTGATGAGCACACCATGATCCCTGGCGTTCTGATGGTCTCCACCAAAGTGTGGGATGGTCTGGAAGCAGATAGCCAGAAAGCGCTGAAAACAGCTGCACGTGAAATGATGGACTTCCATCGCGACCTTTACAACAAGCAGACCCTTGAAGCGATTGAAGCTGCAAAAACCAAGCTTCAGGTGAAGTTTGTGGAAGTTGAAAAAGCTCCATTCATCAGTGCTGTTCTGCCAATGCATGACGCGCTTGCAGAAAAGTCACCTCAACTGGCTGATCTGGTTGCACGCATCAAAGGCCTTGCTAAATAAGCAAAACACTCTCCGGGCAATGAACTTAAACCCCGTCGCATTTGAGGCGGGGTTTTTGTATGGATACTGTGCCGGCTTTAGTCCGGATCAACCTTGATGCCGAGGCCGTGCAACAGAAGGTGTTGCTGGCTGGCAGAAACAATCATGCCCCGATATCCGCGCAGGCTTGTTAGGAAGAGCGCACCCACATCAGCACCTCGCAAATCCGCGTAGGTCAGATCAAGATCTTCCGTCTCCGCATCAGAAAGCGTGCTGCGCTTCAGGTCTGCATTGGTCAGGTTCGTGTTGGACAGATTGCTGCTGGTCAGGTCGCAATCGGTGAGAATGCATTCCTCCAGATCCAGATCAGACAGGGTTGCGTAGTTCAGCTGACAGTCGGTGAATGTTGCCCGTGTTTTCAACGCGCGTTTGCCCGCAACCTTGCCAAAGTCACAACCCGCAAGTGAGGCACCCGTCAAACGGGAGTTTTGGAAGGTGATGCAGAACATTTGCGAATACGGAAAGATGGTGAGGCGCAGATCGCAGTTGTGAAACTCCACATTGCTCAGGTCTGCATGGCGAAAACACCCGCCTGCCCGTGTGTCGGCATAATAAAAGCTGCAGTTTTCAAACTTTGCCTCACGCAGATCGCAGCTTTTAAAGGTGCAGGCCGGAAACTGGGTGTCTTTCCAGCTGCTTTCACGAAAATCTACGGAATTGAAGTCACCTTCGGGCTCAAAACTGCAATTGACAAACTGCGCATCCCGCAGGTCTTTGCCCTCAAGCCAGGACGCTTCCAGCTCAGCATCTTCAATTGGTCTGCCAGATTCCAAAAGAGCCGAGAATTTTTCATAGGTGAGAGCGATGGAAGTATCTGAGGAAGTCATGTGAGCACCGTGATGAACGAGGAGATAACCACTGTGCCATGTGCAGTGGGTGCGTTCAATCCGACAGCTTCAATTAAGCAAGAAAAGACCGGCGTCGCCTTTTGAAATATGGAAGGCTAAGCCGGCTAGGCAATAATTTGCAACAATACAGGCGGCTCATTTCCCAAGCAAACAAACCACCAAGCAGCAAACTTAAGGACCGAATTGCGGTTGAAGGTATGCCTTCTGTGCCAAGACTGCCTCCGAAAACCTGTGCTCCCGACGCCTCTTGTTTGCTGAGTTAAATTTACTCAGAATTTTTCGAGGTGACTTGATGCAATTGCACTAATTTTCTGCAGAAAAACATAAAATTCTAAAATAGGGTGGTAACGCGCTGATATATCTAGCAAAAATATCAGATTATTTTCCTCGCCAATATGTCAGATGCATGAAATTGAGGGGATGGGTTTAGGTCACTGAGGGAAAACCCTGAAGGGATTATATCAGGCCTGCCACGGATAGCGTGAAAGCGTGGTCATCACCAGCCGCACGATCTCCGTTTGCGAGCCAACATCCAGCCGCCGGGACACGTTGGCGATGTGGTTTCGTGCGGTATTGTAAGAAATGCCGAGTTGCTCAGCAGCGTCTCGTGTTGACGCACCATTGGTCAGCGCCTTCACAACCTCGGTTTCCTTCGGGGTGAGATTCAGCAGATGGCTGATCATCTTGTCTGGCACTTCGGCAAAATCGGTCGGATCAAAGATCATCATCAGGCAGTATTTTGGTCTGGCCAAAAATTGCGAGAGATACGCAGGAGCGTCCTTTTGGGTCTCGATAGGCTGGATAAAGACCAGTGTGTTCGGACCAAATTCGTTGCGGATGATGACCGGAGACGGCAGAGTGTGGGTGTAGATGGACTGCCTGACCGCGCTTTCCAGTGCGCTCGCCTCATCCACTGCCTTGGCAGAGAGCCGCATATAACGCCCAAGCTGCAAGTTGGTGTGCTTGCTCAGCAGTTTTTCTGCGCGCCCGTTCATCACCTGCACGCCGCTGTTTTCATCCACCACCAGAGCGCTGAATGGCATCTGCTCCAGCCAGAACTTACCCAATGCCTTGGTGGGCGCAACCGCCTCGCGCATGCGGCGCTGCAACGCCAGCTGAAAAGCATTGCGGAAATACGGCTGCAGGAACTTCACTTCCTCATAGAGCTGGTCCTCATCTCTTTCTGACACAGCATAAGGAAGGGAAATGTTGATGTAGGAACACAAACCGTTCTGACGATCGATCATCAGAGTAATAGCGCGATCGATATTGTCGTTGGGCTCAATGAAGTTGCCGACATAATCAGCGTGGATGTCTTCCTTGCGGAAATGGCGATGCGGGCGGCAGGGCTCTTCAATATCAACCCGCTTTAAAACGGAGGGCAGCGGATTGAGCTGGGCAACGGGCGCAAAGCTGTCGTGGAACGCCTGCCCCACATTCAAAACCTTCCGATAGTCATAGTGACGGTCCGCCAGGCTTTGCACATTGATGGCAAAGGGAAACTCTGAGTACTTTGTCTGCAGTTGCTTCAACGCATTTTCCAGCGGCTCTTCATTCATGAAGGTCCGGAAGATATCGCTGATACTCTGATCAAGGAGCGGTGTCATAATCTATGGTCTGCAATATGGCTCGAAAGGAGTGGTACAGAGCGGTAATCAAAGATCTCTAATAAAGAAACCTCTTAAGTATTGAGCCGTCAGACGGGTTAAATCAAGTAAGTTGACCGTTTGGTCTAAAAAGAAACTGACGCTGCGATATATCAGCAACAGTGCATAGGTATATATGAGAATATTCTGAATAAAGAGGTGTGCTTGAATACAGGAAAGGCCCGGAAAACCGGGCCTTTGTGGTTTTAGAAGATTGTATTTGGCCGGGTGACAATGCCCCAGTATCTAACGGTAAAGAGGCCAAATGCACCAACCCAGCACAGGGCTGAAAGACCCAGAACCATGAAATATCCCTGCGGATATAGGAGAATACCAAACACCCGCACCGCTGCACTCATGACAATGAGATAGTAGATCGCGATCTCAACCCATGTTGGCTGAAGTGGTCTGCCGGAGTGACCCAGCGCACTGCGTGTCATCATGGCCAGCATCATACCTGCGATGGAACCAACAGTGATCGCGTGGATCGCCAGCACCTGATCCCATGGCGCATCCAGCAAAGCCCCTGCCCGCAGCAGCAATGCAATTGGCAGCCAGGCGTAGGAAACCGGCAGGATCCAGAGGATCGGTTTGCCCCATGTAATCTGAGGGCGCCACAGGCCCATCTTTACAATATGCAGTCCGGCAAGCACCAGCAGGCCCACCGCGCGTAGGGTTGCAGCCTCATAGCTCATGCCAAAATAGATGTCGCTGACCAGCAGCAGAACCATGCCAAGACCAATTGCATCTTCAAGGCGCTGGTTGCGCACTGCGCGTTTCACACCGAGGGCATTGTTGGTGAAGAGCGGGATAATACGCCCACCAATGACGCTTACGAAGATTGCGAAGACATCAACAGCCCAGAGGAACACATCGGCAGAGTCATAACTGATCAGATCAAGCGCAATGGCGTGGAACAGACCGTTTGCCACAGCCAGCACCAGCAGCAAAGCCACCGCGAAGTAGTTGCGTTTGTTTTTCGCCTGATACAACGGAATTGCGATGCCAAGAGCGGCAAGAGGCAGGAAGAGAAGATCAAGAATTTGCCCGAGAGACCCAAGTGGTCCACTGCCCACAAACAAAAGTACACGCGCCGCCAGCCATAAGGCAAGCAGTCCGCCCAGAACCAAGCCATTCGGTGTGCGCCGGCCCGTCCAGTTTTGAACGGCGGTGTAGAGGAAACCGATGAGAATGGCGACCGCAAAGCCAAAGATCAGCTCATGAGAATGCCAGAGCACACCTTCAAGTGGGCCATTGATCTCGACAAAACCGATAATGGAGGCAACCCAAAGCGGAACGCTGATGGCCGCATACGCTGCACCAACAATATAGAACGGACGAAAGCCGAGGGATAAAAATGCTTCCCAGGAGAAAGCTGCGCTCGCTCTGGGATGCTTCGGCATAGTTTGTGTTTGCTGCATTTATCAGATCTCGGTCGGCGAAGGATCTGCCTTCGCTCATTTTCTTATCAAGGCACAGGAAACGCATTCGACCAGAAGGGATGGAGCGATGGTCGAACTTCTCCACTTATCATTCCTTATAAACATGAAACTAATACTCATATTTGTGCAATGTCAAATAATTCTAAAATAGCCGCTCCGGTCATTCGCACATGACCTTTAAGGCACTGATTTCAGTAGGATGGTGGGCCAGTTCAATCAGTTGCGGGTAAGTTGAAATGTGAGAGGCTCTGCCGGATTTTTGCCTTGTTCTGCCTTGAGTCTGACGATATCGAGCGGCGGGACACAGGATTGATTCATTGCACGCATTGCAAGCAGACAGAAACAGCTATGTCATTGCGGGGTCCAACAAGACCTATACGCTGGTGTTTGCGTCCTCTTTAATGGTGCATCTGTTCGCCTACTGGGTGCTGGCCATGTCGCACCTGCCTCGTAGCTTTCGTGGAAGCCCGGTCAAAAGCATTGGCGTTGAGCTCATTGGCACTGCTCAGTTTGAGCAACTCATCGCACCGCCAATCCCACAAGAACCACCAACTGCATCGCTCTCCTCTGCTCCACTGGAACAAGCAGCCCCGCAACCTTTGCCGCCGCCAGTTGTGAGAGAAGAAGTTATCCAAACCCCGCAACCGGTTGTTGCGCAGCACTTTCAGTTGGGCCGTTTGCTGGACGCGCCTGAAAACAAAGAGCTGAAAGAGTCGCTGGTTCTGTTTGACCCGTCCGACCAGCGCGAGCAGCTGTGCAATCTGGAAGTGATGGAGCAAATCCAGTTATGGAACGAGAGCTTCAACCCGGAACGCGTGGTCGCCTTTGCCTACAAAGACCCGGTGGTCTTCGGCAATTCCGTCAGCGCAGACGGCGCCGCCTTCCGCAGCAAGGGCGACTGGTACCACCTCACCTACAAATGCACCTACAACCCCACCACCAACCTCGTCACCGCACTGGAATTCCTGGCAGGCGACGTCATCGCACGGTCAGAGTGGGACGATCATTTTTTGTTTGCGGAGTGAAGGTTACTTTGTGTCGCGAACGGCACGGACGGCCAGAGAATAGCCCTGGCTGTGGAAGTCTAGGGCGTAGGTGACGAAGTCCAGATAATAGTACATGCCTTTCAGCTTCTGGTCTCCAGTGGCGGACCAGAAATCAGCGTAGTCGGTGAAGGTTGGTGCTTTAAGGTCTGGAAACAGGGCGTGCAGTTCGTCTTTATCAGCGCAGGTGGAATCCAGCAGGCCATAAAGCTCACGGATTGTTGGCAGACGCCAGCCTTGGCTGTTCTCCGCAAAATGAGAGGCCGCGATGTCTTGCCCTACCTGCATTGGTTCACCGGAACAGCTCTTACTATTGCTTTCCCACGTCATGCCTTCTGCGCAGCGTTTCCATTCCAACGCGAAACCGGTTTGTTTGACCAGAGCTCCTTCAAGAGTAAAGCGCTCTTGCAAGGCAGGTTTGTTGCTGCAATCAAGTTGCGCAGCGGCGGGGAAGGCTGACAGGAAGAGGCTGAGAGCGGCACCTGTGGTGAGGACGAAAGGCTTTTTTGTCATTATAAAACATCGCAAAGTGATTTTTGAAAGATCGCGGTGCGTGCATGTTTTATCAAACAAACCGCAGCGCTATTTCACTTCACTGACGGGAAATAGTGGTGTGTTTATGGCAGCTTGGGCATTTCCAAGATTAACCTGTGCGTCCTGCAAAGAAGAGCGGATTGGGGCCGCTCTTATTCTCTTTAAAGATGAAGGGCGCGTTATGCCGTCGGTTCCCAGAGCTCAACGGGATTGCCTTCCAGATCATGAATTCTGGCGAAGCGACCAACGCCATCCATGGTTTGCTCCTGAGAGATTTCGATATCAGCCTTGCGAAGCTGGTTGAGCATTTTGCCCAGATCCGCCACGCGGAAGTTGAGCATGAAGCCGTGGTCTGGCGGAAAGTAATCGGTGTCCTGAGCAAAGGGCGAGAACACGGTGACGCCCTCAGTCGAGACCCAAGGTGTCATTTCCATATTTGTTGGCGCCAGATTAATACCCAGATGTTGCCCGTACCACTGAGCGACAGCTGCAGGATCTTTTGCTCTAAAGAAGATCCCTCCAATTCCTGTAACTTTTTCCATAGTAGTTCCCCCAAATGCTGGCCGCAGAACATACTCCTCAATTGCCTTGACCTTCGCAAGGCAGAAGCTTCAAGAGCTGATCAGAGGATGAAGGGGTTTGGAATGATCGTTTTAAGATAAACCGTCTCACCAGAACCTGAAGCAAGGCTTGTCAGATTCTGGCGAGTGAGCAACGGGTGGAATTAAGCCGCGTCCTCCTCCACATCCCACGTTTCTGCTGCACGCAGGGTTGCGGAGAGGTGAATGAGTTTTTCGGTCATGCTCAAGGGCCTTTCTGGAAGGCCGATGCGGCTGGCGGCACCGAATTCGGTGGCTTGTTCGCGGAACAGGATGCCGAGGACGGTTGGTTCGCCGTCTTTCTCTCCCAGCTCAGCCAATGCAACTGCCAGTGCGTGGTTGGTTTCGTCATGAACCAGCAGATCTGCTTCGGTCAGGCCATCCTCTTCCAATGAAACGATATCCAGTCCAAAGCCGCCGGGTTTTACACGGATGCCTTTGTCTTTATTGACACCGAACACCATGGGCTGACCATGTTCCACCACGATGGTGTGGTTCGGTCCCTGCTTCTTATCTTTCAGGTGATCAAACACACCGTCGTTGAAGATCACGCAGTTCTGCAGCACTTCCACGAAGGCGGTGCCGTCAAAGTCGCGTGCCTCTTGCAAAATAGGGCCGAGCACTTTGGCCTGTGTGTCAATGCTGCGTGCGATGAACTTGGAGCCTGCCCCAATGGCAAAGCGAGCCGGGTTGAGCGGCATTTCCACTGTACCGCCCGGAGAACTCGGCGTGCGCATGCCCTTTTGTGAGGTTGGCGAGTACTGGCCTTTGGTCAGGCCGTAAATCTGGTTGTTGAACAGCACGATCTGCATATCGAGATTTCGGCGCAGAGCGTGGAGCAGATGGTTGCCGCCGATGGAGAGGCCATCCCCGTCGCCCGTGAACACCCACACATCCAGCTCAGGATTAGCAAGCTTTGCACCGGAAGCAATTGCAGGTGCACGTCCATGGATTGTGTGGAAGCCATAGGTTGCCATGTAGTATGGCAAGCGGGAGGAGCAACCGATGCCGGAAACGCACAGGGTGTCTTCCAGCTTTGCGCCTGTATCTGCCAGCATCTTGTGCAGGCTTTTCAAAACAGCGTAATCACCGCAGCCCGGGCACCAGCGAACATCGAGAGAACTGGCGAAATCTTTTGGTTTCAGGTCAGTCATGATGAAACTCCCAGCGCGTCCTCAATGATTTTGGCGATCTCACGGACGAGGAATGGACGTCCCTTCACGCAGGAAACGCTCTCAACCGGAACATCCATCTGGCTGCGCAGCACTGTTGCCAATTGGCCGTTGTTCATTTCTGGAATGATCACCCGATCAAACCCCAAGAGCAGCTCCTCCAGATTAGGCGGCAAAGGCCAGAGGTGGCGCAGGTGAATGTGGGAGACGGACTTGCCTTCCAGCTCTGCACGGCGGGCCGCCACGCGGATTGGCCCCCAACTGGAACCCCAGCCAAGCAAAGCCAGTTTGCCTGTGGCCTCTCCGGATTCCACATGCTGCGGCGGAATGCTTTTCGCGATGGCCTCCAGCTTTTGGGCGCGGATCTGGGTCATAAGCTGGTGGTTTTCGCCGTCATACGAGATGTTGCCACTGCCTGCCTGCTTCTCCAGCCCGCCAATGCGGTGCATCAGGTCAGCAGTGCCCGGGACAGCCCATGGGCGGGCCATGGTGTCGGGATCGTGGTCATAGGGCAGGAAACCCTCTGGATCTGTGGCTTTCTTGACCGGGAATGGAGCATAAGTCGCATCACTGAAGTCCGGCAATTTCCATGGGGCACTGGCGTTGGCTATGTAGCCATCAGTGAGCACCATGAGTGGTGTCATGTGCTTTGTGGCCAGCTTGGCAGCTTCCACACCCATGTCGAAGCACTCAGCCGGATGAGCTGGTGCGATGACGGGCAGCGGAGCATCCCCATTGCGGCCCCAGATGGCCTGAAACAGATCCGACTGTTCCGTCTTGGTTGGCAGGCCAGTGGAAGGACCGCCGCGCTGCACGTTGACGATCACCAGCGGCAGCTCTGTCATGATGGCAAGGCCAATTGCTTCCGTCTTCAGTGCTATGCCGGGACCGGAAGAACCCGTCACGCCCAGATGTCCGGCATAAGAAGCGCCGATAGCTGCGCAGATGGCGGCAATCTCATCTTCCGCCTGAAACGAAATCGCACCCAACTCCTTCAACTTTGCCACTGTGTGCAGCAGCGGAGAGGCTGGCGTGATTGGGTAGGAGCCGTAAAACAGTTCAAGATCAGCAAGGGTGGCGCCAGCATAAAGGCCATAGGCCATGCCTTCATTGCCATTGATGGAGCGGTACTCGCCTTCCATCAATGGGGCTGGTTGAATGCGGTAGCGAGAAACATCCGGCGGCAGATCGGTGACTTCTCCGTAAAGATGACCTGCCTGCAATGCCATGATGTTGGCCTTGGCCACATCAGGCTTTTTGTGGAACTTCTGCTCGATCCAATGCTCAACATCTGCGGTGGAGCGCTCGAACAGCCACAGGACCAGACCAAGGGTCCACATGTTCTTACTGCGCCGCGCATCCTTGGCGGAAAGGCCGGTTTCCTTCAGCGCTTTTTCTGTGTTGCTGGTGATTTCCAGCGGTAGCACGCGGAAGCTGGAGAGAGACCCATCTTCTAGCGGATTGGCGGAAAAACCTGCTTTGGTGATGGCGCGCTCGGTAAAGGCGTCCATATCAATGATCAGCAGACCGTTCTGCTTCACACCTTCCAGATACTTGCGCAGGGCTGCCGGATTCAGCGCCACAAGTGCGTCAGTTTCATCACCAAACGTGTCCACCTCGGTGTGACCGATGTTGAGGGAATAGGCTGAGACACCATAGATCGTACCGCTTGGTGCGCGTATATCCGCCGGAAAATCCGGGAATGTCGCAATGTCATTGCCAAATCTGGCGGCACTTTCAGCCAGCCGCGTGCCCGTCATCTGAATGCCGTCGCCCGAGTCTCCGGCAAAGCGGACGCGCACATAGTCGACCTCCGGCTGCTGGGAGACAGGAAGCTCACGCGTTGTTGTGCTGTGTTCCAGTCCGTTCTGCATAATCGGCTCCAAAATACTGGCAGCGGCAGTGGCAGAAATCTCGTCTGTTCTTTTGTCCCTCAGGACATTGCCAATCAGCTGAGCCAGAATACCCACTTCTCTGTGGCTTTTTGTAGCCTGTAATAGCAGGAATGGAGTTGCGACCCGTTAACGCAGCCCGCTGGTAATTGGTCGAACAGCCCTCAGCAGTTGTACCGATCTTGGTGGTTTCGGCCTCATGTTTTGCCCTGTATCCCGTCCATTCTCGTTCTGCACCCTGACAGATTTAAATTTGGCGTTATTTGCGAGTCATTTGGCGCGATATGGCTTTGAACCGATCCAACCGCATCCCTAGTTTGACAGAGACGAAGAATAACAAGCGAGTTCCAAAAAGATATCTCGCATAAGGTTTCAGGAGTTTCTCATGTCCAACACTATTCTCATCACAGGCGCGTCCTCTGGCATTGGCAAGGTCACCGCACAGTCCTTTCACGACAAAGGCTGGAACGTGATCGCAACAATGCGCCAGCCCGAAAAGGAAGAGGAGCTGACGCAGCTTGATAATACTCTTGTGACCCGTCTGGATGTGACGGATGAAGCTTCCATTGAAACGGCAGTTGCTGAGGGCATCGCGCGCTTTGGCAAAATTGACGTGCTGCTCAACAACGCCGGGTATGGCGCTTATGGTCCGCTGGAAGCCTTTTCCATGGAGAAAGTACGCCGCCAGTTTGAAACCAACGTCATCGGCCTGATTGCCGTGACAAAAGGTGTCCTGCCCCACCTTCGCGCCAACAAATCCGGTACGATTGTGAACATTTCGTCCATCGGCGGCCAGATGACCTTCCCGCTCGGCGCGCTGTATCACGGCACAAAGTTTGCGGTTGAAGGCATTTCAGAGGCGCTTCATTTTGAACTGGAGGCTGCTGGTATCAAGATGAAGATTGTTGAGCCCGGTATGGTCAGCACCGATTTCGCCGGTCGTTCTTTCGACTTCACCAATGACGAGAGCATGACGGAATACCAGGGTGTTGTGCAAGCGCTGTTCGGTGCCATGAACGGGGGCATGCAGCCTTCCGAACCAAGCGTTGTGGCAGACGTCATCTATACCGCTGTCACGGACGGCACCGATACCCTGCGCTATCGCGCTGGGGCAGACGCCGTCCAGTTTCTCGACAACCGTAAGGCGCTGGATGATGCAACATTCATTGGTGGCCTAAAAGAACAGCTTGGCCTTTAGGGCCTGATTGTACCGTTCCCCCAACAGTACAATTTGAAAGCAGAGGATGCGGCGGTGTCCTCTGCTTTTTGCTTGAAGCTTCTGAGGCCAGCTGAGACTGCTGCAGGTCAGGCACAGGAAAAATTGTCGTGGCTCTTAACGGTCAATGCGTGTAGGTTTGCCGCAGTCTTTTTTCTTTAAGTCTTGCTTCCTCAGGTTTTCATGGAACTCATAATTATTGTTGCCGTCGCCCTTTTTCTTGGTGTGGCATTAGCATTTTACAACCGCCTCTCAGATATCGCGCTCAAACTCACGTTTTTGAATGCGCAGATGAAAGAGCTGCACAAGAGCATGGCTGAGTTGCAGGGCCAGCCTCCAAATGTGGGGACTGCTCCAACTGCTGCTGAAAAGCGAGCGACGCATCGTGAAACTTATGTGCCGTCTGTGTCGAAGAAGCCATGGATGAGAGACGTGGATACCAGGAGTGAAGTGGCGAAACCAACGCCACCTCCTGTGCCGAGTAGCATCGCTGCACAAGAAGCACCGAAAGAGGATGCCAAAGCACAGGCTGTAAAGCGGGCTGCTCTAGCTTCTGAGCAGGCTTCAATCTCTGAGAAACGCGACACGCTTGCTCAGAAAAATGCCCAGAAAGACGCTCCAAAATCTGAGCAGAAGGCAGACTCGCATCAATCTGCGCCACCTCAGCCAAAGGCTGATCCGGTTGAAGCGTGGTTTACCGGTGTTGCCCGCAGCGTTATCGACAACGTCCGCAAAAACTGGGTTGTCTGGCTGGGTGCTCTGTCGCTTGCATTCGGCGGTATCTTCTTTGTTCAATACGGAATTGAGAACGGAGTCCTCTCACCAGCCATGCGCATCAGCTGTGCGCTGGCCTTTGGTGTCTTGCTGATTGCTGGCTCCGAGTTCTTCCGCTACCGGCAGAAAGAGGCGCATGTTGATCCGTTCGGCCCGCTGGTTGCGGCGGCCAGTGGTGGTCTTGCGTCTCTGTTTGGCGCCACAGTGGGCGCTTATTCGCTTTATGGGTTGATTGGCCCAACGACCACCTTCATCGGATTGGCGCTTGTGTCATGGCTCGCGATTGGCGGTGGCCTTCTTTATGGCCCAGTGCTCGCGACCATTGGTATTCTCGGTGCCTATTACTCCCCGCTGCTGGTGGGTGGGTCAGAACCGTCCGCCTTGCTCTATCTCTATTTTGCGATGGTGCTGGCAACAAGTTTTGCGGTTGAACGCTTGCAGCGCTGGATCTGGCTCTCCACACTCAGCGTCCTTTCCGTTTTCGTCTGGGTATTCCTGTTGCAGATCCAGATGCCGGAGCAACAACTGACACCGCTTATGCTGGCCGCAATTCTTGCGCTGACAATTACGGTGCCTGCCTTTGGTTTTCCGCCGAAATCAGCGATCTCTTGCTGGCCATTGGACAACGCGTTTTGGGACTACAAGAAGACCTATCCAGCTTTGCTAAGCTATGCGGTGACAGGTCTCGTGCTCCTGACCGGGTTGTTCTTTGCGGGTGAAGACATGGGTCTGGCACGGCCAATGACGCTGATGTTCGCCGGTTTGCTGGTCGCCCATGTGTTCTTTTTGAGTAAAGCGGAAAGCCTTGACCTGATTGGACCAGCACTGCTTGCAGGTTTCGCGTTGATGATGTGGATGCCGAAGGCGCTGGCCTGGCAATCTGTGCCAGACGATCAGCTGTTCTATCTTGCCACTTTGGCTGTCACGATCACAGCGGTGACAGGTGGCAGCTTGCTGCGTGGCCAAACCTCCACGCGTGCGTGGTTCTGGAACTGGTCTGCCGTCGCCTTGCCGGGGCTTGGCGCGGGGGTCTACTTTGTCTACACGGTCCTGCACGCGCCAGAGCTGCTGAGCGCTATCGGAGCCTTTGGCTACCTGTTTGCGCTTGCTCTGCAAGTTTGCGTGGCGGTCTATTTCCGCAAGTCACCGCATAAGTTTGAGTTTGGAACTGAGGGCAGTGCTGCGCTTGCCTTCCTGCTATTCTTGCCATTTGCCTACTACTTCTTTGGCGAGATCACACTTCCGATGGTTCTCATGATCGGAGCCGTTGTGGTTCTCGAAATCTCAGATCTGTTCGGGCTTAGCATAGCGCGAAAGGCGTTCTTTGCTTACCTGAGTGGCATGGTCTTCTTCACCACGCAGCGTTACATCGACGGATTTGGTGAAGCGGGTTACGGAGACATTTCGCTGCTGTTCCTGCCAGTGCTCGCGCTCAGCGCATTTGGCTGGTGGCGCGGCCAGCAGCGCGGGGATGACAGCGAAGCAGTTGTGTTTGAAACGACTGTCTGGGCAGCCCTGTCCCTGTTCTTCTGCGCCTTGCTTCAGGTGTTCTACCGCGATCAGGGCGACATGCCCATGTATGTGATGCATGGGTCCTATGCCTTTGTTCTGGCAATTCAGGTTTCCGTTCAACTGAAGCGGATGAGTTTCTCAAATTCCTTCGCCAAGTTGAGACGAGGGCTATTCCATTGGTACTGGGCCATTGCAGTGTTGAACTGTCTGGTTGCGATTTTGGCCACCCCACTGGCTCGGGACCATGTCTTCGGCTACTTCCCGATTGATAGCCTCTCAATTGCCTATCTGTATCCTGCTCTGGCATTGCTGTTGGCAACTGAGCGCTTCTGGACCCGTGAGGCTTACCTGCAAAACGTGACACGCGGTCTGGCGGGCGTCTTGCTGGTTATGTTTGTCGGGTTGGAAATCCGCGCCTTCTGGCAGGGGCCTGTGTTGACAGCGCCTGGTGTGGTTCTGGAGGAACTCTACAGCTACACCGTCGCGATGCTGATCTTCTCAGTTGGGCTAATCGCCTTTGCCTCAGTGAAGCAACGTAAACGGGTTGGGCAGGCAGGACTGGCGTTCATCATCATCACCTGCCTGAAAGTGTTCTTCATCGACATGTCGGGTCTGTATGGTCTTGCCCGCGCAACATCGTTCATTGGTCTTGGACTAACACTGGTTGGTATTGCCTGGGCAAACAAACGGTTCTTGTCGTTTGACACGCCAGTTGAAGAGGACGAGCCGGAGCTCAAGCCTCAGCAAGATCAGGCTTAATTCATCAAAAGGCCGGAGAGAGCAAACACGTCTCTCCGGCCTTTTTGTTAGGCTGGAGCAAGTTCACCAGTTGCCTGTAAGTGGGTGTTCATCACACTCAGGAAGGTGGTCAGGTCAATGTTGCCACCCGTCAGGATCACACCTGCCCGTTTGCTCTGTAAATTGTGTTTGTTCGCCATCAGGCCGGCTAGTGGTGCAGCCCCTGCCCCTTCTGCCAGATTGTGGGTGTCTTTGTAGTAGGCCGCCATCGCTTCAGCAATCTGCGCCTCGCTCACGCTGACCACATCTTCCGCGCCTTTCAGGATGATCTCCAGCGGCTGTGCCTGCGGGTCGCGGCAGGCCATCCCATCTGCGAAGGTGTTGGCTGTATCTGTCTGGATTGCCTTGCCAGCTTTAAAGGACAGTGCAAAGGCAGCTGCGTTTTCAGCGGTCACGCCAATGATCTTGGTTTTCAGGCCGAGCAGATCGCGAACCGTGATGAGGCTGCAAATACCGGAGCCCATGCCAATTGGCACATAGACCACATCCAGATCAGAAACCGCACGGTACAGCTCCAGCGCATAGGTGGAGACACCTTTGACGATGTTCTCGTGGAATGGAGGCACCATGTGATAGCCGTGCTTTTCCTGCAATTGCTGTGCAACCACGCGGCTTTCATCAAAATCCTTGCCGGCAACGATCACATTGGCTCCAAACGCGCGCATGGCGGCGTTCTTTTCCAGTGAGTTGCCTTCGGGCACAACAATATAAGAGGGAACGCCATTTCGGCTCGCGCCAAGAGCAACGGACTGACCATGATTGCCACGCGTCGCCGTCACCAGCCCGGTGGGCTTTTGCGCAGACTTCATCAAGGCATCCACATAGGTGAACCCGCCACGAGCCTTGAACGAGCCTGTTGGTGTATGGTTTTCATGCTTCACGAAAACATCAACACCACTACGTTCTTTCAGCAATGGCCATGCATAACATGGGGTTTCGGGGACAAACTGCTTAACAGTGGTGTGGGCAGCTTCCAGATCCTCTAGCGAAAACAGCGGCATTCGATTTCCTTTTGGCAGTTAAAAACACTTTGCCATGAGCTTAAAACCTGACGCCGATGATGGCTTTCAAAATACTGACCTAAACGCCTTTGGCCAATGTCCCCTTGTTTGCCGTGGGTTAGTCGGCTTATAGATAATGCGTCGGAAATCAGATGAACCTATTGAAGCAACTGAGGCTATGAGTTCAGCGCGGGACATTATCAGCAAGTGGAAGCTGCAGTTGTTGCCAAGCAGTGCCTATGCTGTTGCCTACACGGCGGCGCGGGCCTCAATCGGGTTTGCGTTTGAAAGCCAGCGCGGGGCGCATTCTTTTGACAGCGATCGTCGGGTTGATTTCTGGACCCGGCCCAACAGCCTCGCCTTTGTGCCGAAGGGATGCGATGTCACCTCGGAGAGCGAGCGCGGCGGCGAGTATCTGACCTTTACGGTACCAGCTGAACTCCTGCCAGATCGCGGAGACCAGATGCGCTTCAACCATGCCATCTCGCCTGATGCGATTAAAGCTGCTTTTCATCTTCGCAAGGCACTTCTCGCAGCAAAACCTCAGGACACCTTAGCGATAGAAGCTCAGCTCTATGCTCTGCTGGATGTGGTGGAGCAAGTTCAGGCAGGCGCCTATGAAGATCCTCCATCCGCAGCGTCTATGACAGACACGCGGCTGAAACGGGTGGAAGAGTTTGTCGAAGATCACCTTGCCCGGCAGATGTCCATGTCTGATCTGGCAGCATGTGTGGATCTGTCAGCGGGCTTTTTCAATCGTGCGTTCAAAGGTGCCACTGGCAAAACGCCCCACGATTATGTGGTGGAGCGACGCGTGGCGCGGGCGCGCAAACTTCTTGGCGCACCATACAGCACACTCAGCCAGGTTGCTTATACCTGCGGGTTTTCCTCCCACGCACATATGAGCTCGACCTTCAAAAAACGCCTTGGTGTTACGCCCACCCAGCTTATGACGAGGCAGGTTTATCCAGCGCCAGCACGTTCAACTGTTTGACGTGATACTCAAGCACGCGCCAGCCCATTTTCTCATAGAACGGGGTGTTGTCGTCAGAGGCGCACAGATACACACGTGAGTACCCGTTTTCAAACGCCAGTTGGGCCATGCGTGCAACAAGGGCTGTGCCAATACCTTCGCGGCGATGAACTTCCTCTGTCCACACAGCTGCAACCCATGGTGTCAGTTGAGGACGGGCGGCAAAGTCGCTTTCAATCAGCAATGCGCTGCCAAGGTATATTCCGTCGTGGTGGGCAACAAAGGCGGTGGGGACAGCTTCAGGACAAAGAGCTGCGCGGACCTTGACTTCGATCTCGTCTTGCAAAACGCCTTTGTCTCGCCACCAGGTCTGCCAAATGCGATGGGCAATGGTGGGAATGAAATCGGGAGTTTCGCTCATTTCAGAAAGGGTAAAAGTGCGTTCTAAACTTTCCATAGGACTGGTGACCTGTAAAATCTAAATCGGTGTACCTCCTCCGGAAACGCTAATGATTTGTCCTGTTATTTTAGCAGAGCCCGGACCGGCGAGGAAGTTGATCGCTTCGGCTACTTCGTCGGGCTTGATGACGCCCAGATGAGCGTTCTGCTCGACTTTTGAGATGAGGCTTGCAGCAAAAGGATCTCTTTGAAGCTTATCATAAAGAGGGGTTCCACGTACAACACTTGGGCTGACACAATTGACCCGGATGCAATGCTGTTTGGCTTCTACCGCTAGGGCACGGCAGAACATGGAGATGCCTGCTGTTGCAGACCCGACGGCTGTGCTGCCAAAGGTCGGGATTATGGAAACATCCGAGGTTAAACAAATAATTGAACCGCAGCGTTGCTTCGTCATGACCGGATAAACCGCATGAATTGGGTGCAGAATACTGCTCATGAGCGAGGTGATTGTGGGCATGAGCTCTTTCAGTTTCAGCTCATGCAATGGTCTGGGGATGAGCCCTCCGCCACCGGTACTAACCAGCACATCGATTCGCCCCATGGCCAGTTCTGCGTGGGTAATGGCGGTTTCAGTGCGACCCGGGTCTGAAGCGTCGCATTGGACAAAATGCAGATAGGCGCCGGGAAATTCTGCTGCAAGTTTGCTTAGAGCATTGCGGCCCTTGGTGACGTCACGTGCGCAAATGGTGAGTTTTTGAAGACCGGATTGGAGGAGTGTTTTGGCAGAAGCAAATCCGATGCCGGATGTGCCTCCGACGATGACTGCTGAGGATTCATTTAGTTTCCGCGCCACAGTGACCTCCAGATGCGACTGAACTCTCGTCGTGATCTTGCTCGCGTAGATGTTCAAAGAGTTGTTTTAGTACAGATGCCGTATGTTTTTGCTCAACACGTGAGAGCCTGACAGGCCAAACAGCAATCAAAGTAACCGGAGCGCTAAGACCTTCCTGACATCTATATGTTTTGCCGCTCGTCACTCAGGCTCGTCGCCAAAGCCGGAAAGAAACGCACCATAATCGATGCTGGCCTCCAGCGTTGTCACTCTTGCTTCTGCGTGGCGCGGATCGAGAAAGATCATGCGTCCGGGCTTGGCGTTGATCTCGAGAAGCTTCGGACAACCTGTTTTGTCGACACCTATATCCAGTCCCAGTTCCCCGATTGGAGAGGTGTGATAGTCGTCCATACGATGTGCAATGGCGAAACCGCATTCCTCGACAGCCGCTTTCACCGCCTCGGCCTTCTTGCCAAACGCGTTGGTGAAGTAATCATCCGGATCAATCACATCCGCGCCCTGGCTGAAATGAGATGAGATGCAGCCGTGCGCGCAGACCCTTGGGCCGATCATCAAGCAGCGCCATGTGCCGCTGATGTCTTTTTGCATCTGAACGCGGCAATCGACAGACCGGCCATCGAACGAAGAAAAGTCGAGACTTTGCTGCACCAGATACTGGTCCAGTGACGTATGACTGAAGGCGAACTCAAATGCGTCTTCCAGCTGCATGAAATCCGCATGTGGGCAGGATAAGTCGGTCAACCATTGCAAACGGTAGCCTTTATCGCGCCTGGACAAGCGCATCAGTAGTTTGCCCCCTCGCCCGTCGACGGGTTTGAGATAAGCGGAGTGATGGCGGTCCAGAATCTTCTTTAAAAGCGGTGGTGTTGGGGCTCGGTGGGTTTCGGGCAGATACTTGCGCAGCTTTTGCCCGTACATCAGGTGCTCATGCACCTCCCATTTATCAAAGAACCCGGGATTGTAGATGTGAGAGCCCAGAGCGCGCATCCGGTTCTTCACCGCTTCCACACGTAGTTTGTGCTCTTCGTCGCGGGTGTGAATGCGGTTGTAAATGGCGGTGGGCAGGGGCAGACCGGGCTGGCGGTGACCGGGCATGGTCTCCCCCGTGATTGTGTTTGTCGCCCAGTTGTAATCTTCAGGCGAAAACAGAAAGGCGATGTAGCCACAGGTTTGCGCGTATGTCAGCATGTCCTGCTGGTGGCGGCGCTCAGGATCAAACTTGCCCGCACCCATGATGCCAATGGTCGGGCCTATGTGAATGGTGTCCCCGTCCCGCTTAACATGAAGGCCATCGATGAGCGCAAGGCCGAGTTCGTCAAACACATCTGCTGGCAGGCCAAGGGCTGACCTGCGCTCGGTGTTGATTGCCGTTTTGGCAGAAAAACGGTGACAGGCACCTATCTTGAAGGACAGGTGTTCACCGGCTGTGGCGCCGATTTTTTGAAGAGCACCTTTGGAAAAGACCACTTCATTGTTTGAACTGGACACACGATAAAGATGAAGTTTGACAGCGGAAACCACAGGCCCCCCAAGATCAGCTGGAAATCAGGACAAAACAGGACGAAACCGGTTGGGCCGGACCATACAAGACAGGTTCTCGCCAAAGCCTTGCGGAACTTTGGAAAGCTCTAATGGTTTAGGTTTTTGCGTGTACTTGGGGCCTTTACGACTCAGTGCGAATCTATGACTGATTCACGTGTGCACTGCCGATTGAGAGGAAGGTTCGAACTGTCAAATCGGTATTTCATCGATTTTTGCACATAAACCGTCATGTCCTAGTTTTTTTGTTGGCTTGGCGAAAGTGACGTTTCTTAATAAGATTGTTCTGTCTTATTATGGAAATATTGCTGTAAAATCGGTGGTTTACGCAATATCTGGTAATTCTCCGGTTCCGCAGTACAAGGACAGCGGAAAGAACCTTAACGATCTCTTAATATTGGTTAATACTCGTTAACTATAAAGATATTGACGCGCGTTTTGAAACGGAGAAGGATGCGCTGTGACGGATTATTTTCGCTCTGAACTTCAAAACCGTCATAGAGGTTAAGAGGCAATATGCTGCTCGCTGCTGAACATGATGAAACTTCTGCTGAGAAGATTGCACGCCATTCTGACTTGTTGTCACGGCAACTGCAATCCTTAAGGGAGAAGATGTATCCGCCTGAAGCTATGAAGAAGCTGAAGACGTTCTCTTCGCGCGAGGTTGCAGGCCTGCTCGGCGTTGCCGAATCCAGTTTGCGCCAGCTTTCTCTCAACGGTGAAGCAGTTATCCCCGAAAGGCTGGATAACGGCAGACGTATTTATACACTTCCTCAGATCAACGAATTACGTCGTTATCTGGCCGAAAAACGGCCTGCAGATGCCCTTCGTCTGGACCCGCGCCGCCGTCATGGCGAGAAGATGCAGGTTCTGGCCGTTGCCAACTTTAAAGGCGGCTCCGCAAAGACCACCACAACCGTCCATTTAGCGCACTATTTGGCGCTTCAGGGCCTGCGTGTGCTCGCCATCGACCTTGACCCGCAGGCCTCCTTGTCTGCCATGTTCGGGTATCAGCCAGAGTTCGATGTTGACGAGAACCAGACTCTTTATGCCGCGATCCGTTATGACGACGAGGAGCGCGTTCCACTCAGCCATGTTATCCGCAAAACTTACTTTGATGGGCTCGATCTTGTCCCCGGTAACCTGGAACTGATGGAATATGAGCACGAAACCCCGCAGGCAATTGCTCAGGGGCTTTCGCGCGGCGATGGCATGTTCTTCCGCCGCATGGCGACCGTCCTGAAGGAGGTGGAAGATGATTATGATGTTGTGCTTATCGATGCGCCGCCACAGCTGGGGTATCTCACCCTTGGCGCGCTCTATGCAGCAACCGGAATTGTCATCACCGTGCATCCGGCCATGCTGGACGTGTCATCTATGAACCAGTTCCTCTCCATGACCTCAGAACTGCTGGCGGTGATTGAAGAGGCTGGTGGCACCCTGAGCCACGATTTTGTGCGTTACCTGCTCACACGCCATACACCTCATGATGTGCCGCAGGTGAACGTTGCAGCGCTTTTGAGAGGTCTTTTTGGTGAGGATGTGCTGGCAGCGTCCATTGTGGAGACCACAGCGATTGCCAATGCGGGACTGGAAAAGAAGAGCCTTTACGAGGTTGAGCGCGGAAACATGACCCGCGATACCCTCAATCGTGCTCTTGAATCGGTCGATGCAGCCAATACGGAAGTGTTCCAACTGATCAAACAGGTATGGGGTCGTCCATGAACAAGGCAACTGATCGTTCCAAGAAGATGCGTGCCATGTTTGGCGGTGTTGATCCGGCTGAGCTGGCGAAATCGCCCGGCCCTGCCCCGTCCATGACGGCGACAACGAAACAACGCGTTTCTCCGGGGGCGATCAAGTCTATGCGCAACACCTTCTCCAACGTGGAGAAGGAGAACGAAAAGCTGCGCCAGATGATCGAGGACGGCAGTGTCGCGCATGAGCTGAACACGGAAGACCTTGACCCATCCTTTGTGTCTGACCGTATGGTCGTGGCCAATGATGAGGATTTTGAGAAGCTCAAGGCCTCCATCTCTGCCAGCGGCCAGCAGGTGCCTATTCTGGTACGCCCGCATCCGGACCTGCCGGATCGTTATCAGATCGCATTTGGTCACCGTCGTTGGCGTGCCTGTAAAGACCTTGGCATCTCGGTTCGCGGGATCATCAAAGAGCTTTCCGATGAAGCCCTTCTGATTGCTCAGGGTCAGGAAAACCATGAGCGGAAGAACTTGTCTTTCATCGAGACGGCGTTGTTTGCCTCTCGTCTGGCAAAGACATTCCCGCAGACGGTCATTTCCAAGGCGATTGGTAAGGACGCGACCACCGTATCCAAGCTGCTCAAGCTGATGAATGCCCTGCCAGAAGAATTTGTCCGCGAGATTGGCCCTGCGCCAAAGATCGGGCGTCCAAGATGGGAAGAGCTTGCTGGTCATTTCACTCACGGCCAGTTGCCTGACCCATTCAAGGCCCGTGTTGATGCCGTAATGATCAGCGCCGACTTCGAGCTTTCTGCAAGTGACGAGCGCTTCAGCGCGATCCTGTCTGCCTGCAAGTTTGCCGAGACAACGGCAGCAGTCACAACTGGTTCTATCGCCACAGCCGCTAAGAGCTGGATTGGCGACAAGCAGATCCTGATGAAGGATGGTCCGAATGCGCTGAGCTTTCAGGTGGATGCGAAAAAGCAGCCTGAACTTGCCGCGTTTTTGAAGCGCCGCCTGCCGGATCTGATGGATGAGTTTGAAGAAGAAATTCTGAAGGAGGATGCATGACGGTCTAGTTACGTCTCTTCCAAAGAAAAACGGTCCTGCTGACGGCAATCAACAAGACCGAAATTCCTTGGGTACAAACAAACGATAGCGCTCGATGTAACCCTTTTTTGTATCTTCAAATTACTTCGAGACGCGGTACGAATCAACCCTTCACCAAGGTGTTGAAGCGTCTTTCTGCATGCTAATCGCCAGTTTGTCCCGTTTATCCTCAGTTTGGGGAGGATGTTTTGCGTCCTGACCCATGAGAACACCTACTAGACTTAGTAGGTGAACGGTGTAGCTATGCAATCTGTTGGTTCAGTGGCGTCGTTCAGAAAACTGACGCCGGCAATGGTTGCCAGTCAAAAACTGGCGATGGCCAATGACATTGTGAAGACGACAAAATCAGAGGTCGCAATGGCTTTGAAGAAGGCCGCGCCTGCTTTGGGAATTGATGGGACCACCTATCATATTCTCGATATTCTGATTGGCCTGACGGCTGCAGAGGACTGGTCGCAGGACCGCCGTCCGCTTGTCGCAATTTCCAATGAAAAACTCGCTGAGTATGTCAGCCGCTCCTCTCGTACTGTCGTGCGCTCGTTACGCAGGCTAGTGGAAGCTGGTGTTCTTGCTTACAAAGATAGCCCAACGGGACGTCGTTATATCTACCGCGCGGGTGAAGATCGTCAGATTGAGCGTGGCTATGGGTTGGATTTCTCTCCGGCACGTCAACGTCTGACTGAACTAAAGCAGATTGGTACTGAGTTTGCAGCCCGTCTTGCCCAGGAAAAGGAAGCCAAGCGTACAATAAGCCGGCTTTCAAGAGCTATGGCAGACCTGTTCCGTCTTGCCAGCCTTGAGGAACTGGAAGTCTCAGAGATCGCATCCGCATTCAATGAGCTGATGGACCAGCCAATGGGTGTTGTTGACCGCTCTGAGGCATTGACCATGCTTCATGAGCTTTTAGTAGCTCGCTTTGATATGAGCGAAACACCAACAGAAAAGGGTGATGCTGATGTTGCTGAACATGATGTTTTTTTTGATAGAAACTCAGAAATGTCATGCGCAGAAGACAACGATGTCACCCCATATAATAATACAACCTCTCAAGACTCTTGGAAAAAAAGTAAGCAACAACGGAATGCGTCTAACGACGCATCCATAAATACAAGCAAATCAGGTTACACCCGATTTGAAATGGCTCCTGAAAAGGAACCAGAAAGCGAAATTCGTGCCACAAGCCAAAAGCTGAGCAAGGCTGAAAGTCTGAACTGGTCAGAACATGTTGATCCTCATCAAAGCGAACAGTTCTCCCCTCTCCTGTCTGAGGTTTCCCTTGGGTTGATCAGTTCAGCAACTGCAGAAACTCAAGCTGCAATTGGGCTCGATCTTTCCAGCTGGAGCAGTTTGATTGACGCGTCCGATGACATGCGTTTGCTGATTGGCCTCTCTCAAAAAGGCTGGTTTGATGCGAGAAAACGGGTTGGCGATTATACGGCTTCTGCGGTTTTGATCACCACGGTTGAGAAAGCCCTGCGCGATCCGGAAAGCATTGCACGACCGGCTGGATATTTCCGCGCTTGTGTTGACCGGGCAATTGATGGAAAGCTGGCCTTGCACCGCACGTTGTTTGGTCTGGCCGCCTCCGGGTCCTCTGCTGCAGATAACTAGCGCTGAGTTAGGTGGTTTGCCCTTAGCAATTAGAATTGGATGTAAAACTCATGGCTCATGGATCAGCTACAACGCAAATGCCTCTGATCACGTTGTTTCAGGAGGACGACAAACAGGAGCTGCGTGATTTTCTAGCGTCGGCCTGGACACAGGCCCATGAGGATGAGTTGGGCACTGAGCTGACCAAACAATTGGTTGCAAGGCTGGAAAGCGAAGATCTGGGCGGCGTTGTTCCTGGAGAATATGGGTATCTATACCTTGCCAAGAGCGAGCAGAAGATCGTCGGGTCTTTGGCCTGTGCCCTTCGCGGCGAAGTGGTCTTTATCTGGGCGTGTTATCTGGCCAGCGACTTTCAGCGCAAAGGGTTGGGCCGGGCACTGATGAAACAAGCTGTCTCCGAATTCCCCGAGGATAAAGTCGCCGGAATCTATGTGCTTGAAGGGAATGAGGAAGCCAAGCAGTTTTACCAAAAGCTCGGCTTCATTGATTGCGGCGAGGCCGAGTTTGAGGTCATCGCGGACATCTACACCCCTGCCCGCGTTATGCAAGTTCGCATCGCAAACCTGAACTTAGGTTGATCTAGAGCCCGACTGGTACTGCATAATTTCTGCATTCGGCGCTTTGCTCTATGCTGCTATTGATTAGCTTTGGTCAGGTGCTGAGGTAACATGAAAGCAGATGTCCTTAATAGACGCCCGAAAACCGTGCGCATTTGGGGGCAACTGGATCTATAAGAAACTATGCTTTTTGAACTTCCAGATAACAAAGTGCTTTATCAGGCGCTGATTGACCGAAATCCGGACTTTGATGGTCGGGCTTATGTTGGTGTGCGCTCAACCGGAGTGTTTTGTCGCCTCACCTGCCCCGCCCGCAAGCCAAAGTTTGAGAATTGTTGTTTCTTCGAGACCATTTCCGAATGCTTTGAAGCTGGGTTCCGCCCTTGCAAACGCTGCCATCCGGTGGGCACGTCTGCCGAGAACGATGAAGTCGTGACCCGGTTGCTGTGTGAGTTTGAAGCTAAACCGCATCATAAATGGTCCGAGTCCGATATTGCGAAACTTGGGTTAGATCCTTCCACCGTTCGCCGCGCCTTCAAACGCCAGTTCGGGATTACGTTTCTGGAAATGGCCCGTCTTTCTCGTTTGCGTGATGGATTTGAGACGCTTTCCGATGGCGGCAAGGTGGTTGAGGCGCAGTTGGCCTCAGGGTTTTCGTCTCCGGATGCTTTCCGGCAGGCATTTGCCCGTTTGCTGGGATGTAAACCGGCGGAACTGAAAGGCGATGGTCTCCTTAAGGCGGATTGGTTCGATACACCGCTTGGTACAATGATTGGCGTGAGTGATGATCGCGCACTACATCTGCTGGAGTTTGCGGACCGCAAAGCACTGCCTGCAGAACTTGCCCGTTTGCGTAAGCAAGTTAAGGGTGATCTGGGTCTTGGCCGGACTGCACCAACCGACCAGATCGCCTCAGAACTGCGAGAGTTCTTTGAGGGCAAACGACTGGATTTTGACGTGCCGCTGGTTATGCACGGAACCGAGTTTACAAAGGATGTCTGGCGCGAACTGCGCCGTATTCCGATCGGCGCAACCAAAAGCTACAGCCAGCTGGCCAAACAGATTGGGAAACCCAGTTCTACCCGCGCTGTTGCCCGTGCAAATGGAGCAAACCAGATTGCCATTGTCATTCCATGCCATCGTGTTGTTGGGATGGATGGTGGCCTTACCGGATATGGTGGCGGGCTTTGGCGCAAGCAGAAATTGATTGACGTTGAATTGAAAATAGCAAGATCGAAGGGCCTTATTGATGTCTCAGGCTGATAAAGCAAAACAGTTCGCCGCTCTGCATAAAAAAGGTGAGCCAATCGTCCTCTACAACATTTGGGATGCAGGTACTGCTCAAGCCGCCACAAAGGCAGGTGCCAAGGCCATTGCAACGGGAAGCGCATCAGTTGCTGCGGCGCATGGGTATGGAGACGGCGAAGAAATCCCACTTTCGCTGGTCGAAATTATCGCAAGCCGCATTGCGGAAAGCGTGGATGTTCCCTTCTCTCTCGATTTTGAAGGCGCCTATGCAGATAGGCCTGCGGATGTGAAGGAAAATGCGGCTCGGATTATCAAAACGGGTGCTGTTGGCGTCAATTTTGAGGATCAGAAGGTCCACGGCTCCGGCCTTTACTCGGTCGATGAGCAATGTGCGCGGATTGCAGCCTTTCGGGATGCCGCAGATGAAGCAGGCATTCCGTTTTTCATCAATGCGAGAACTGATCTGTTTTTGCAGGAACCAGATGCAAGCAAACATGCTGCCTTGGTGGAAGAAGTTGTGCTGCGTGGGCAGCGCTATGCCGAAGCTGGCGCCAGTGGGTTCTTCATTCCGGCCTTAACGGATCCTGATCTGATCGCTCAGATTTGTGAGGCGGTGCCACTGCCTGTGAATGCTTACATGATGAAGGGCATGCCTGAAATCGCTAAGCTTGGAACGCTTGGCGTTTCGCGGGTGAGCTTTGGGCCGGGACCTTATTGGGAAGCAATGGTTGATCTGAAGCGGAAAGTTGAAACCATACTTGGTTGATATGAGAGGGGAGCATATGCTCCCCTTCGCTTTTTGTCGGCGCGCTGTCTTATTTGCCTTCTTTGAATTTCTTTCTCATTTTATCGCGCATTTCCTGCTGCATCGCGCTAAACTTTTCCATCTGCTCTGCGCTGAGAACCTGAGCTATCTGCTCATTCATCTTTTCTCTGGACGCTTGCATTGGACCACGAACTTCGCGAAGTTGTGAAAGGGTTGGCTTCTTGCCACGCTCAATGCCAGCATCTTTCAGGATCGCGCGGCGATCTTCCATGGATTGCTTCATGATTGGGCGGACTTTTTCTTTCTGCTCATCCGTCAGCTGTAGCTTTTCAGCCATCATTTCCAATCGTTGACCCTTGCCAGGATCCGCCTGGGCGATGAGAGGTGTTGCAAAGAGGAGAGACAGGGAGAGAGCGATTGCCTTGACATGGGGGCTCTTTTTTTTTTGTAAGTCGATAGCTCATGAAGACAGTGCGTGGACGCAGCGTTAAGTGCAAACCAAATAGTGTAAGAGAACGTCTCCGTTCTGATCCTTGTGACAGGTCGTTACACTTTCACTAACCCATTAAAATTATTGGGAAATATTCTATTCAGGTTATTTCACATTTTCATAAAGATATGCCCGCCTCGGGTAGGAGGCGGGCACCGTTGCCAGCATTGGGATTTAAGGCAACTTTAAAGGTGAAGCTTAGTCAAAAAGATCCTGACGAGCTTCGGTTCTGCGAATGACACGGCGCGCGGTTGCTCTGTCCTGACGGCGGTCCCATGCTTTGGGGGCGACAGCGACCGGGGCCGGAGTGACAACTGTTGTGGTTGGGGCTGGTACAACAACTGCAGCAGGCGCCGCATTCATTCGGCAGATCTGGAGTGGATTGCGTCCGGAGTCATAAATGGCAACGCATCCGGTTAATGAGTTTGTCTGAATAATCGTTTTGGTGCCGTTGCTGTCGTAAAAAGTCAAAGCATCAGCGAAAGCTGCGCCAGAAAGAGTAACGAGAGCGGCGCTTGCGATTGCAATTCTTTTCATTCTGATCTCCGGTGGTTCGGTCGTCCAACATGTCTGTTTGGGGTAAAGACACTGTTTGATTGCGTTGAGGGGACTATCGGGGATCAGTTGAAAGAGAGCAATTTGAGTTTTGTAATCGGCTGTCGCTCAACTTGAATTCTGACAAACTCGGTTACAAATTGGGCAGATAAGCCCCGTTGATGGATACAGTTTGATGCACACCATCGCAGTTTTCTGCCGATTTTGGGGAAAAGTAACGCACAAGCAGGTGAGTTTGGCAGGGCGTGGATGACTTGGCAGCTGCCAACAATTGCTGCCAAGTCAGATTTTTAAGAGGCGGGCTGTACCAGTGAGACGTCGAGGATCTCTGTCCCTCCAATGAGGAACTCGCTGAGTGTTTCGCGGTGCTCAGGCGTCAGCTTCGCCCACTCATCTCGCAGGCGGTCGAGGCACTTCTTCTGGTATTTGAAGATGTCTTGGGTAAAGAAACCTTCTGGCAGATCTGCAGTAAAGGACGCTTCCCCTTTGTCGATGGCTTTGGAGTTCGCTAACAGGAACGGTAGATAAGTATCGCCTGCCATCTTAAGAAGCTCTTTGACTGCCGGAGTAAGTTCGGTGATCCAATCACCGTCAAAACCGGAGGCGTCATCAATGTGGTCAAGCCAGCGGAAGACGAAAGGGAACTCATTTTGCAACATGGCAGACGGGGTTGGGTCGTCTTTGAGTTGGTAGAGCTGGCCGAAGAGAGCCACATCTGCCAATGAGGCCATATCGCCAAACAGGAAATGCTGCTTAGACAAAACCGCTTGTTCCAAAATAGAAAGCATACGCTTGGTGGATGCTTCAATGATAGGCGCTGTTTCCGGTGTGCATCCAACCTTCGGCATGCGGCTGATCTGACGCGCGCCAAACTGCTGGCCCATTGCCTTGATGGTTTTTTCATCCAGACCAAGACAAGCGTCGTAAAGCAACCAGTTCGGCACGATCTTTCGGTCTTCCTCATAAAACCACCGATAATGGAACATGGCTTTCACAAGCCACTCGTCTGCCATGTCCTCAATCAGGTAACACGCGAACCGTATCAGTGGATCGTCGGGAACAAGCGACCTCCCCTCCCCTTTTGCCTCCAAGTCCAGAAGCAGCGGAGTGGAATCGTTCACCCACGTCTCATCCGGATACTTGACGACAGGGATGACCGGGATCTTCACATGCTTGGTTGGGCTGTTTGGCCCCATAGGTGCGCAGAGCTTCCATGCGTGTGGAATGCGTTTTGCTCGGAATGCCGCACGCACTTTCATTGAGTATGGTGAGCCCAACGCTCCGTGTATTTCAAAATTCCCCATATTCCCCTCCCCTGACTTGGCAGGTTCTGAATTCCCTCAGGTCCACTGCCAAACTTGATGTTTACATGTCGTTCAAGATCGCTCCGCCACCGTGCCACCGGATCTCCTCTCCCCTCTCCATCTGAGCCATCATGTTCAAAATGGCGGCTGGGTTTTCCATTGGTAGGAAGTGAGTGTGGTCAGGAACGTAAATGTCTTTTGCATTGGGCATGTTCTCTGCCAACAGCTCCCAGGTGGGCGATGGTGAGAAATCATGCAAGGGCTCATCTGGTTTACGACGACGCGCGCGCACAATTGTCGTTGGCATGGTCACAGCATCCAGAAGCGGATAAATGTGGTCTCCGTAACAAGTGCGATAAACCTCGGCTTCAGCATCTGGTGGACAAGCGAGTTGGTATCCTTCGCCCCGCTCTGAAGCGACTAATCCGTGATCGCAGTAATCTTGCAAAATTTCGGGTAGCCAGCTGTTGTATGGTTTGCGGGTTTTGAACCGCTCGTACATTTCACTTACATCCGCCCATTGGTTTCGGCGCCGGGCAACCGGATGGTCCTGATCTGCGATTTGCTTGAAGAACGGAAGCAGCGGTTTTGGAAACACGACTGGATCCAACAGAAGAATGTTTTTGTAGAGCTCAGGAAACTTGGCAGCTGCCAAGATAGACAAATGACCTCCACAAGAATGGCCGACACCGAATACTTGATTGAGCCCGAGTTGCTTGACCACTGCGAAAAGATCTTCTCCCAGATCAGTCCAGAGTTTCGGTAAGGCAGCATTGTCGCTTTGGCCATGACTGCGCATATCCCATGCTATGACATGGCGACCGGGAAAATGCTTGATGATGTAATCCCAGACGCGACCATGAAATCCCGTGGCATGGAGAAGCAAAAATGTAGGACCTTCGCCCGCCCATTCGTGAAGACAGATCTTATGATCTCCTGCATGGACGAACTTCTGAATGGGGGTATCTGAACGCATGGAATTTCCTCTGCAGCAATGTCAGAAGAAGTGTAGTCATACCGTATGGGAGAACAAGCTCTACCAAAGCAGAATAGTGATTTTATTTCAAAATTCTCGACTTGGCAGCTGCCAAGTTTGGTAAGATTGCCTAGGACATAGGGAATGCATTTTCAATCGGGAGCTCGACCTCCGGCATAAAGCCTTTCACTTCGACACTTAAGGTGGCACCAACTGCGTCCGCGTTTTGGAAGTCTAATGTGGTGACGGTTTCCCATGTCTGGTCATCATCGCGTGCGTCCAAATCGACTTGCACGGCATATTGACCGTCTTGATTTTCCACGATGCGGACGTATTGGTTAGTGAAATTATAGTATTGGCTGGTTCCACCTTCGCCGTAGTCGTCGAGCAGTTTGGAGAGGTCCAAGATATCTCTGTCTCCTCCGGCAGAGGTTTTCAGCTGGAAGTCTGTGATGTGATCTGCTGCTCCGTCGAGTTGCTCAAAGAAGAAGATGTCAGAGCCTTCACCACCTGTAAGTTCGTCGGTTCCAGCTCCGGCAGTCAGTTGGTCGTTGCCTTCAAAACCATTGATCACATCATCTTCATCGGTGCTTTTCAGAGTGTCGTTGCCGGCTGTCCCGTCAATCTGGTTCCTCGCATCAGTGGACCCATCATCTGGATTGGGGTGAACTTGAATACTGGTAATGGACGGGTTGGAGTTCCCATCCTCGGAGTGAACAATGACTGAGAGGCTACGCGCCTGCAAGCTTTCAGATGTGGTTGTGAAGGTGATTGAGTTCAGCAAATTCTGATAGGTGGAAGCATCGGCTACTCCAGATAACGTGAGTGTCATAACTCCGCTGCCGTTGTTTTCCAGTTGGCTGGAGACGCCATCGACATCCAAGAAGTTGAGATGATCACCACTCTGCGCATTGAAGAGTTTGAGAGTCAGGCCCGAAATCTCATCCTGCACTCCGTCGATCTTGGCAGACTTGGCAATTGCCAAGTCGTCATCTCCAAGCTGAAAGGATGCCTCGAAGTGTTGCTGTTCCAGTGGCTCTGGCTGGACTATTGAAACCGTCAGCTCCTCAATTCTCAATGTGTCTGCAGCGGTGAGATCCGCTGGTGCAACCAAACGGATCGTTGTCGCAGATGAGATGTAATCGCTTAGATCAAGGTTGATCGTCTGAGACTGAGTGTGACTGATCAGACTGGAAATCTCGCCAATCTGGTGGGCGGACCCATCAGCCAACAGGGCTTCAATGTAGAATGACTTCGCCGGACCGTTCGTTGCGAACTCTGCTGTGTATGTGAGTTGGATTGAGGCACTTTGCGCGCCTGTCAGGTCAAACGTTTTGCTGATGCAGGCAAGATTGTCGTCTCCCTCTGAAGACGAACCGGATCGATCTGAGAGAACCAATTCGCCAGTATCGGCGTCAATGTAGATATCTGAGGAACCATCACTGGCGGCTTTAGCTTCTCCGTCATCTCCACTTTCTACCCAAGGCGTGGATTGAATTTGGCCCATTAGCTCAGAAGAATACAAGGTTTCATCGAAAGTCCAGCTGACTTGGTAACTGCCAGGTTCTCGGGTGTGAAGGAAAATGGTGGGCGGTGCAGTGGGCGGACTCGTGCCTTCGGTGACTTCAATGCGGAACTTTTGAGCAGCCTCCGCGCCAGAACTATCTTTCGCGACTACAGTGATCTCATAGATGTTGTTACCGTCCAGATCCATGGGTGCTTCGAAGGATACATCTTCTTTCCAGCTTACCTGGCCGGTCTGTTCGTCGATGTTGAAACGGGCCTTGTCAGACCCTTCGAGAAAAAAATGGAGAGGGTCTCCATCTGCATCTGAAGCATTTGCCGTGAACACAGTATCGGGACCATCATCCTCGACACTCATGTGAAGCGGCGTATCGTGGCCAACACCGGAAAAGATGGGTGCGTCGTTTTCCGGTGATAGCTCTATAGAGACGGTGACGGTATCGCTGCGCTCTCCATCCGCATCCTCAATGTAGTAACTGAAGCTGTCCGAGCCATTGGCGTTGGGGTGACCCGTGTAATTAAACGTGTTGTCCTGGTTCTGAGAGAGGTGGCCCTTGGCAGGTGCCAAGACGATGCGAACAGTGAAGCCTTCACTGCTGAGAGTATCATTGCCTAACAGATCCAACACAAGCGGTGTATCTTCCGTACCAGAAAACTGATCGGGGGACGCCGATGACTTTCCGTCCAAGATGCTGAAGGTGAAGTCCAGAGGGATCGTGTCTCCGTCACCATCGGAAGCTACTGCTGAGAACGATAGTGAAACCTCGCTTGCTGATGTGTGGTCAATCGGTGTGAAGAACTCGACTTCGTAGTTTCCTGATCCGGTGGGATCCAGTTTGATCGTGAAAACGAGCGTGCCATCCTGCGTCTTTGCGCTGAGTTGATTGCCCGTACCTTCAATGGAGTAATAGACCTGAGCACCGTTGACAGTGAAAGGAACAAGACTGCTGCTCATGCTGGAAGAGAAGGTGAGCGTCGTTGCAAACTGTGTGTCGGCGCCCCAATGAACGTTCAAATCACCACTTTGAACGATCGAGGCTTCATCGTTCATACGCGCTTCGAAGAGAGCATTTTCTGAAAGGCTAAGTGCTTCAGGCGCGGAACTGAGGACAGGCGTGCTGTCTGCAATCGTGATTTGCAGCTGACCATTAACGGCGTCCCCATCTGCATCACTTGCAACATAATGCAGTTGAAACTGCTCAATGCCCCGAGCATGGTTCAATGGAGCATGATGATCGACAGAATACGCGCCACTGCTGGAATTCAGCGTCGCGGTGAAAATTGCCGTCGTATTTTGGAAAAGCGTCAGTTTCTCGCCAGTCAAGTCCCAGCTGAAGCTGGGAGGAAGCGCGGACTGAGTCCATGAAACCTGCCCTCCATCTACACCAGCTGAGATCGGGAGTACACCGGTTAACGTATGAGTATCCTCAGCTTGAGCATTTCCAGGCGCTGATAGGGCAAATGCGTCGTCGCTTAAACTGAGGTTGACCGTTGCTCCTACTTCTGGAGTGTCATCTTTAATTGACACCATGAAGTTGCCTGAAGCTGTGTCGCCGTCTCCATCCGTAATTACAAAGGGAAGGTTGATGGTCTGTTGGTCTACGCCGTGCTGGTGTTGCAATGGATTGTGTTGTTGAACCGAGTAAGCGCCATTGCTGCCGGTAAACTGAGCAGTGAGAATGACCGTATCGCCCTGCAAGACACTGAGCTGTTTCCCCTCGATAATGTAGATCAGACCATCGGGATCATCAGGTAATTGCCAGCGTATCGTGGCCGCATCTGCCCCTGCTGAATGAGGCAAGGACTGTGACGAATAGCTCAGCTCAGGTTCAGTGCTCAGCTGGCTTTCATCAAAATTGATCTGGTTGAGCGGAAATGCTTTTGGCGCATCATCCAGTGACGAAACCAGAAGCTTGCCTTCTGTCGTCTGACCTTGCGTATTTGTCGCGCTGAAACTGAGGTTAAAGACGGCCTCCGCAGCAGATCCATGATTGATCGCGCTGTGCTGGGTGACGTTGTAAGAGCCTGTTGTTGAATTGAGTGTGACTGACAAAACGACTTTGTTTCCCTGCATGATCAGGAGCGTTTGTCCTTCCTGATGAAAACTAAAGCCTTCAACCGGAGATGCTGCGTTCCAAGACAGAGCGACAGGACCTTGTTCAGCAGTGATCGGTAAGTCCCCAGAGGCTGAAGCTTGCCCCGGATTGCCATCTGAACCACCCGCGAGCCCTGCCTCTGAAACCGTGGCTGACAGGTTCCACTCTGTTGGCATCGGATCATCTTCAACACGTATGTCTAAATAAGAAACAAGTGTGTCGCGATCCGCATCCTTTGCAATGAACCTAAAGCTCACTAAGAGTTCTGCTGAACTACCCGGATGGTCCAAGGACGCAAATTGCTCATAGCTGTATGTGCCGTTTGGTGTACTCGGATCCAGCGTAACCTTGAAAACAAGCGTTCCGTCGCCTTTCAAACCTTTCAATATGTGTTGGCCTTGCGGGCCAAACTCAGATTGAAAAAGAACCCGCGCACCGCCACAGGTAATATCGAGCGGATCACCTGAGCGGCCGAGTGGGCGTCCGGCTGCATCAAGTGTAAAGAGCAGTGCGCGGGAGTTGGTTCCATCCACGCCGAAATCAAGAGCGAGACTATCGCTGACAGAAATACTGTTGGATGTGCGAAAGGATGCTTCCTGAACTGAATGGACAGGAAGATCACTTGCCCGGGTAACTGTGCTGTTTGGTTGAACGTATAGATCAGAGACAGATAACCGCGGAACGATAATGTTCTCTGATTGTGTATTAAGAGCGCTTACAAGTGGAGCAGCCTGATAGTTATCCTGCGTGTTTTCAGAAAGCTGATCAGACTGCGTAAGACTGTTCAGCTTTTCAAGCGCTGGTTCGTGGTGAACACTCTGCAAACTTGTTTTGGATATGGGCTGCCAATTGGTTTCTTCTGAGGACTTGTCAGCATCCTCCGTTTCTTTCTGGGCAGGGGAGGGGAGGTCAACTTGAAAGCTGCCAAGTCTTGGTGCCGTCTCGACTTCAACGGCCTTCAGAAACTGGCTCTGTGTTGTGAGCGGACCAGATGGCATCAAAATGAAGAATTCATTGGCAGGTCCACCAAAGAACTGTTCGATGACAACAATCTGCCCATTCCCATCCAAAATATGAAGCTCGTCTCCATCACGGATAAGTTTTGCTGTGCCGATGGTTTTGGAGAGGTCAACAAGCTGGCCTTGCTCCCGCACCATCAAGATTGGTGTACGGGAGGGCGCCAGCGGCTCGGCAAGCAGAATTGGTGGTGGTGCGGACTGAGAAGGCGCAGTCGCGGGCGTTGCGGTCAGGTTCGTCATGGCTGCGTCTCCTCTTTCTTCCGGTTTACTCTGTGCTTATTTGACGTGCTGGCGTGCCAGATACTTCCTGCGGGCGAGCTTCTTCTTTTCAAGCAGCCGGGGGAAAGCCCCAGATGCAACAGTATGTCTGATTGTTTGGTTCTCGCCTGAAAATGCAGGCGTACGAGGTCAGCTTCAGACACTGCCAGTTTCAGGTCTGCTTTTTGCAGATCATTGAGGGCACTCAGAAACTCCGCAAACAATGCCGGATCAACCAGATTGGCCGCGCGGGCCTGATGATAAGCACGTGCTCTCCGAGCCGCGTGAAATTGCAGCTGTTTGTGCTGGTCAACGGCGCGCTGAAAACGCTTCTCAGTTCTGCGATTATCTCTGGTGAGCGTGGACCCGCTGAAGAGAGAGGGACCGAGGGAAGACTGCAGATTTGATGCTCTCTCTCCAGTCAGCTCAACGTATTTTGTATGCGCAGAAGTAAGATATCTTTTCGCTGAAATATTCAATTTATTCAGTGTGTTAAGGGAGCTCTCGGATACTTTCCCAACAAGCTCGATAGCCTCAGGAACATGGACGCCTTCAGTATCTGTTAGCGTTGCGACAAATGCCTTCAACTCACTCTCAGATTTGCTGTAAATCTCAAGAGTTCGGGTGTTCAGGTGAAGTGTCAGATAGGCCTCAAGAACGCTCAGGCAAAGGTCATTCTTCTCTTGCTCTGATGCCTTGATCCAACTCCCACCAGTTTCAGCTGAGGTGAAGAGGAAGCTATCTTCTACTGCGTCGCGAAACGTGGTTGCGCCGCTGGATGTGACCATGAAGGACGCAACCATCATGCTGGCAAATTGGTAAAACCAACCTTGTTTGAAACACAAATTTTGCCACTGTTTCATGACGCCCCCTCAAGGCGCCCAATCCACCCTCCGGCAGCACCTCTCCTCTTAAGAATTCATTAACATTTGCATCTAGGGAACCTGAATTGGTTGAAAGTGACAATTCCAAAATCAGGGTAGAGAGATAACGTAGATTTAAATATGGGGGTGTTGTTTTTGAGGGGGGAACGCCTTTTACAAGGCAAAGGATCTTGTTCTTACGCCGCAGCGGGGGAGGGGCTATTCGTTCATGCTGAGACGAGGCAAGAAAAAAGAGGCCCGGTGGCCTCTTGATGTTTTTTGGGAAGGTGTACGCACGTTCGTCATCAACTAAAACATGCTGAGCAAGGCGCAGGCTCCACTCAGCATGGTTCTGGCTCGATAACCCTAGGCAAACTTGCGGCGGGCATCTGCTGCAAGGCCAAGGCCAACAGCGCCGAAGACGTTGCCTTCAACCACAGACGCGTTTGGCATCAAGGACTTGAAGTGTTCGCGCAGCATCGGGATGCGGGTTGTACCGCCAGTGAGGAACATGCTGTTGATCTGATTTGCGGTTACGCCAGCCTTGTTCAACGCTTCCTGAATGGTGGCTTCGATTTTGCCAACGGATGGGCCGATAGCGGCATGGAAATCAGCGTTGGTTGCATCAACCAGAACGTCTTCTTCTTCCAACTCAATTTTGAGACTTGCGATCTCTGCAGAGGAAAGGTCGATCTTGGTCTGCTCCACGCGGGTGGCCAGCATGTGGCCGTCTTTTGCGCGGATCACTTCGCGCAGACGTTCCACCAGATCAGGCTGCGCTGCTTCGCGGCGCACTTCCCCCAATTCCCGCAGGATATTAGGCGAGTAAAGCTGGTTGATGAACTGCCAGGTTGCCAGATCAAAATAGTATTTTGAGGGCAGGGCGCGTTTGCCATCTTTGGTCAGCGTTTTATAGCCCAGATGCGGCATAACCTGCGCAAGTGAGAGCAACCGGTCAAAGTCGGTTCCGCCGATATGAATACCCGTATTGGCGAGGATATCACTGGTGCGATCTGCTGCGTTTTTGCGCTCTGGTGAAACGCGAATGACAGAAAAGTCGGCGGTACCGCCGCCAATATCCAGTACCAGAATAAGCTCTTCGCGCGTTACTGTTTGCTCATAGGCCAGCGCCGCTGCAATCGGCTCATACTGAAAGGCAATGTGCTCAAACCCTTCCTGACGGGCGATCCCTTCCAGCGTTTTTTCTGCTGCACGGTCAGCGGTTTCATTGCCATCGATGAAATGCACCGGACGCCCCAGAACCACGCTGGAAACGTTCTCCTGCATGTGTGTATCCAGCTTGCGTTTCAGCTGGCGCAGGTAGAGCGCAATAATATCTCTGAATGCCATACGGCCACCCATGACAGCCGTTTTTTCCTGAATGAGGGATGTGCCCAAAACGCTTTTAAGCGCCTGCATAAGGCGGCCCTCATCGCCCCTGATGTACTCTTCCTTGGCCTTGCGTCCATAAACGATCTGCTCGTCTTCAAAATTGAAGAAGATGGCGGACGGCATTTCGCTGTGGCCGTCTTCAAGCATCACAAGCTCAGGGCTTGCGCCGGAAAAGATGCCCACGGTTGAGTTGGAGGTTCCAAAATCAATGCCTGCGAATGCGCTGTTCATTTTTTAGACCTCTCATCATGCCTCAAGTCAGGCAAAGGTGGACGGCTGCCAGGCAATTGGCGGCACCAATGGGTTTTCAGGTTCGGGATACCTCCCTAGGCATTTGGGAGGGCGAGCTTGATACACGCTGCTTTACGGGATTGCCAGTGAATTTTGACGGGACTTGGATATCTTTGTGGGTGAAAATCAAAACCCGTTTAAAAACATCAGATTGTAGAAACACCCAAAGAATACAGGGGCGTGTTTTCAGAATTGCGACAACAACCAATCTGCTTCTAGGTTCATGCTCTGTTTCCCTCAAATTTTTGAGCGTGCCATGGCCTTGCAGAAAACCGCTTTGATAACAGGTGTTACCGGACAGGACGGAGCGTATCTAAGCCGCTTTCTGCTGGATAAGGGGTATGTGGTGCATGGCGTCAAACGCCGCTCCTCTAGCTTCAACACGGGAAGGATTGAGGGGATCTATCAGGGGCCCCATGAGGATGATGCCCGTTTCATCCTGCATTATGGCGACCTGACGGATGCCACCAACCTCATCCGTATCATGCAGGAGGTGCAGCCCGATGAGGTTTATAACCTCGGTGCGCAATCTCATGTGAAGGTGAGTTTTGAAACGCCGGAGTACACTGCAAACAGTGATGCGCTGGGTGTTTTGCGGTTGCTGGAGGCGATCCGTATCCTCGGATTAGAGCAGAAAACGCGGTTTTATCAGGCCTCGACCTCAGAACTTTACGGTTTAGTGCAGGAAGTGCCCCAAAAAGAGACGACACCGTTTTATCCGCGCTCCCCTTATGCGGCGGCCAAGCTTTATGCCTACTGGATTGCGGTCAACTACCGGGAAGCCTACGGAATCCACGCCAGCAATGGCATTTTGTTTAATCATGAGAGCCCTCTGCGCGGTGAAACCTTTGTAACGCGGAAGATCACTCGCGCCGCAGCAGCGATCAGTCTGGGGCAGCAGGACAAGCTGTATCTGGGCAATATTGAGGCTACCCGGGATTGGGGGCATGCGCGCGACTTTGTTGAAGGCATGTGGGCCATGCTGCAGCAGGATGAGCCGGATGATTATGTGCTGGCAACAGGCATCACGACTTCCGTGCGCAAGTTTGCAGAACTGGCGTTTTCAAAATGCGGCATCACACTGGAATGGCAGGGCAGCGGCATTGATGAGAAGGGGGTTTGTTCTTCAAGTGGTCGTATTCTTGTTGAGATCGACCCACGCTATTTCCGCCCCTCAGAAGTGAATGAGCTGCTTGGTGATGCGAGTAAAGCCAAGGAAAACCTTGGTTGGCAGGCAAAAACTACCCTCGAAACACTGATTGAGGAGATGGTGCAGGCAGACTTGCTGGAAGTGAGAGACAGCAAGGTGCTTGAAGATGCCTGAGCCGCAAGCCACTGACTTTGATCTGACTGGAAAAACGGTTTTCGTAGCCGGGCATAAGGGCATGGTTGGTCGTGCCCTCATGAAGCGGCTGGCACGGGAAAACTGCACTCTTCTGACTGCGGATCGGACACAAGTAGACCTTACCATGCAGGCAGAAACCCTTGCATTTTTGCAGGAGGCGAAGCCAGAGGTCGTGATTGTTGCTGCCGCCAAAGTGGGAGGCATTTGGGCAAACAATGAGTACCCCGCCGAGTTTCTTTATGAAAACTTGGCCATCGAGACCAACCTCATTCGCGGAGCCTTCGCTGCTGGCGTTCAAAAACTGCTGTTTCTGGGGTCATCGTGTATTTATCCCAAACACGCCCCACAGCCGATAGAGGAGGGGGCTTTGCTCTCCGGTCCTCTGGAACCCACCAATGAATGGTATGCCATCGCCAAGATTGCAGGCATCAAATTATGTCAGGCCTTCAGGCGGCAATACGACTGTGATTTCATTTCTGCCATGCCCACCAACTTGTATGGACCCGGCGATAACTTCGATCTGACAAGCAGCCACGTGTTGCCGGCTCTTATGCGCAAGGTGCACGAGGCAAAAGTGAGCGGAGCTGAATCCTTTGAGATCTGGGGAACGGGTGCGCCACGCAGAGAGTTTCTGCATTGTGATGATTGCGCGGATGCCCTGGTGCATCTGCTGAAGACTTACTCCGCAGAAGAGCACATCAATGTTGGCTTTGGTGCAGACATTTCAATTCTAGAACTTGCGCAACGCATCTCCAAAATATTGGGCTATCAAGGCGCCATTACGCAGGACACCTCCAAACCAGATGGAACTGCGAGAAAACTGATGAGCTCGGCTCGCCTGCAACAGTTGGGGTGGGTGCCATCCATCTCGCTGGATAAGGGAGTTCGTCATACCTATCAGTGGTTCCTGGAAAACCGGGTGCAGGAAGAGCTGGTTTAACGCAGCCCTCTTGAAAATACTTGGACACTCGCAAATGTCACAGTGAAATTAAGAGCAGTTTCAGTCATGTTATCCAGCTGAGATTGGGCGTTGGAGCGGATGTTGATCTCTGCATCCTTCAGCCCCGAAACCAAAGGGATAGCACCATGATTGAACGCATGCACACCAAGCAGCGTATGAGCAAGATCGTTAAGCACAACGGCACAGTCTATCTGTGTGGCCAAGTTGGCGTGCGCGGTGAAAGCATCAAAGAACAGACAGCAGAATGTCTGCACCGTGTTGATGAACTGCTTGTTGAAGCGGGCTCCAGCCGCGAGCAGATTCTGCAAGCTATCGTCTGGCTTTCTGACATGCGTGACTTTGCTGAAATGAACGAAGTTTGGGATGCATGGATGCCAGAAGGGCATGCGCCTGCACGCGCGTGCGGTGAAGCCCGCCTTGCCTCTCAGGAACTCCTGGTGGAAGTCATCGTAACAGCGGCTTACGACTAAAACGTGCAGGCGTTTGGAGCTGACGACTGGGGGATACATTCGACCAAACGGTGCAGCTCCAAACACCCAACTATGCGAGTGTGCCTCCCAGTATTGGAAATGAGCACAAGGTGCGCCGGACTGCTTAATCGGCAAGCGAATTGCTGTTTTTCCTGCATTGAAGTGAGTTGCTGATAGCCCAAACTTATTCCCCTTTCCAATTTCTCCCGTACTCTGAATTTATGCCTACGTAACGGGCAGCTGGCGGACCGTCCGTCAGTTTGTCGTAGGCTGGGTGGGGCTACTGGAAGAAGTAACGTATCTTTCAGTGGTCCGGTGGAACCGATTTTCAAACGTGACCGCATGGTTTGAGAGGAAGGGCCCAAGTCTGAAGGGCATCACGCGGTGGCACGAACCAGTCAGAGTGGTGCGTGTCAGGGATGAAGGAACTGTTTGGACAGGGAAACCTGCCTGAATAAGCCATTGTCCTTCCAGGAAACTGGCTATCGTGTCTTTCAGGATAAGAGGCGATGTTGTCCATACCAAAATGCCCGGGCAAGGCGACAGCCAATGCCGAAGAAACTAACTACAACAAGTAGCGCAGGTGTTGCCTGCTCGCCTTGCTCCTCCCGTCTTTCGGGAATTTAAGCTCCAACACTGCCGGCATAGCCGTGCGGTGCTATTCGTGTTTGTAACGGCTACAATGCGTTGAATATGTGCTCCGGCATCTTGCGCTGCACATCCACTTTGCAGGCAAACCCCATATGCGCCAGTACATCCCGCTTGGGCTTTATGCCAGGGGCAACTTCAGTCAGCACTAGCCCATTAGGCCCCAGCTGGAAGACGGCGCGCTCGGTCACATAAAGCACTTCCTGCCCATTGGTTTTGGCATTTAAGGCATTGAAGGTGATGTGGTCTGTTTGCTCCACAAACTTTGTGTGGGTGCCATTGCGCGTCACCTTGAGTTTGTCTTTGCGGTACTCAACCTGAGAATCCACGCCCGTCAGTAAACCGCAAAACACGAGCTTTCTGGCGTTTTGTGAGATGTCGATGAAGCTGCCCGGCCCAACGATTTTACCATTCACTTTGGACAGGTTCACATTCCCATGCCGGTCCACTTCGCTCATGCCCAGAAAGGCAATATCCAGCCCGCCGCCGCTATAAAAATCAAACTGATCCAGTGAAGAAAGCAGTGCTTCAGACCCCAGAGCTGCGCCATAAAGAGAATCTCCCAGGAACTGGCCGTTGTGATGTCCGTGTTCGCAAGAGAGCCAGATCCTTTCCGCCAACTGCTTGCGCTGCTCAGCAAAGCGAATGCCAGCAGGAACGCCAAAGCCGATATTCACGGCTGCGTTTTCAATCAACTCCTCCGCAGCCCGGCGAGCAATCACCTTGCGGGCAATCTCGCTGGGTTCGTTTTGAACTCTTGTATGAGAGGGTTTGATATCCCCGCTGAGAGCAGGGCTGTACGGCGTGTCATAGGCAATGGTCTGGCCGGGGGCTTCGACAATCGCATCCAGAAACACTCCCGGAACCGCAACAGAGCGGGCAGGTAGGCTTCCGGTCTGCACCACGTTTCTAACCTGCGCAAAACAATGGCCACCACTGTTATGCGCAGCCGTCGCCAAACTGAGACAATCAAGTGTGACGGCTTCTTCATCAAGGCTGAGATTGCCTTTCGTGTCCGCCGCAGACCCGCAAATCAGAGCAAGGTCGATCTTGAACGGGCGGTACCGGAGGTATTCCTGACCATGCAGATGAAGCAGTTCCACAAGCTCATGCTTGGAAGACTTGCTGCATTTACCGCCGCCATGTCTGGGATCAACAAACGTCCCCAGTCCGGTGCGGGTGAAGAGACCGGGACGACCCGCACCAATTTCGCGGATCAACTGCTGAATAACACCAGCCGGAAGGCAATAAGCTTCCAGCTTGTCTTGAGAGATCAGTTTTTGGAGGGAAGGAGTGAGAACGAAGTGAGAGGTGATAATGCCGCGCAGCATTCCCTTATGAGCAAACCGGTTCAGCCCCCGCTTGTCGCCATCTCCGATGGAGAGCGAGTTGATGATGAATAGGTTTTTGGGTTGCCCTGTCGAAAGAAACCGCTGCTCAATGGCCTCCAGCAAAGCTTCCGGCGTTGCAAGGCCCCGCCCACAGCCGCCAATGACGATGGTGTCGCCATCTTCCACAAAGGCCGCAATTTCACGCGCACTGCAGATCTGCATCCTGCTGGTTCCCGGAGTTCGTGTCCGTTTTGTCTTTGAACCAATTATCCCTCAAACCCTGAAAAGTCCGGTTAAGGCGCATGCAGATGAAATAAAGATCTTTGGAAGCAATACTTTAAGCATGTGTGGCAAGAAAGATGCTTTTCAAACCATTATAACTTGTTATGTAAGTGGCTCAAATTTACAAAAAAGACTGGCTTAAAGTTGATTGTGTTTCAGGAAGATCAAGTGTTTCAGGTGGGAGAGTTCATTCGTGGGGGCGGATTCCGTGACACTTATGAATGTGCGTCTGATCCAACGAAGCTCCTGAAGTTTGACCGGTACGAGGCTGGTGAGCGCAAAGTCAAAAGCCGCGGATTTTTGAAAGATCTGTTTCGGTCAGTGCGTGCGAAACTAGGTTACAAGAAGCAGCGCCTAAGCGGCAATCAGGATGAGTTGCTGGGGTGGCAGCACATTCAAGACGTTGGTTTGGATGAACACCAGTCTTTCGCGAAAGTCTATGGGATCGTGGAGACTGATCGCGGACCTGCTTTGCTAACCGAGAAGATCGACAACTTTTGGCACCCGGAAATCCGCAGTATCCGGGATTACATCAGTCGCCATGGTCGCGTTGAGGACAAAGAACTTATTCGCGCTCTGATTGATTACTTTAAAATCTTACGTCAGAACCACGTTTCCTGTTTTGCCGACAGGCCAGAAAACATGGGCATAGTTCTCGATGCTGCAGGCAATAAGTACATCAAGAGCTTTGACGTAAAACCATACCTGAATCATCAGTTGCTGCCTCTTCATAAGGTTGATTATCTTAACAAAAAGCGGATCAGGCGGCGGTTAGATCGTCACCTCGATATATTAAGTGGCGAGAGCTCTGGCGACGGCCATAAGATTTGATCTGGCCAAGCTGAGTGGCTTGTTTTGTTAAACTGACCTCTGATTGAGAAAGCCAGCCTCATTTCTCACCTGCAGTTCGTTTGCTCTCCGTATTTCAGCCAATTTTCTTCACCTATGCGCGCCTTGTATCTGGGGTGGCTTCGGTTAAGCTGATGGGATTGCAAATTTGGTGAGCGCGATATTTTGTGCGCTGATTTTTCTGGTGTTATCAATCAAATGAAATTGGGGCGGGCTTCGTGGCGCAGAGTGAGGCAGTAAATACTTCCGTGTTGGCATTGTTTAAGCTGAGCGCGTTTCGTCGATTTTTTGGTGTTCTTGTTCCGGCAGCATTCGCGGACTGGATTGATTTCATCGCTATCATGGTGCTCGTCAGCTACAGCTGGGAAATGGGTGCGACCGAGGTTGCCAGTGTCATCATGGCTGCGACCTTGCCCCGTGTGATCTTCGGCCTGCCAGCCGGTGTTCTGGTTGACCGGATTGGGGCTGGCCCTGTGCTGATCGCCGGTTTGCTTATCCGAGCCGGGTTGATGGTTGGCATGTTCTTCTTTGCAACCAGTCTTTCGCTCCTTATCGCTTTTGTGTTTCTCAAAGCCACTGTGTCAGCCGCCTTTATGCCTGCGCAGCAACTGGCGTTGAAGAAAATCGTGCCGTCAAACATGCTGACACAAGCGGTGAGCGTGGATCATTTCGTCATTCAATCTACCAAGATTTTTGCGCCAGTTATGGGTGGTGCTTTGCTTGCCATCTGGAGCCCACACTCTGTCTTCTTGTTAGGGGGCGCGAGCTTTGCCGTAGCTTCTCTGATTTGCCTGAGCTTGTTAGGGGTGCTGAAAAAGGATGCTAACGATGCCTCGGAGGAAAACACCGAGAAAAGCAGTGTGGTGAATGATGCCAAGGTTGGTTTGGCTTATCTTTGGAAAACACCGCGTCTTCTTTTAGGCATGGCGCTCATCTGCCTCTTTATATTCAGCGTCTTTCTTTATGAGGCTGTCCTGTTGCTCCTCATCAAGGAAACCGGTCAGCCAGAGAGTGCGGCTGGACCTATCCTGGGTTCGATTGGCGTTGGCGGGCTTATCGGAACTTATCTGACGGCCAAGGTAGGAGATCGTGTCAACTTGCACCTGCTGATGGTGATTGGCTCTTTCTTCGGGGGTGCTCTCACCATAGTCGTGGGCTGGATTCCGTTCAGTTCAGTGCCTTTTGGGATGCAGGAACAGATGGCTCTCTGGTTCGTTGGCGGTGCCTTTACCAGCTTTATCACGGTGCCGTTTGGGGCAATCGTTGTTAAGCAAACGCCTGAGCATTTGCTGGGACGTATCACTTCGGTTGGCGAGATGTTGCAATCGGGTCTCATGCTGATTGCGATTCCGATCGGCGCCTTTTTGGCAGAGCAGTGGTTTGTATCCATGCCCTTCTTTGCGGGCGGTGCTATTATGTGTGGTGGAGCGTTGATTGGGCTGTTTGCCGTGCTTAACCTCGGCAAAGCGCCAGACGTGGAACCCGTGATTTCAGAGGAAGTTGTCTAAGCATTCCATCAAGCAGTTACGACTTTAATTGTGCTCGACCTTGCTTGATGGCTGAGGCATTCTCGCTGCATTGCTCAAATCTGCCACCTGCGCTGAGCAATGAGGGGGGAATGAAATGACAGGCTTTGTATTTAACACGGCGGCCAGCGTTGTATGTGAGCCCGGTGCGGTTCAGAAGTTGGATGAGCTCACGCTGAAAACCATCGGCAAGCGTGTTTTTCTGGTGAGTGATAAAGGACTGATGAAGGCAGGTCTTGTTGAGCCTGTGATTACTCAGCTGGAAGCTGCTGGAATAGATGTCACCTTGTTTGATGATGTTGTTGCCGACCCGCCAGAAGCCATCGTTTTGCACGCTGCAGAATTAGCAAAAGCGGCTGATGTGGACAGTGTTATCGGTCTGGGTGGTGGGTCCTCGCTGGATGTTGCCAAGCTTGTCGCACTGCTCGTTGGGGGAGGAGAGCAGCTCGCTGACATCTACGGTGTTGGAATGGCTAAAGGGAAAAGATTGCCCCTGATCCTTATCCCAACAACCGCTGGCACGGGATCTGAAGTGACGCCAATATCCATCATCACGACGGGTGAGGCTGAAAAGAAGGGCGTTGTGTCTCCGTCCTTATTGCCTGATGTGGCATTGCTGGATGCTGACCTCACAGTTGGGTTGCCGCCTCATGTCACGGCTGCAACTGGCATCGATGCGATGGTGCATGCAATTGAGGCCTACACGTCGACATCTGCAAACAACAACCCGGTGTCCAAAGTGCTAGCACAAGAAGCCTTGCGTTTGCTGGGTGCGAATATCGAGAAGGCCGTGAACACGCCGCTGGATAAAGAGGCGCGTTCCAATATGCTGCTTGGTTCCATGTTGGCAGGGCAGGCGTTTGCCAATTCTCCGGTGGCGGCTGTGCATGCGCTGGCTTATCCGATTGGCGGCATCTTCCATGTGCCTCATGGAGTTTCCAATGCGCTAGTTCTGCCGCATGTGATGCGGTTCAACCTGCCAACCTGTGCGCAGGCCTATGCTGAGCTTGCTCCTCTGGTGTTTCCGGAACTTTCAGAAATTCCGGCGGATAATCGAGGCGGCGTATTTGCAGACCGGTTGGCGGAGCTTTCCAAAGTTCTGGGCGTTGAAGCAACGCTTCGCGAAGTGGGTATTGGTGAGCAGGACGTCGTGAAGCTGGCCAGTGAGGCGATGAAGCAAACGCGGTTGCTGGTGAATAATCCACGTGAGGTGGATGAAGACAGCGCCTTGAAGATTTACCAGCAGGCTCTTTGAGAACGGATTGAAGCGGAGACCATAGACTATGAACAAACCCAAAAAGCCGGCTGCGCATACCCGTGCACATTACGCGTTCTTCAGTGATGTCCAAACCCGTTGGGAAGACAACGATGTATATGGGCACATCAATAATGCGGTCTACTACAGTTATTTTGATAGTGCTGTGAACGCCTACCTCATCGAAAACGATGCCCTCAACATATATGAGGGGGATGAAATAGGGCTGGTTGTGGAATCTGGCTGCCAGTACTTCTCTGAGATCGCCTACCCGGAAAAGATCGATATTGGGCTGCGTGTCGGGCACCTGGGCAACAGCTCCGTGCGATACGAACTGGCCTTGTTTGCGCAAGATGCCGAGAGAGCAGCCGCACAAGGTTTTTTTACGCATGTGTACGTAGATCGTGCGACACGCAGGCCGCAAACGCTCTCCGGCAATCTGCGTACTGCACTTGAGGCACTTCTACTACAGGTTGCTGATTCTTGATTGTTAAAAATGTAATGATTAATTGCACTTATAATAAATAGATGACGAACGCATAAAACGATAAAACTTTCAGAAATTACTCAATTAATGCCTTAAATACCCACGGGTTAACCACTGGTTGAGATTTACAAGCTTAGGATGCCGCCAAGTCATGGGCAATGACTTCTATTCGGGAGAAATCGGGTCATGAGGCGGGTCCTCCAGCTATTTACGAATTTGCAGCTGTCGATGAAAATCGGTGGTGGCTTCATTATTGTACTCTTGCTTTCCGCTGCAGCTGGTGGGATCGGAATCTTTTCTATCTCTCAGCTCACCAAGCAAACAGAGATGACAAATGCAACCATGCGTTTAATGCAGGGCCTGCATGATACGACATCAGCGCGCGAAACTTATTTGCGCAGCTTGAGCAAGTATGATGCAACCGCTGCAGCTGATGAGCTGAATCTGTTGGGCGCAGATCTGGAAGCTCTTCACGAGCAGGTTGTTGCAGATGGCAAAGATGGTACCGCCTTTGAAGAGACCCACGAAAATGTTCGGGCTCTGAAAGGTCTGTTCAGTCGTGTTCGTATGTCGACTGATATTCAGGAATCTCAGGTTGCCAAGATGATGTCTGCTGTTGCCAATCTTCAGATGATTGGCAAAAAGGTTCAGGCTGACATCTCAAAGATTGCGGCCTCGGCAACAGAGCAGGACAAGCTGGCCAAAGAACAGCTGAAAGAAGCTGACAAAGCAGGCCGTCTTGTTGCGACTATTCAGAGCCAGGCCCTGAACATGCGCTACTTCTTCGTGAAGGCGACAACAAGCTCTGAAGAAGGCGCTCTGCGCAAGACATTGCTCAGCGCTGCGAAAGCGCGCCGTGAGATCAAGAAACTGCAGAAAATCCAGCTGTCACATCTGGATGCCAAGGTTCTTCAAAGTCTGGCAGGCGTTTCAGATACGCTGGTTGATAAGCTGAAAGCCCTGCGCGATTCTACGGACTTCTCCGAGATGTATTCGCTGCGTCAGGACATCACTGCAAGTATTGATGTGCTCGGCGAAACGGCTCAGCTGGTCATCGGCTTTACCTATCGCTCTATTGATGATGCGAACAGGAAGCAGGCTGAAGCGGTTGATCGTAAGCAGCAGGTTGATGCCGCTCTGGCCTCAGTCTCCAACATCACACGCCAGACACTGGCTGTGAGCTCGTCTTCTCTTTCCTTCCTGCGTGCAGGTTCTGGTGTGAAGTCTGAGGAAGTCTCCAAGGAGATTGATCAGCTTGGCGCAGCGGGCCGCGAGTTTAAAGCGGGTGTGAAAGACATTGAAGGCGGCGTGAAGGCGTCTAAAGATGCCATCAAAGAAATCGCTGCGATCCGCTCTGGTTTCGGTTCAATGGCAAACGGTAAGAAAGAACTTGCCAGCCTTGTTACAAAGCTCACTGAGCAATCTGAAACAGTTCAGGGTCAGATCATCGACATTGCAGCCTCTGAGGCTGAAAATGCGAGTGCAGCTGGTGACCTTGCAACCAATCTGATTGCAACGACTGTTGCTGTTGGTCTTGTACTTGGTGCGTTGATTGCACTGGGCCTGTCTCTTGCCATCACTCGTCCGACCAAGCGTCTGACTGGCATCATGGAGCGTCTGGCAAATGGCGATACCGATGTTGAGATTGCCGGCGCAAAGCGCAAAGACGAAATTGGTGACATGAGCCGCACGGTTCAGGTCTTCCGTGATAATGCTTTGGAACGTGCACGTTTGCGCGAAGAGCAGGCACATGTTGCTGAAAAGGACGCTGAAAAGCAGCGCGAGATTGAGCAGCTGATCACTGACTTCAGAAATACAGCCGCAAACTTGCTGACCTCTGTGAATGACAGCATGGGTGAGATGGGCGAGACAGCCAGCGTGATGGCAGATCTTGCTCGCGGTACCTCTGATCAGACAGAGCGGGCAGCGGCCTCTTCCACTGATGCTGCGAACAACGTGCAGATGGTTTCTGCTGCCGCTGAAGAGCTGAGCAGCTCCATTGAGGAGATTGCACGTCAGGTGAGCGCGACAACCTCTGTTGTTGCCAAAGCAACTGAGAGTGCGCACGTTTCCAACGACCGCATTAATGAGCTGGCCGATGCCACAGTCAAGATTGGTGAGGTTGTGGGGCTGATTCAGGCAATTGCCGAGCAGACCAACTTGCTGGCTTTGAATGCGACCATTGAAGCAGCGCGTGCTGGAGAAGCTGGTAAGGGATTCGCAGTCGTTGCGGCTGAGGTGAAAGAACTTGCCAACCAGACGTCCAAGGCTACAGAGGAAATTAGTTCCCAGATCTCTGCGATTCAGAACTCCACGACAGATGCTGTATCCTCCATCGAGGGCATCTCGCATACAATGGATGAGGTTACCGCATTTACCTCTGCAATTGCGACGGCTGTTGAGCAGCAGGGGGCTGCGACAACTGAGATTAGCCGCAACGTGCAGGAAGCTGCTGTGGGAACATCCAGCGTAAACGAGAATATGACGTTGGTCTCTGATGCAGTGAGTGAAACCAATACCGCGTCCTCACGTGTGCTGACAGCCTCTACAGAGGTGACTGAAAGTACGCGTGCGCTAGGCAGAGAAGTTGATGACTTCCTGACTGCGGTTGCTAAAGTCGGCTAACACACTCAAAATCCTGAAAATTGGAAGGCAGCTTAGATATTCTAAGCTGCCTTTTATTTTGACCTGATTAAACAAAATGATTTCATTTATATATTTCCAGGAGGAATAGCATTTTAGAGTTGTAATAGTTCGAATTTATAGAATTACACGTAAGTATTTTGTCTTTGTTGTGCCGCAAAGATAAATACAAAACTCTGATATATATGTATAGAATAATATATGCATGCTGAATATACTAAGGAATGACTTGGTGAATTAATAATAATCGTTTTTTATATTAACTGCTCGTCAATTTATGAAATACATATTCTGTCTGCTTGAATTTTATTCACTTAAGTAACGAAATAGAAAAACATAGAGGCAGCTATGTCGCCGGGTGCACATCTGTCCGATACTGAAAAAACATTCAGTGAGGCAGACATCATTGTTAGCAAGACTGACCTAAAGGGCCGCATTACGTACTGTAATGAGATCTTTTGCGAGATTGCGGGATACTCCTACAAGGAACTCATAGGTCAGCCACACAGCATTATTCGTCATCCAGACATGCCTCGGTGCGTCTTCGAGCTTCTTTGGAAGCGGATTGCGGATGGGCAGGAGGTCTTCGCATATGTGAAGAACCTTTGCCGGGGCGGTGAGTTCTATTGGGTGTTCGCCCATGTGACTCCCACCTTCGACAATGCAGGAAAGATCATCGGATATCATTCAACACGCAGAGTGCCAGAGCGAAAGATCCTCAATGACGCGATCATTCCGTTCTACCAGCAGCTCATTGAGATGGAGCAGGCTCCAAAGAGCCGGAAAGACGGGCAACACAACAGCTCTGAGTTTCTGGCGAACTACCTCTCCGATAATCGGGTGACCTATGATGAATTTATCCTCACTCTCTAAGAGTGTCTTCCTGAGTTGCCTGACGGCTGCAACCTGCGTTGGAATTGCGCTTCTAGGAATGGGAGGAGAGAGCAGTCTGCTTTCAATCCTTTCTGGTCTGGCAGGTGTGGCAGCGGTGCTCTCACTGTTTTTCGTGCTTAAGGTACGGCGCGTGCTGAAGCATGTGACTGAAATTGCAACCTTGCAGGCAAGTGGTGATCTGGAAGCACGCACTCTTGTGGGAATGGATCATGGAGAGTTGAAGGACCTGCTTGCGAGTGTGAACTATTCCACTGACAAGACAGATTCCTTTATTCGCGAAATGGTGGCATCCACGCACGCTTTGTCAGCGAACAAGTATTATCGGCGTGTCGTCACGCGCGGGCTGCAAGGCTCGTTTCTGGTTTATGCAACTCAGGTGAATGAGGCGATCGCGAAGGTACAAAACCGGATCTGCGATTTTTCTGGTCAAACCGATGCCTTTGAACAGCTGACCCGCAATGCGACGGACCTGCTTTCCAGCTCGGGCCAGAACATGAGCGACAACGCGCAGCAAATGGAACAATCCGCCGACCTGACCCTTCAGCGCGCATCTGCCGTGACCGTGGCGTCTGAAGAGACATCCGCAAATGTGCAGACCGTATCTGCTGCTGTTGAGGAGCTTTCTGCCTCTGCCGCAGAGATCGGCAATCAGGTGAAATTTACCGCTGATGTCACCAGAACCGCTGTTCAGGAAGTTGAAGCTGGCGAAACCAAGATCAGCAGCTTGAGCGCTGCCGCCGAGACCATCGGCGATGTTGTGGAACTCATCAGTTCCATTGCCGAGCAGACGCATTTGCTGGCGCTCAATGCGACGATTGAAGCAGCGCGGGCAGGGGAAACGGGCAAAGGCTTTGCCGTTGTAGCTGGTGAGGTAAAGGATCTGGCAGGCCAGACCTCTGATGCGATCGGTCAGATCTCCGGTCAGATTGAGGCCATCCAGTCAGCTACCGCGGAAACAGTTGTCTCGTTTAAGCAGGTAGCAGAATCCATCTCCAAGATCGAAAGCGTCACGGATTCCATTTCGCTCTCTGCAAGACAGCAAGCAGAAGCGACCACCGAGATCGCTCAGAACATTGCCGAAGCTTATTCTGGTACACGGCTTGTGGCCAGCAATGTAGCGGATGTTTCGACTTATGCGAATGAAACGGAAAATGCTGCTGAGCATGTGATCGGATCTGCGGTTGAGATGAACCAGCAGATTGCATCGCTGTCTTCCGCCGTGACCGAGTATATCACCGAGCTGCGCAACGGGCCGCTGAGCAACAGCGAGATGCGCACTTGATACTTCCTTTGTCCTGAAACACGATATGGGAGACCTAATTCGCGTTTCAGGACGCTCTAAAGGACTGAGCCACCTACCACGTTGCTATCACAACAAAGGATAGCAACATGAAAACTCTGGTTCTTGGCACACTCTTAGCAATGACCTGTACGTCTGCTTTGGCGGATCAGCAGATTGCGGGCTATGACCGCCTTACCGTATCGGCTTCTCATCGCACGTCTGCTGTTGCAGCGTCTGTGTGGTATCCGATCAAAACACCAACCTACCGCAATGTGATTGGCGACAACGCGGTGTTTAAGGGCACCTCCGCCTATGTTGGCGCCGCAATCAAAGAAGGCAAGCATCCACTTATTGTGCTCTCGCATGGTTCTGGCGGTAACATGGATGGGCTTTCATGGCTGTCATCCGGACTGGCACTGAAAGGCGCAATTGTCCTCGCAGTCAACCACCCGGGCAGCACCTCCGGCGATTCCTCACCCCGCCGGTCGCTGCGCCTTGATGAGCGTGCTAAGGATCTGACGGCAGCACTGGATGAGCTTCTGAATGATCCGGCTTTTGCAGACTATATCGATGAAAGTCGCATCAGCTCACTTGGGTTCTCTTTGGGGGGGGCGACCGCACTGAACCTGGCAGGTCTGCGGTTTAAGGGCGATCAGTACAACGAGTACTGCAACGGGATTGGTAAAGGACAAGCAGACTGCGTCTTTCTCTCCAAGGGCGGCGTTGCTTTTTCCAGGCTGCCTGCAGGCTTTTCAAAAGAGGCACGAGATAGTCGGGTTACCGCCGCTATTGCCGTCGACCCCGGCTTTACTTATGTCATTGACGAGCAAAGCCTGATGGAGGTTAAGCAACCTGTGCTCTTACTAAACATTGGCGAAGAGAACCTTTGGAAGGCGGCTGATGTGGGACCAGAAGGCAGTAACCTAGTAGCTAAGCTGGAAAATGCGAGCCTTGCTGTCGTCAAACCCGGACATCACTTCACATTTCTGGCGGAGTGTAAGCCAGAAGGGCCTGCCGTGCTGGCAGCTGAAAATGATGATCCGGTATGTGATGACCCTGAAGGAACTGATCGGGCACAGATCCATGAGGACATTCTTGAAGAAATCGCACGCTTCTTGAAGCTGTAAACGGAGAGAGCTGCGAAGCTCCCTCTCCATGCAATCAGAGGAGGCCTTGCTCGCGTTTGGCCTCTTCCAACTCTTCTTCATCGGTATATCCAATGAGAATACCGGCCTGAAGCTCTTTGCCTGCGTTGGCTTTGATTTGTTCGTCGGTCATCGTAATGCGAGTGTGGTGCTTGCGGTACCAGGCAAACAAAGCCTCGCTCATGCGTTCCCGTTCTGCAGTAAATGCGGGATCAGCGCCAAGGTCATTCAGCTCCTGAGGGTCTTCTTCAAGATCAAAGAGCATAGGGCGGAAACCTTCCGCATGGATAAACTTCCACCGCTTGTCCATGATCATTGCAAGGCGGCAATCTGCCACCGGCAACCCAAGATCCATCCGCGCATTGCGCATGGAATAGTCGTACTCACTAATGGCAAACTCGCGCCACTGAACAGGTTCGACAGTTTCCAGCAATGGCAAGAGAGAGCGGCCTTCAAGCACGTTTGATTTGGGCGTACCGCCACAGAACTCGACAAAGGTCGGAGCCAGATCGATTGCTTCGACCAACTCTTCGCTGACGGTGCCACGTGTCTCATCAGCCTCTGCTCTTGGATCAACAACGATCAGCGGAATTTTGACGGATGGTTCGTGGAAGAGCTCCTTCTCGCCCATCCAATGATCGCCCAAGTAATCCCCATGGTCGGAGGTGAACACTATCATGGTGGTGTCTGTCAGGCCCTTTTCGTCGAGAAACGCCATGAGCTTGCCGATCTCATCGTCGATCTGTTTGATCAGGCCCATGTAGGCAGGAATGACTTTAGCTCGGGTCTCATCATTGGAGAACGCCATGGAAACGCGCTCACCCATAAAGGCCTGAAACACAGGATGCGGATCTTGCTTCTCGTCATCTGAGCGAACGACAGGCAGAACATCATCTGCCCCATACATGTCATGGTAGGGGGCTGGAACGATATAGGGCCAGTGAGGTTTGATAAGTGAAAGATGCACACACCATGGCTCTTCACCAGCAACGGCAACAAAGTCTTTGAACCGGTGGATCATGTAAGGCGTTTCAGCATGTTCAGCCTGAACCCGCGCTGGTTTGTCTGCGTGACCAAGCAACCAGCCGGAGAGGATCTCACCGTCCTGGCTCTCAGCGGAGTTCGCCCATTGCTCCCATTGGTTTGGGCCATGGTATCCTTTGGCTTGGAGGTAACTGTCGTATTGCGGATTTGGAGAGTATAACCCATCGGGGTGAAGTCCGTCATCTCGCTCGAACACTTCAAACCCGCATTCAGCAACGCGGGCACCAATGAAGCTTTCCGGAGAGATGCCGAGGCGGGCCATGCCGTCAGAATCTGCACGCATATGGGTTTTACCAACCAACACGTTGCGCACGCCAATCTCTTGCAAGTGATCCCCGAGCGTTGGCTCCCCGACACGAAGCGGTATGCCGTTCCACGTGCTGCCGTGAGAGCGCACATAACGCCCGGTATAGAAACTCATGCGAGATGGACCGCAAATGGGAGACTGAACATAAGCGCGGTTAAACCGGACACCTCGTTCCGCAAGTTTGTCAATATGTGGAGTGTGCAGATGCGGGTGACCATAGCAACTCAGATAATCAAACCGTAATTGATCACACATGATCCAGAGCACATTGCGCCCGTTAGCCATACCAAACACCTCCCCTGATTGATGTGGCTATATTCCCTTATTTGTCACGGGATTAGCAAGAGGAACTCCGTGTTTTACTTGATCTAAATGGCGTTGAGTTTTTCAACCATTGCTGAGCAAATTTTGCTGGTTATACTCTGGTTATACTATTGCGTGTTTCTGAATAAAGAATTTTGAGGGAGATAGTTGAAATGTATTTGTCGAATAAGTTTATTGCATCGAGCGTTGGGGTATTGGGCTTAATCAACTTGTTTATGATGCAAGCTGCAGGTGCAGCAGAACGTGTTGTCTCCATTCCTATCGACAACCAGAGTGTGGTCGGTACTTTGGAGACCGCAGCACAAGAAAACGCCCCAATAGCAATTCTGTTGCATGGTTTTACCGGAACGCGTGACGAGTTACCTGTAAAGGAAACTGAAGAAGGTGTCTTCTCTCGTATGGCACGCTTGCTGGCTGAAAGCGGTGTTTCATCGCTGCGGATAGATTTTCGAGGCTCAGGCGAAAGTGATGGAAAGTGGGAGGATACAACGTTCTCCGGGCAGATTAAGGATGCTGTCACAACCATTGACTGGGTACGTGCTCAAGAGCAATTCAAAGGCACTAAGATTGCGCTGATTGGGTGGAGCCAGGGTGGACTTGTTGCCAGCCATGCAGCTGCTGCACGACCAGATGTAGACACCGTTGTTTTAATGGCGCCCGCAACCAATCCGTTGGTGACGTTTACGGGTCTCTTCGGAACGGAGTTGGTGAACAACGCGATGACTGCTGATCCTGAAATGCCGGTCACAGGAAGCTTGCCATGGGGTGTTGAAACAACACTGAAAGCCCGGTTCTATCAGGAAATGCCTGTCACCAGTCCATTGGCAGCGATGGCGCACTATGACGGGCCATTGCTTGTGATGATGGGGCTTAAAGACGCCCTGATCACACCACAGCCTGCAATCGGCCAGGCCTGGATGGCTTATCATGATGGGGAAGAGAAACTCGTCGTGCTCGACACCGATCATGTTTGGAGTGCGTTTGAAGGCCCTCAGATGATTGATGAGAGCGTTGTTCCGGCTATCTTAGGATGGTTTGACACGCAGCTTTAAAGCTGAGCTTGGTCAGCTGCTTACACCAGGCAGCTGTCCGCAGCTGAATAACTTTCAGTATAGTTTTGCCAATGTTCCACTAAGCTTTGTGCCGCAATATGATGGAAGTTTAAGGGCAAGCAAGGTGCTGGATGTAAAACTAAAAGAGCAAACAGTCGCGATCCCAATCGGAGAGCAAAAGATTATCGGGACACTCGCTGGTGCGACGGAGGCAAAGACTCCCCTATTGATCCTTCTGCATGGCTTTCATGGAAGCCGTGATGAGCTGGCGATCAAGGGGACAGAGGAAGGCATCTACTCTCGTATGGCTCGTATACTAGCCGAAGTTGGCTATGCTTCCTTGCGCATTGATTTTCGTGGGTCTGGTAACAGTGACGGGGCTTGGGAAGATAATACATTCGATAGCCAGAGAGATGATGCTGTTGCAGTTATTGATTGGGTCCGCAGGCAAAATCATTTTTCATTTTCAAAACTCATCCTGGTTGGATGGAGCCAGGGTGGCTACATAGCTGGCTGCGCAGCAACCAAACGGCCTGATCTTGATGGCATTGCCTTACTGGCGCCAACTGTGCACCCGAGGAAGACGTTCCGGCATTTGGTTGGTGAGAAAGTCAGAACCTGTTCGGCCTTATCAGATCCAGATCGATTGGTTTCCGCGGAGTTTCCATGGGGAACCAAGATTCAGATTAAAGCCCGGTTTTTTCACGACTTGCCCGAAGTTCCGCCAGTTCTGGAGCAATCAGGCTTTGCCGGAGCGATGTTGGTCGTTGCTGCCATAAATGACCGAGTCATTTTCCCTCAACCAACTGTCAGTGAAATCTGGCTGCGTCGCCATTCGGGACCAAAGCAACTTGCTGTCATCAACACAGATCACGTATTCGGCGTGATGGAGGGCCCAGAAGAATTCGATCACCAGCTCATGCCCGCATTGTTGAATTGGTTGGTAACTCGCTTTTGAAGGTGCTGCACCCACCCACGATATCGGATCGTGAATGGGCGCTTTTTAGGAGGGGAGAGCGTCTTAGCTTTCGACGAAGCGTTGCAGGTCGTTGAAGCTGCTGCTCCAGCCGTGGTTGTGGTTTTTGGTCTGCTCTGGATCGGCGAATACATTTTGTAACATGATCATCCGGGTGCCATCCTTGATCGGCTCGAAGGTGACCTCAACGTCTGTCTCGTGGCCGCGAACGCCATCATTTATCCAGCCCCATGTGAAGCAAAGGCGGTTAGGACGATCCAGAACCTTGTAGATGCCCGAAACCGTATAAGCTCCGCCTTCCTTGGTGGATGTCATAGTGGTTTTCCATTTGCCACCTGTGCGTACATCCATTTCGCATTCTGGTGTGGTCATACCTTCAGGGCCCCACCACTGCACGAGCATCTCTGGATTTGTCCAGGCATCAAAGACTTTTTCGGGAGAAGCTTTGAAGTCCCGTGTGATGCGCAGTGTGGTTTCTTCCTGTGTCATGCTATCGGCTGCCGTCATTGTCTTCCCCTTGCTGTTTATCGAGTAACATTTCCAATCGGTCGAAACTGGTGTTCCAGAAGGCTCGGTAACGCTCGATCCATTGATGCAGGTCTGCAAAACGTTCTTTTTTCAATGCACACACCCTCCATTGCTTTTCGATGCGTCGTTCGATGAGGCCAGCGCTTTCAAGCAGTTTAAGATGCCGGGATATGGCCGGAGCAGACATCTTGAAGGGTTCAGCCAGTTGTCCGACTGGCAAGTCTCCTTCATTGAGAAGTCGCTCGACAATGGCAAACCTCGTTGGGTCGGCCAAAGCTCCAAATACTTCCGGCAAGTTGGTTTGTGTATTCATTTCACCATCTCTTTAATTAACGTAATTGTTAAATGAAGATTCAGGCTTCGTCAACCCGCACGGCTGATTCACGTATTGTAGGATCTTCTTTTGCTTGGGAGAGAAAGGTGTCTATGGAAGCGATGGGCGTAGAAAGTTGCTCACAGGCTGAGTAATTTACAAATATATCTGCGCGTCATTTTGGTAATAAACAATAACAATTGGTGCCCAAAAAATAGATCTGCCAAACGCTGCAATTTATTCAACATTCAGCGGCAGAAAGTCATAGAAAACCAAGAAAAACTGCGATAGGTGGCAATCTATTCTTTGGTGTCTGGACATGAGTTTCAGCACCTTCTCACAAAATCAAACGATGTGTCGCTCGCTGGCCAATTTCTGCGGGAACAACGGCATAGTCCCGGAATTCGCAGGCCAGTTATGAGTGAGATGGTTTCGCATGCCCCAGCTCAGGGGAACGTTAAATTTGGCATCCTTTGGATGGTGGCAGCCATGTTTATGTTCGTCATTGTCGATAGTGTCGGCAAGTATCTGTCTTTGTCCTATCCGGTGCTGCAGGTGGTCTGGGGCCGGATGTTTTTCCATCTGCTGTTCATGCTGATCTTCTTGGCGCCCCGCGTGAAAACCATGATCACACCCAACAACGGGTCAGTCGTGTATCTGCGTGCAATTCTTGTTTTGGTTATGACAATCGGTTCGGTCGCTGCTGCGCAGCTTATCCCCGTCGCAACGCTCCACGCCATTGCCTTGCTTTCTCCTATGATGGTGACGGCCATGTCTGTTCCAATTCTTGGCGAAAAGGTAGGTTTGCGGCGTTGGGCTTCAATTCTCGTGGCGTTCATCGGAGCGCTGTTGATTGTAAAACCGGGTGCAGGTGTACTTGATCTTGGCGCGTTGATCGCTGTAGCGACCATTGTAGTGTATTCCGCAGGTCATATCGTGGCGCGGTACGCCAGTAAATTTGATAGTCCCTCGACTGTGCTGTTTCATACAGCTCTGCTGGGAGCTGTCGTCACCTCCCTGTTTACGCCGATTTTCTGGCAGGCACCTGATCTGGAGGGTTGGGCTTTGCTGGCATTGATCGGCGCGGTGTCTGGTTTTGGGCACTACGCTATTGTGAAAGCGTTTTCTTTTGGGGAGGCTTCAACCATCGCACCCTTCAGTTACAGCAGCCTTATTTGGGCGATGCTGATTGGACTGATGTTTTTTGGTGAGTTTCCTGACGGACTGACTCTTGTTGGCGCTGCCGTCATCTTTGGGTCCGCCATTTATATGTGGCATCGGGAAAAAGTCTTGGGGGGAGCGGCGTAGATCAGCCACCAGTTCGGCATAATGCTTTGATTGTTAAAACTCTCTGCTTTAAAACTGGGGGATCACTGCGAGGGGGAACAGTATGCATGTGAAAATGCTTGGTTGTGGCGACGCGTATGATCCGCAAAAAACGAACTCATCTTTGTTGATCTCAGAAGGTGAGTTCAAGCTTCTTATTGATTGCGGCCCAACCGTGCCTCAGGCGTTGTTTGCAAATGGCATGACAGCTGAAGATATCAGCTGCATCTACATCTCGCATTGCCATCCGGATCATTGTCTTGGTTTAACAACGCTGCTCAATTACATGAAATCGTTCAAGCGCTCGAAGCCGTTGACCATCTTTCGTCAGGCTTCTCAGCATCAGGCTTTGTATCGGCTTATGGAGTTTGCGTACTGGCCGGAAAAAGACCTGGGGTTTGACCTCCACTGGCAAGATTCTGAGGACTTGGCAGTCGTTGGGCCTTGGAATGCGGCGACCACCGCCAGCAATCATTCAGTTCCAAACCGCAGCCTGCAGCTCAAAAGCGAAACTGTAACCCTGTTTTATTCAGGCGATGGCCTTTTGTCTCCAGAAGGGGAGCTGCTTGCTGCACAGGCGGACCTTGCCTTCATAGAATGCGAATACATGACTGCTGCAAACGGGCATGGCTCCTGGGCAGATGTAAAAGACTTGCCGCGAAAAGCAGGCAGTCGCTGGCTGCTGTACCACATTGATGACGCGTCCAGACCTGCCGTGGCTGAAGCCATCAAGGATTATGCGGAGTTTTCTCTGGGTGAAGATGGTCGTGAGTTTGAACTCGCGGAACTAAAGGCTTAGGCGACTGCCTGAGCCTTTCCAAGCCAGTCAGTGGCAAAGATTTTTGCCGTTAGAGGCTTGGCGAAATGATAGCCTTGCGCATAGCAGCATTTGATATCTTTGAGCAGGTCAACTTGCGTCAGGTTTTCAACGCCTTCTGCAATAACCTTCAGATCGAGCAGGCTGGCCATCGCGGTGATTGCTTCAACAATATCGCGTGTGGCCTGATCTGTTTCCATCCTCTGCACAAAGCTATGATCAATCTTGAGCTTGTCCAGCTTTTGGGTACGTAGTTGCCAAAGCGCAGAGTGGCCGGTGCCAAAGTCATCAATGGCGATGATCATGCCAGCATTGGCAAGGGCATCTAGATTGATTTGAGTATGGCCTGTTTCGTTGATGAATGCGGACTCACTCAATTCAATCTCGTAGATTTCTGGTGGAACTTCCAGGCTCTGCAGCAGAGCGAGAATCTCGACCACACGATTTGGCTTTGCCAGCTCTCGTTCCGAAAGGTTGATTGCGATGCGGCCTGCGAACTCGAACCCTTCAGCAACCCATTGACGATATTGGCAAGCTGTCTCGCGGAAGAGCCAGTCTGAAATGTCGTCGATCATATTTTGACATTCGGCAATCGGAATGAACTCGGAGGGGGAGATCGCACCAAGGTCCGGGTCTTCCCAACGCATCAATGCTTCAACGCCGTAAAGCTTGTCGTTCTTCAGCTCTACAATTGGCTGATACTTGAGGCGTAAGTTGCCTTCCTCAATAGCAGCTGTGAGCTTTTCGGAAATCAGAACTTTGCGAACGACGGCTTCTTCCATCTGACAGGTGTAGAAGCTGAAGCCGAGATTGTTGTACTTGGAATGGTACATGGCAATGTCGGCTTGCTTGAGCATGGTGCTGCTGGACGCACTTGCCAGCTGGCTCACAGCAACGCCGATACTTGCAGAAAGAATTGGAGATTGCTCGCCCAAATCAATCGGGGCGACCATTGCTGTCTCCAGACGGTGAACCGTCATTTCGGCTTCCGCGTTGGAAGTATCTCGCAGCAAAATGACAAACTCGTCACCACCAAGGCGAGAGAGCAGGGCATTCTCGGTCAAGACGCTCTCAAAGCGCTTAGCGGCCTGCACCAGGAACTGATCGCCAGCGTCATGCCCCAATGTATCGTTGATCTCTTTAAAACGATCCAGATCCATATAAATGACAGCGCACTGGTTTGAACCATCCTTGGTCGTTGCAACAGCGCTTTCCAACTCTTGCAGAAAGTGCGCGCGGTTTGGCAGGCCAGTCAGAGCATCGGTGTAAGCGAGCTTGGAAAGTTCCTCTTCGCTCTCTTTTTTAGCCGTGATGTCTTTCTTGATCGCCAGATAGTACTTCTTGTTCGCACTGCCACCTTGCCATTCAACCGGAGAGATCTTGGAGTGCTCGACGTACTCGGAGCCATCCTTGCGCCGGTTGATGAACTCACCTTCCCATGGCTTGCCATGGTTCAAGGTTGTCCAGAGATCATCAAAGGTTTCGCGTGGTGTCTTACCGGAGCGCAGGAAGTCCAGATTTCGACCAACAGCGTATTCTGCGGAGTATCCGGTCGCTTTCTCAAACTGCGAATTCACATAGACAATTGTACCTTCATGATCTGCAACCATGATGGTTTCAGAACATTGCTCTACTGCAACTGAAAGAAGCTCAGGAGGTACTGGCACAAGATCCTCGGCTAGACTCAAAATAAAATTGCATGCACTGAATAATTAAACTCAAAGATAATCGCAATGCTTCACTGCAGATAATTAAGGGAAAGATTTAGTTATAATTGTCTTTAATGTTTCGTTTAGGAATAATGAAATCTAAACACCGAAGTATGCGTAAGTATTGGTGTGTATTTATATTATAAATTTTGTTGATGTATTAGTACTGCTTGGCGCATTTTTGCGCAACATTAAGTCTTATAGGGCATTTGAGTTGAAATAGAATTTGCATTCAACATCGTGCCGATGTTTCTTTGGGTGTTTGGAAAAGAATATTTACCACTACATTTATAACTAGAGATTTAGTTCTAATTATTGTCCATAGTTTTCACGGAGTATACAAGGGTAGATTGCAGATCAAAAAAGGAGAGCAATTGCTCTCCTTTTTGTTGATTATGCGTTCTGCAGCTGTGCGGTTATCGGGATATCCCGATAACCGCCGGCCGTGCTGCTTTCAACGGCGAGGTCAAGGACTTGCTGAAGATTCGCTGCATGGCGGAAGGTTGGGTGGCCATTCACACCAGATTGCACGGCCTCTG